>NZ_DIJR01000031.1:0-275105 GCF_002421245.1 Sphingobacterium sp. UBA5639
CCCAGCATCTCCGAAATAGACATGGTATTCAGATTAGAAGATTCATTGTTATCAAGACTACTATTATAGGTACCCAAAAGGTAAGTTTTTTTTGCATCTGAAAGATTAAAAAGTGATGATGGCATACTACCGGCACTCAAGGCAATTGGGCTCACGTCACTCCCGCTTCCTCGCGCTCGCTTATTATACGAATAGGCCACAATGGGATTGATCGTTAAACGTTCATTGATTGCCTTACTGGACAAATTGAGCCTTCCAGTATAGCGTTTAAATCCGGTTGCTTTAATGATTCCCGCCTCATCGTAATAGTTCCCACTAAAACGATATGAACTAATCGCTGACCCGCCGCTAACAGAAAGATCTGCACTCTTAATCTTTCCTTTTTGGTAGAATAGATCCTGCCAATCTGTATTCCCATTGAATGCAGGGTTCAACGAATCGGTAAGCATAAAGGGCAGATTTCTGAAATCGTTGGAAGAAAGCTGATTCTTTAGTATCCTCATCTTCTGCTCACGCTCGGTTCTTCCGAGTGTCACTTCACGGAGTTCGGGCCGTTGCGTTAGACCACCATATCCGGTTAACATAAAACGCGGATCTCCGTTACGCCCTTTTTTCGTCGTGATCATGATCACCCCATTTGCTGCCCTAGAACCATAAATTGCGGCGGCAGAAGCATCTCGGAGCACATCCACAGATTCGATATCATTAGGATTCAGACCTGCTAGATAATTTGTTCCTGTTCCTGTATTCGGGCCTACAAATTGTTCCGTTGGCTGCGGAACTCCGTCAATAACATAGAGTGGATTACTAATGACATTGTAATAATCGTCATTGGAGTAATTCAGGCTAACGGCCGATGTACCACGAACAGCCAATGTCGGCGAAGCACCTGGAGCGCCAGAAAAATTCTGAACGTTGACGCCGGCCAATCTTCCCTGAAGCAACATATCAAAACTGGCTGCCGGAAGATTTTCCAGATCTTTACCCGAAATACTTGAAATCGCAGCGGTCGCTTTTTTGCGGGAGGTACTCTGGTAACCGATCACTACGGCTTCATCTAGAATACTCAATGTTTCGACCAGGGTAAAGGTCATTTTGCCCGCCGCGGGAATGGGTTGACGAGCCCGCTCGTATCCGATAAAACTTGTCTCTAAGATATCTCCGGATTTACCTGAAATCTTAAAATTCCCCTGATCATCGGTCTGTGTACTGTTGGAAGTACTCGTGTTTCTCAAAGTTACTCCGGCCAATTGTTTACCATTTTTATCACGTACGGTTCCCGTGATCTGCTGGCCCAGTGCAATTAGTGAAGTTAGAAACACAGATAAAAATAAAACTATCTTTTTCATTTGTGTTTGATTAGGTGCTCTTACTTAGGTTATTCCAAATATAAGTGCCAAACACAGGTCGCATTTTCTTAATTATTACCTGTTTACAGCACTTTTTTAGCAAAAAACAAAACGGGCCACCTTTTAGTCTAGCAAGACTGTTACATTTCAATCCATAGCTTGTTCACACAATTTTATATCTTTAGCGCAAGAAAAAACCGATTTAGGTTCCAAAATCAATTATAGACCCAGGTAATACAATGACTAAACTAAAATGCATCATCCTATTGTTGTTCTTCAATTGTTTTATGGCAGTTGGTCAGGATGCGATCAGAATAAATCACTTACCTTTCATTCAAGGATTAACTGAGCAATCTGTTTCCATTATTTGGACGACAGACAAGCCTGCTACTGGCTGGGTTGAGCTGGCCCCAGATGACTCCAGTCACTTTTACTTTAAGGAAAGACCAAAATATTATGCGGCTGTCTATGGCTTCAAAAAAGTAGGTACGTTGCATCAAGTTACATTGAACAACCTAAAACCTGGAACACGCTATAGATATCGTGTGTATAGTCAAGAAGTCCTCAAACATGTTGGCGTCAATGTACAATATGGAAAAGTAGTAGCCAGTGATGTTTATCAAAAGGCACCCTTATTTTTCCAAACCTTTGGCCATGCCAGCTCCACCCATTTTACAGTTGTCAATGATATTCATGAGCGCAATGAGGTACTCGATAAGCTACTGGATATCGGCAATCTAAAGACAAGTGACTTTGTGGTATTCAACGGTGATATGGTTAGTAATCTACTCAGTGAAACACAGCTGTATGAGGGGTTCATGGATACCGCCATTAAAAAGTTCGCCAGTGAAAAACCAATGTTTTATGCAAGAGGCAATCATGAAACACGTGGACCTTTTGCCATTGAATATCCCAAATATTTCCCAACACCAACAGGTAAACTATATTACCAATTTAAGCATGGGAATACCGGTTTTATCGTCTTAGATTGCGGTGAAGACAAGCCCGATACCGACATTGAATATAGCGGTATTGTAGACATGGATAACTATAGAAGCGAACAAGCGGCCTGGTTAGCTCAAGCAGTTGAGAACCCGTCATTTAAAGATGCTAAATATAAGATCGTAATCTGCCATATGCCCCCTTTTGGTGGCTGGCACGGGGAACAGGAGATTTTGGAGAAATTTGTTCCTATCCTCAACAAAGCAGGAACACAGATCATGTTATCAGGACATTTACATAGACACATTATCAAAAATGCGACAAATACAGTACAATTTCCGATCATTGTAAATTCCAACAACAATGTGCTCCGCGTAGATTTAGACGACGAAAAAGGAATCTTCAAAATTCTCGATCAGCAGGGGAAAATGGTCGATCAAGTAATCATTAAGCCGTTAAAATAAAGCGGTAAATTCGCGTATGAAATAACGAACACCATTTTTATGAAACGATGATCGATTTAAAGCCGCTCTCACTCGAAGATGTCTCTCCATTTTATGAATGGATCAATGATGAGATGTCTATAAAGTACTCCCTTTCTCTTTTTCAGTCGCTAAACACAAGGGATCAAATCGACAATTGGTTTCTCTCCGTTGTCAACGATTCTAAAAATTTTAATCGTGGAATTTTCCTAAACGACTCTAATAAACTGATTGGTTATACAGGCATTTGTAATATTTCCAAAGCAAACAGATCCGGAGAGTATTTTATTTTTATAGGTGATCGCGAAGAATGGGGGAAGGGAATAGGCACTCAAGTTACCAAATTAATCTTAGCTATCGGATTTGGAAAACTAGAGCTCAACAGAATTATGCTGACGGTATCTGAGCCAAACTATACAGCCATAAAAGCATATGAGAACGCCGGTTTTAAATTGGAGGGAAGAATGCGTAAAGCCTGTTTTAGAGATAATCAATTTCACGACAAGCTATTGATGTCAATCCTGGAAGATGAGTGGCGTGATCGCACAAAACTAAGTATAAAATAAAACTAATCTCAGAATAGACATATTACTACTTTGAATAGACCGTTTTTGGATACAACTTCTTAAAAGCGTTGTAGACCGCTTGATGTATTACAGTCGAATGCAATTCATCGGGCATGTAATCAAATACAAAATGAATCTTCTTGTTTCGTTTAAGAATCTCCGATAACACTATAGCCTCATCATACATTCTTATGTCTTCTTCCTTGTTGGGGATACCGAGGTAAACCTTTATATTTTTTTTCAAATTAGTTTGCAGAAACTTCTCCCCATGCGTCAATAAAGACTCTTCTCCCCACCATAAACTTGGACTTATAATAATATAATCATCAAATAATTCGGGTTGTTTAAATAATATTTCTGATGAAAAAAGTCCTGCCAATGATTCTCCAATTAAAGTCTGTTTTCCGTTCGATTTAAAATTGCCATTTATATAAGGGATCAATTCATTTTTCAGGAATATCCGGTATTTTTCTGAACCACCATACGAAGGAAAGCTCGCTTTTTGAAAACCTTCCTTTTCTATAAAATCTGTGTTTTCAACAGGGAAGGTAAAATCTCTCCTTCGTGTGTTTCCACCGATTCCAACAACAATACTTTGCGGGAATCTATCGATCCAGGGTTGTGTACTGAAACGTACAATACCGGCTATATGAAAAAAATCTTCATCCATACTACCATCAAGAACATATACCACTGGATAGCGAACAGAATCATTGGGGTTATAATTGTCGGGAAGATGAATGTTGATCATTCTGTCTTCAGCCAAAACTTTTGAATGCAATATCTCTGATGTGCCTATCGTTAACGGTGTTCCATTTTGTGCAAAACAGTCTGTATTAAGAATAAAGAGCATTAAAAAAATGAGCATGCTATTGCCTATCATATCCGATATATTACGCTTACCAACAATGTTTTTTTGAGTAATCTTATATTGAAATACTTGACTATTAGACATAACATCCTTAGGGACTGCCAACAGTTTTGTTCAACAAATTACCAGCGCAATTTACAACGAAAATTAATATAATAGTTAGCTTTTTATTTTTCATGAATGATTAAATGATTCTTTCGCAACGATAACCCCACTCAAACATCTTTCTAACAATGCTGTTGGTCTCAATTTCCAATTGCGAAGATTCAATTCTTAGAATACGTTCTTCATCTTCAAGATCGAAGTTAATTTTATAAGATGAAAACAGGCTGACAAGAGTTGCAACAATTTGCTGTGCATCTTTCATTCGATAAACATTGGTTTTAAATATTTCGACTCGTTTCATTAGATCAGATTAAGTTCCATTCAAGAAATACGGTATTAGTCCTATTCCGTTTACTCATTCTAAACTACAATACGGGGCGTGCAACAGCTACAAAATTTAGATAAAGACAGTAAAAAACTCGGTAAATATGGGAAATTAAACGGTGAACATCGAGTTGCTATTTAATAACTGAATTGTAACCGTTCATAAATCCCTGAATAAGTTCTGGTAGATTCAATAATAGAAATACGCAAATGACAATAGCAATAATGGCATAAAAAAACCACGACGAACTTTTCTTTTTCATAACAAGCTATTTAAGAATAATCAATTTAAAAATATAGGCTTCCCAAAGCTAGAAATTACGCTAGAGCTCTACACAAATGAACAGATGCCGTAACATACCCTTTGGATTTTTCACTATAACTCAATATACGAAATTAATCTATATAACAAAAAAGTAATTTAAAAATTATATTTTTCAAAAATAAAAACAGCAGCTTCAAATAAGAAAGTTCATGTTATAAAATGGAATCTTTGCAGTCGGTATATAAATGAATCTTATCTTGCCGCATACTGTGTAAGGTATTAGGCTTTACAGTGCCATTGATTGAAGATTTATATTCTACCATCGTGTCTCCAATATTGGCCTGGGAATCTTTAGTTTTCACATTGGTAGAGAGGCTTACCAATCCTACTATAGTTAAAATTGCTAATGAATTAAAGAAGTGTATCATAAATAAAGATTGAATAGTTTATCCGCCCAATTTCAAAAAACAAACTGTAAAACACCATAATTTTTCGGTGAAAAAACAATTTTCATCGGTAAACAACAGAGTTTTACCTATTAACCGATCACCCCTTGTTATAAACGATTACAAAGAGTATTCCGTGCAAAATTTTCTGATCAGTCCTGTATTACAGATTTTCAGAGGCTCTTGACCATACTAAAAAACAGCGCGTCATCACCTACACTAAGTTCGCGGTCCAATATTAAGTTTTCTTTAATTTTGAAGCTTCCTATTTAGTCTGACTACTCAATTTCGTAAATATGTCCCATGAAAAGAATAGGAACATTTATTTTGACAACGTGTATGTTTGCAACCTCACAACTCACATTCAGTCAAAACAATATACAAAATAGGATTAGTTCAATTTTGGAAAGCAATAAAGTTGGACTACCAAATGGCTGGACACTAACCCCTGTTGGGAAACAGATAGAGCTCGGAGATTTACCGCTGAACTTAGTTATCAGTCATCATAAAAAGCTTGCAGCTGTCAGCAACAATGGACAAAGTACACAAACAATAGATCTTATCGATCTCGCTTCACAACGAAAAATCGATAGTATTGCTATACCAAAATCTTGGTATGGATTGGCTTTTTCGAGCGATGATAATACACTGTATACTTCTGGGGGACATGATAACATGATCAGGATCTATAAAATCAACGGTGGAAAAATTGCATCCAAAGATTCTATTGTTCTTGGCAAGCCATGGCCCAATAAAATAGGAATAGCCGGATTGGCTGTAGATGATAAAAACAAACAACAATTATATACTGTCACCAGAGAAGATAAAAAACTATATGTCATCGACTTAAAAACCAAAGCAACGAAAGCAACTTATGATTTGGGAGCTGAGGGGTATACCTGCCAGCTAACACCTGATGCAAAACAACTCTATATCAGCGTCTGGGGCGGAGAAAAGATTTTAGTATGGGATGTTACACAAAATAAGATAACCAAAGAGATCCCTGTGGGTAGCCACCCAAATGAAATTACGTTTAGTAAAAATGGTAAATGGCTTTTTGTCGCCAACGCAAATGACAACTCGGTATCCATAATCGATACTAAAACAGGAGCAGTCGTAGAAACATTGAATGCAGCATTGTATCCTAATGCTCCAAGTGGATCGACCAGCAATGGTGTTGCTTTGTCCACAGATGGTAAAACCCTTTACATAGCCAATGCAGACAACAATTGTTTAGCAGTATTCGACGTAAGCAAGCCTGGGAGATCTATTTCGAAAGGATTTATTCCAGTGGGCTGGTATCCAACGAATGTAAAAGTAGTCGATAAAACAATTCTGGTTACAAATGGTAAAGGCTTATCATCCAAAGCTAATCCAAAAGGTCCCAATCCGACAGACCAAAAGGAAAAAGTCGATCGTCATGCAGGCGACCTCAACAAACCAAAAGAGATACAATATATTGCTGGTCTTTTTAGGGGAACGTTAAGCTTTATACCTGATCCTAAACCAGAAGAACTCGCCCTATATTCTCGTGCGGTATACCGGAATACGCCCTATTCGAAAGAAAAAGAGCTGCAAACAGAGGGTGAAGCCGGCAACCCTATTCCAATGAAAGTTGGAGCCCCCTCTCCGATCAAATACGTATTTTATGTCATCAAAGAAAATCGTACCTACGATCAAGTTCTAGGTGATGTTAAACAAGGAAATGGAGACGCTTCACTTTGTTTATTCGGCGAAAAAATCACGCCTAATCAACACAAAATTGTCAATGAATTTGCACTTCTAGACAATTTCTATGTCGATGCGGAAGTTAGTGCGGATGGGCACAATTGGAGTATGGGTGCTTATGCCACCGACTATCTGGAGAAAACCTGGCCATCAAGCTATGGCGGTCGCGGCGGCACTTATGGAGGAGAAGGGGAACGAGAAATAGCCAACAATAAAGGCGGATTTATTTGGGATAATGCCAAGCGACATCAGGTATCTTATCGCACCTATGGTGAATTCGCAGATAAAGGAAAACCCAACGTAAAATCTTTGGAAGGGCATGTTGCCACTGGATATACAAGTTATGACCTGAGTGTTGCCGACACCACACGTATAAGACAATGGAAAGCTGATTTTGATCAACTCATCCAAAAAGGAGAAATGCCCCAATTGACAACCATTCGAATCAGCAACGACCATACGGAAGGGATGCGTGCCGGCAAAAAGTCCCCTTATGCTCATGTAGCGGACAATGACCTCGCTGTTGGGATGTTTGTTGACCATATCAGCAAGAGTCCAATCTGGAAAGAATCTGCGATCTTTATACTGGAAGATGATGCCCAGAATGGTCCTGACCATGTGGATGCACACCGTAGTCCTGCCTATTTGATTAGCCCTTATGTAAAAAGAAGATCTGTAGATCACACCATGTATTCAACCTCAGGGATGATTAGAACGATAGAGCTGATTTTAGGGATGAAACCAATGACGCAATACGACGCTGCTGCAACACCCATGTGGCGATCGTTTAGCAATAACCCCGATTATACTCCATTTGATCATGTCGACGCAAATGTAGATCTCAATGAGCGCAATCCAAGTAAAGGGAAACTAGCTGTATGGAGTGACAAATATGATTGGTCGAAAGAAGACGCAGTACCTGATTTGGTATTCAATGAAATTCTATGGCAGGGACTTAAAGGTGAATCTGCTCCAGCTCCAAAAAGAGCCGCCTTCCTAAAGGTAAGCGAACAAAAAGAGGATGATGACGATTAATGTATATTTATAAAACCACAATGGTCAGCAATAGTATCGGGATTACTGCTGGCCATTGATGAGTATCCTACCTACTCTCCTTTTTTCAGAATCCCCCGAGCAACTCCAGCATCAATCAATTTTTCTGCATATTCCCACAATACTGCTGAGCCATCCTTAATGACAGATTTTTTTGCATAAACCTTTTCATAATTTACACCAGGTTCATTCCAGGTTCCACCATTATTGGAACTATTCTGTAAAAGTGGCTCCAATCGATCCATCGCTCGTGCGAACTGTGCTTCCGGCGTTTGACCAGCTTCAAATTCTTCCCAGATCGCAATGAGTTCCTCTGCTTGCTGCCCAGGCAAAATTCCAAAAATCCGCTGAGCTGCCAAACGCTCCGCACTTGTATTGGTATGGTTTTTTCCTGTATCATAGATAAAAGTATCACCTGCATCGATTTCGACGATATCATGTATCAATACCATTTTGACTACCTTCAATAAATCCACTGATTGATTTGCATGTTCTAAAAGCACAATAGCCATTAGGGCAAGATGCCAACTGTGTTCAGCGTCATTTTCGGGACGGTCACTATTGAAAAGTTTTGTCCTGCGCTGGATATATTTAATCTTGTCGATCTCCTTAATAAACTCGATCTGTTGTAATAATTTGTCTGAAAGCATCACTCTGAATCACTTATACAATTGAATAATACATAAAATTACTCTTTTTGAGCCACAGCCTACTTGTCATTTGGCAAATTCATTCAAACCATATATTATTGACACCCATCGGACAATCCAAACTACCGATATAATCGCAACATTTATTAAATTTGATTGACATCAAATCCCATTGTGATTTATGAAAAAAATAGGCTTTTTATCTTTTGGCCATTGGTCCAAGCATCCCGCATATAGTACGCAGACCGCAAGCGATACTTTATTGCAATCCATAGATCTAGCAGTAGCTGCTGAAGAAATAGGCATAGATGGTGCATATTTCCGTGTACACCATTTTGCGAATCAGCTAGCATCTCCCTTTCCTTTATTATCGGCCATTGGAGCCAAAACCTCAAAAATTGAGATCGGCACCGGTGTCATTGATATGCGCTATGAAAACCCCCTTTATATGGTGGAAGACGCTGGAGCTGCAGATCTAATCTCCGGGGGCAGATTGCAGCTCGGCATCAGCAGAGGATCGCCTGAACAAGTAATAGATGGTTGGCGTTACTTTGGTTACAATATCAACGAGGGCGAAACAGATGCTGATATGGGAAGGCAAAAAGCATTGGAATTTTTAGAAAAACTTAAAGGAATTGGTTTCGCTGAACCAAATCCCTATCCAATGTTTCCAAACCCGCCCGGTCTGCTGAGGCTCGAACCCCATTCGGAAGGGTTACGTGATCGTATCTGGTGGGGAGCAGCATCGAACGCCACGGCTGTATGGGCTGCTCAAAACAGAATGCACCTGCAAAGTTCCACTTTGAAATATGATGAAAATGGCAAACCTTTTCATATCCAGCAGGCCGAACAAATACGTTTATACAAAGAGGCCTGGAAAGCAGCAGGGCACCCTGGTGAACCCCGCGTTTCAGTCAGTCGATCCATATTCGCTCTGGTCGATGATTTAGATCGTTATTACTTCGGGCAAGAGGCTGACAAAACAGATAAAATTGGGGTAATCGAATCGGACAAGCGGACGATTTTTGGGCGAAGTTATGCCGCAGAACCAGATCAACTCGTGAAAGAATTAGCGCAAGATGAAGCAATACAGGAAGCAGACACGCTATTATTGACCATTCCAAATACGCTAGGGGTCGACTACAATGTCCACATTCTTTCAGCCATTTTGGAACACGTAGCTCCCGAACTTGGTTGGCGTTAACTCCTCTTTCGTATGATAAAGAACATTCGCTACAAAACAAAAATTGCAGTCATTGGTGCGGGTCAGGCTGGACTTTCTGCTGCTTATCATTTGAAGAAGCTCGGACTTAAAATCGGGCCGGATTTTATCATCCTGGATGAAGCCTCTGCACCAGGAGGAGCCTGGCAATTTCGCTGGGACTCCCTTACCTTAAGTACAGTCAATAAAATATACGATTTGCCCGGCATGTCGTTTGAGGAGACTTTATCAACAAAAGGGGCGGAAGTTCAAGCCAACACCGCTGTTCCCCATTATTTTAAACTTTATGAAGAAAAATTTGGACTTCAAGTATATCGACCAGCTAAAGTAGAAAAAGTCTACATGTACCAAGATCGCTTTCATATCGATACGGCAGAAACTCTTTTCTCAGCACTCGGTATTATCAACGCCACTGGAACATGGGAAAACCCCTATATTCCTACCTATCCAGGTGCAGAATTATTTCGGGGCGAGCAACTCCACACAAAGGATTTTAAAACTGCAGAGTATTTTCGTGGCAAACATGTTATTGTTGTTGGAGCCGGTATTTCTGCCATTCAGCTATTGGACCAAATTTCCCAGGTTACAACGACAACCTGGGTAACACGACGACCGCCTTTATTCAGAGAGGGGCCATTTGATGACATGGCCGGGCATAATGCGGTTGCTATGGTAGAGGAACGTGTACGATTGGGGCTTTCACCTTTGTCTGTCGTTTCCGTTACGGGCCTCCCCTATTCTACAGAAATCCAGGAGATGGAAAAACGGGGTGTCCTTCAACGTTTTCCAATGTTTCAAGAAATAACAGAAAAGGGGATCAAATGGGCCAATGGAACAGAACAACAAGCAGATGTTATACTTTGGAATACAGGCTTTAAAAGTTCATTGAGCCATCTAGACGCAATGCTACCAAAAGAAAAACAGGGTGGCATTCAAATGGCAGGCAGACTAGCGACCATGGTCGCTAAAGAACCAAGAATTCACCTCGTGGGTTATGGTCCATCAGCATCGACAATCGGTGCAAACCGTGCAGGTAGCGCCGCAGCTAGAGAACTTCTAAAAACGCTTTCAGCTGCCGACCTGAACACAAATAAATTTAGTGGGAGCCAACTATAATGGTAGTTTCAATTTTGAGTACAATAATAAAAAGTCAAAGCAGTGGATTCAGTCGTTTTAAAAAGTGACCTGAGTCATTACAACCCTTCATTGGATTCAAATTGGATTGCCAATTATTGGCAAAATAATTATGTTAAATTACTGGAACATGCACAATTATTTCAGGTGAGAAGAAAAAAACCGCTCTACTATTTCAAATAAGTTGAATCAACGACATATACTTTAAACACTACGGGTCACAGTAAATCCACTAATCGAAATCCAACGATTATCCATATATTCTTATTTCATATTTCTGTATATTTAAAATTATAAAAAGTCGTAAAGCAAAGCCAAACAATTTATAAATGAAGCCTCAGATTATCTGTCCAGATACATCCATTGCATTATTCGTAAAGGCGATCCTAGTGTTTGAAAGTCAGACGAATGATTGCGTAAACTTACCTTTTTATGCTGATGGTTACCCTGGTTTATTGTTTCAACGATGCTATGGTGATTTTACAATCAAGCCTCATGATAAAAAAATGTCAAAGATTTTCCTCTATGGTCAGACAATAAAACCGATTTCAATCGATGTAAAAGGCCCTTTTCAGATTATCGTTTTTCAATTTTACCCATTTGTATTACGGACATTTTGGGGCATCTCGCCCGAAAGCATAAACGACGACTGTTATGATCTAAATACTCCTTCAAATACAACCTTCCACCAACTTACCGGCACATTATCCTCATTTTCAACAACTGAAAACAGCATCCAACTATTGACACAATCGCTTCTCAGCTTTTTCGATAGCAAGAAAAATAAACTTGATTTTTCGATTCAGCGAGCAATTATTGAAATCATCGAAAGCCAGGGCCAAATCATTATTAAAGAAATTGCAAAAAGAGAAGCATTGAACATCCGAACTTTTGAAAGAAGGTTTCTCAAGGAAACTGGAATATCCGCTAAACAATTCGCTAAAATGGTACAATTTCAGGCCGCTTTTAAACAGCTCAATAGCAAAGACTTCCGAAAGATAACGGAAATTGTTTATGAAAATGGATTTGCCGACCAATCGCATTTTATTCGTGTCTTTAAGACTTTCACAGGCACAACTCCAGCGTCATTTAACAAAAAATAGGTCACTGTCGTTTTTATTCTATATTGACTCCCTGATTATCACAACTTTTGTATTGTCTAAGGTCGAGAGCAACGAAAGTGTGTATTTTTTTTAGCCTCAACTCCTTCGAAAAATTTACGATAAGAAAACAATGCTTTGATAAATCAGAACGCTTAGACAATGAGTTCAGCAAAACATGATACATCAAAAAAATATAGACATGAAATTACAAGACATCATTTTAGCGCTGGCAACAATATTTTCGGCTATTATATCAGGCTTATTTTTTTCGTATACCTTTTCGGTCAATTTGGGGCTACATAAACTCAGCGATAAAGCCTATTTGACCGCCATGCAAAATATTAATAAAGAAATACTAAATTCAGCTTTTTACTGCTGTTTTCTAGGCGCTCCAATTTTATTATTGATGGCTACAATATTATCTTTGGATCTATCGTCACCAAAATTTTATCTAATACTAGTAGCATGCCTAAGCTATATCATTGGTGTAATTGTGGTCACAGGCACACAGAATGTCCCCTTGAACAATCAATTGGCCTCGATCGACCTATCTATATCTCCAGAAAAATCTTTAAGACTTGCACGTGATGCCTTTGAAAAACCCTGGGTATTTTGGAATAACATCCGAACTTGCTGCTCTTTACTTACACTCACTTGTTTAATTATTAACTTGGTATTTTTTAAAGCAAGAAATTGATCATAATATGAGGTAATAGTTTAGGATCAAATACCATATAGCCCGTTTACTGGCATTTCCACCGAAAAAAACTTGCTATTATTTACCGACCTCTTTTAGACGAAAAAAAGTCCAATGTATGCGAATTTAAATCCATTCCCCCCGAATTTAAATCAAGTGCTAAAACCTCTTCCTCAATACCTTACTTTTATAAAAATTAATCGACGGATGTTATTGAATGTGAGTGTAAATCAGCATGAAGGCAGGTATATCGAAGATTCCAAAAAATCTTCGATAGATTACCAAAACATTAATAAGCAGAAGTTGTCTATCAATAAAAATAGTCTTTACAATTAATGAAATTTTTCCCCATGAAAACTAAACACTTAATTTCAACATCATTATTAGTATCTTCAGCCATAGGGTTGTTCTCATCTTGCAATGGTAGTTCTGTCGATACGGTAAAAGCGATCGAATCAAACTATGACAACCAAAACAAAACTATTACGTTAACAGGTGAATTTGATGCGCCTTCTTTTACATTCTCATCAGGAAAATCAAAAACTATGGCCATGAATTTCGTAGTTAAATCTCATGCGTTTAGTTCTGAAAAGTTCACTGCATTCAGCGTTATATTACCTGTAGGGACAGAAAAGAACAATGTTTTATTTGAAATTCCTACAGATCAGAAAAATTATACGCTTAAGAACTTTTATGTATTTGACGATAAGGGAGAAAAAATCAACCTAGATTCTCATACAACATTCAAGATGACAGGAACAGTACACTACAATGAGATGGAAAAACCTGTAAATGAACGGGAAAAAGATAATTTTTCCTATAAAATAACCGATGTAAGCTTTGTCAAAGATTAAAACTAACAACAATTGATAGCATAAGAAATAAAAAAGCCAGATTTCGAAACCTGGCTTTAAAAATAAACATATGATGATTAGTAAATGGCAAGTCCATAGGTACAGCTTAGTAGATAGTTCAATTATTCGAAAATTCCTCCACCCCGCGTTGATAACCTACGCACATGTACCTATTATTTCAATTGAACGCTACGAACATGCCTGAATAATGAGCAACCAATATTCTCGTCACGTTATCAGTCTTCTTAACGTTAAATATATACTAGGAGCGCCAAGATAGGACGCAACAACATGTCCGCATACGTTCAATTTATAGCCAAATATAGAAATAAAAACTAATATAATTAGTTTTTATTTCTATATTTTTTAGCAACACCATACAAACTTGGTACGGATAACTTTCAATTAACAGTGCGCGATTGGGTTAATTTATCGCATATATAGCTGAAGCAAAAAGGTCCATCTATTAACTTTGGTATGAAAAGATGAACCGTCAAACCGAAAATAATCCGAGCTAGGCTATTCCTAAAGCGAACGGCTGATATCTACAACATTAAAAATTTGGTCAACATCATCCAAACTTACTGCAAAATCTGGGTACCTTGTTTTATCAGCGTTTAGCGAACGAAGGGTAAGAATTCCGTTATTGACATCATGATGAGCAATTTCTTTAATAATAACTCCTTCATATTTATGTACAACAACCCAATACCGATATTTGTGGGTATGAAATTTTGATTGCCATAACTCTCTTTTAATCAAACGTCCCGTCACAATATCACCGTCCAATACACTTGCGTCTGTTCCATCGGTCATACTATCACCACTAACTTCAAAAGAACGATAGGCACCTTTATGAAACTCAGTGACTGTAATAAAATGTGCCGGTAAATCGTCCATATATTCAGCATCAGAAAAGCCAGAAAGATACCCGGCTTTAGCTTTCTCTGTGACAAGTTTTGTCTGCATCAAATATCGTCCTGGGGAAACTTCAAAAAATATATTATTCTTATTTTCGTCAATAAACTTGACGTCCTCCGAAAAATATCCTATTGACTTACCATTACCAATACTAAGCATGGCTATCGTGTCGGGTTGCACTAAAGGAGCTACCTCCATTCTTTCACCTTTTCCATACAGCAACCAGTCATACTGAACATGAGGAAAAGCCGCTTGAATACGTGTTTTCATCGTAAGTCCAATAGGATACTCTCCTTTTTTAATACGCGAGTACACCTGCTCGCGTACCCCTAGTAAAGACGCGAATTCACGGTTAGTAACGCGCATCTCCAAGCGTAAAACTTCAAAGTTATTATTTGGATAAGTTTCCATAGTCGATCGGGTATTTAACAAATGTTACACAAATATATAACAATCTGACACTAAGTTACACAACTTATTAAACCTAAACAAATAGACAATCAAAATAAAACAATAAAATTCTAACTATCAAAGCATTACAGTTAAACAAATAAGTTTACTATTTCATATAAAAAGTAAAAATTAGGTTTTAATAAACTTGCAAGATTAACAAATTTGTTTAACTTTGTTAAACAATAAAAAAAATATAGACCCCTAGAATAGATAAGCAGGGTAGTAAGCAGATCAGCTATTCGTAGGATTTGCAATTTGCGAGACGAAAATCAGTTCATACTTAAAGATAAAAGAAAATGGAACAGCTCATGTCACAACATCTCAGACAGCCCATTGTATACCCAGTGGATTATTATCAACTACAAAAAACCAGCAATATTTCACGAAAAGAGGAAAGCAGTATAGTAACCGACAAAAATCGTTCACAACGTATGAACACATTATATTATTCATTCATCATGAGTTTCTTAAAAGAAAATCATCCCGAGATACTAAAATCCATCGATAAGATCTATGAATCTGATCTTTCCAAAATCAGCCAAGTAATTGACTGTTATTGTCAATTTGTGGGCATTCCTTCTCAGCAGATTATGGGCGAATATATCAATTACAAGGACATACAGCATCGTTACAAAGCTATCGCCGTTGTTCTACGTATCTTTCAGCCGGAAAAATTAAATAATCTGAAAACAAAAGTAAAAAGTAGCATATACAAGGAACTTGGTCCTTACTTAAAAATAAACAATGACACATTACAGAAATCTATCATCTGTGCTTGCAATCAATTTGACCTCTATCGTGATTTCAAAAAAGAGATTAAACAGATTGCCAATTATTACCTTATTGACCGGCATTTCGATGGGGATTAATATTATTTTATACAATCACAGCAGCTCTGCTCATTCAGCAACTGTATCCAGCTCTACAAAATAGTCCTTGAATTTTATACTCAAGGACTATTTCGTGTTATTTACTGAATTTTACTAAAATATAATGGTAACGATCTTTTTAATGGGTAACTACCAAATTCTGATCAACTTACGTTTATTTATCCACCAAATAATCAAGCCGACCAATATACTGCACCCCATTAAAAAATAAAGAAGACTTGACACTGCTGGTTTTGCAACCTCTTTTGATTGTTCTTTAGTTAGCTCCGTTTTCGTTTCAATTTGCTGACTACTTTTTGCTTTGTGATCTTTCCAATTGGTATTTAACCTTCTTTCAAGCTGCAGCTTTTCAGAATAATGTTCCTTTTTCGCATAGACTTTCCCCTTATGTAGCTGAACAACGCCATCCTGCATAATCTGAATCCCCTCACCTTCAACTTGCATCACATATTCATCTGTTACCAAAGCCTCTTTAGCTAATCCAACAACTTGTATATGTCCTGTCTTCTGTGCTATAGTAGCAGACTCTGTATTTTTTTCTTTGATGCCAAACTCTTGTGATGCATTGGTTTTCTCAACCTTTTTAAACAAACCGCAGCTGCTAACCAGTAGCAGCATTGCGATTATCTGTAGTGTATTTTTCATTTTTAACGCGCTTTAATTCAATCTGTAGCCTATTATAAAGTTTCATAAGATCATCATATTTTACCTGCAAATCCGCTAAAGTCTTAGCACAAGACATACGTTCGTCATTTGCCAAATGTAACCCTTCATTAAGATCTTCAATGATCGTCCGTAAATGCTCAATATCTTTCTCTAACCTATTGGCATAGCCTTCCCATTTTTCAATTACCTTTCCGGCATTCTCAACATTTGTCGCCTCCACCTCGGCTTGCTGCTTAGGCCTTCCAACAAGATACCCCCCTACAGCTGTCGCTACAGGGATAATCAATTTCTCTAAAATCTCAAGTAATTCCATTATAACTTCCTTTTGTTAACGGTTTAAATTTTTCCCAGGGAAATTGTACCCCTGGATCCTCCTTTCTTCCAGGTGCAATATCCGAATGCCCTAAAATCTCTCGAATCGGATAAGTACGGATAATTGCTTTACATACTGCTATTGCCGCATTGATCTGCTTTTCAGTGTAACTCTCCATCCCTTTATTTTGCAATTCGATTCCAATGCTACAGTTATTCAAATCTTTTTGACCGGCCCAAGTACTAAGGCCTGCATGCCAACATTTTGTATTAAAAAGCGCCAATTGCGATATGATACCATCACGACTAATATGAAGATGAGCGGAAACCTTGCTCCGGGAATCGGTCATCCAATCAATTGCACTTGTAGCATTGGACGCACCGTCGTAATGCATAATAATATAAACGGGTTTAATAATCCCACCTTTGTTTGGTGTTTCTCTATAAGAAACACCGATAAGTTTGTTTTCTTTAATTTCCATATCACGATTTTTTTATGAATTAATCTGTTCTTACACTAAAAAACTTGTATTGAGAGAAGGGAAACACACTTTATTACGAGTTATTTAGCTTCTAATTTATACAAAGTTAAGCGTGATCCTGCGCAGTGAAGCGCACTATTAGCTGGATGTAAGCGGTAGGTTACAGATACCGAATATTGTGCAAAATTTTCATCGATGTACGTATACACCAAAAGCGAGCTTAACAGGACTTGCTCTTCATAGCACTCTCAAAAGCGAGAATAACACAACAAAATACTACTATAATTTATGGGAATATGTTGCCAAGACCGTGATATCATTGTCAAGCCATATCACAACAGACCATCCTTGAAGAGACATCAAACATTTCCTGTATTCCTTTGTTATTTGTTTGTTATAGCATAGGATGAGTTATACCGTGAAGGCTAGGAAGTTGGTTCGCCTAGCCTTTTTTGACGAATAAAACCAACATATTTGACTGATCCATCCATCGCAATGACGTAGTCATTTTTCACAGAAGTTTCAATTTACATCACATTGTTTCCATGCAGTATATAATGAGATTAAGAACCCATTCATCGCTGTGGTCATGTACAAAATCCTTCGATTTTTTTATTAAATTCGTATGGAAGAAATCTAAATTCAATCGATTAAATGTTATATCAAAAGATGCGATCGATTGACATCTTCATTTGACTTTACAGACGTAAATCTTGATTTACAAAACAATGAACAAGTTTGCTTTATTAGTCGGGAACGACATTAATAATATTTCACCAGGGATAAGCTGGAGTGATTTGCTACACAACATCAAAGAAAAGTATAAAGTTAGCTCATTGGAAAATGGACAAAAACCGTTCCCTATGTTGTATGAGGAAATATTCCTTAACGCAATTCGAGAAAAGCATATTAATGAAAGAGAACTTAAAAGCTATATATCGGATTGTGTCTCTCAAATCAATCAAAATGAAATCCACCAATTAATTCGGGATCTCTCGATCGAAAATATCATCACAACTAACTATGAATTCAGTTTAGAAGGAGAAACCGCAACAGCAAATGCTGGCCTTATCCGTGAAACAACCTACAGTGTATTTCGTAAACACCAAATCGGCAACACGAACTATTGGCACATCCACGGCGACTGCCTAAATCCCTCTTCCATTAACCTCGGTTATGAACATTACTGTGGTCAATTGCAAAAAATGAGGGATTATGTCGTTAATGGGACAAATTATAATTCGCAAACAGTCTACAAGGCTGCATTAATTAAAAGATTAAGTCGAAAAAAAGATACTAAACTCCAATCCTGGATTGACTTATTTTTCACGCAGGATATCCATATCCTAGGTCTATCGCTTGATTTTGTAGAAATAGACCTTTGGTGGTTGCTAACCTACCGCGCCAGAAATAAGTTTTATAGACGAAGTACCTTTATTAAAAATAAACTTTTCTATTATACAACAAAAAAATGGTTCGCACTCTCCAAAGATAAAATGCAATTACTTCAAGCAAACGATGTTGAAATTGTTGTTATTGACGAAACCGATAAAACGAAATACTACAAGAACGTCCTCGCCAACATCAAAAAAAAATATAGGTTATCCAGCAAAATATTAAGTTGAACCTCAAAGCAATTTATAGATTTCTAGCTTGTTATCATGTCATTAATTGAAAAAGAATTTCGCGTTGCCAAACAAAATAAATTTACATTAAGCATTGAAAGCTTGGTGAATCGTCCAAAATCTGAACAGCAAGCTAATTAGGCACATTATCCACTAGTTTATTTCATCTAACGAGCCCCAAATAATGAGACATCCTTACGCAACCCTTATTTCATGCTGAAAATGATTGGCGACCAAAGTCAGTGAAACTACGCAATCAGGCCTTTACCAACTGATGGATCAAACAGGGGGATAAAGCCGGGAACAGCCTCCATCGACACAAGTCAAAAAGACACTTATAAATCAGAAAACCAAATATTTACAACATATAAAGTATTTTATTAAATTGATTTTGAGAAATAAAAAAAATAAATCATTTTTGCTATCATTTAGCTAAGATTAACAGGAAAAGTAAAACCGTAAGGGATTATCATTCATATTTTATTTTTATTGATCTATATGTCATTTAAGAGAATTGCCTATTTCTTTTTGGGATTTTTGTTATTTATTGGTTGTAAAAGAGATATTCATCCAGGAATTGTACCACCTGATCCCGAAGTCATTGAAAAAGATAAATTACCCATCCCTACAGGTTTCACAAGCGACCTAGGTTCAATAAAAATTAATACAATTGCCAATGCAAACCAACCCGGCGAAGAACTCCCAGGCTGGATACGCGATATCTCTGGCAATAGCGCGAGTTATTGCCACCCAGATGTTGAATATTTCCCTGCCGGTTTCAAAGGATACAAATATTGGATGGTATTTACGCCATATTTTGGCATAATCGGGTCAGACCGTACCGCCTCTCTCTATGAAAATCCGACTGTGGTAGTTTCTAATGATGGAAAAGAATGGATTACTCCGGCTGGATTAATAAATCCTATTCAACGACGTCCGGCACTAGAAGATTCTTTCATCCAAAAAGATGGTAGCCCCAATCAAGGTTATTGGTCCGATGTAGACTGGAATTTCAACGGTGAGGAATTCGAACTATATTATAGAGGCTGCTTTTTCTCAAGCAAAATTTTAAAAAAATGGGGCGCCAAAAGCGCAAACAACGATAAAAAATTAAATGAAGAAGCTGAACGTGTTATTGTAAGACAAACATCAAAAAATGGGATTGACTGGACACCGCTGGAACTCGTGTATAATAGTAATGAACCTACATCTTTCCAAGATAACCATATCCTTTCACCAACATTTGTGAGAAATTCGACAAATTTAACGACCAGTTACGAAGTGGATTTCATGCCTAGCTACAAAGCACCAATTATGACCAATATCCTATCGCGTATTTCTACAAATGGATTAGATTTTACAGCATATCGCGACAGTAAGAAAGTTGAATTTATGAACAAACCTTGGCTAGAATTCAGCAAGGGGTATTCGACTTGGCATCTGCAAGGTTCCTATATTGATGGATATTATTTTTTATGTCTGGCAATTGGAAACGTCGACCGATTTACCTCAGATATGAATTATCTCGCCTATTCAAAGGATGGTATACACTTTCGTGTATTCGAAAAACCTTTAGCTGCGGCCAATGTATACCGCTCTTCTGTATTCCCAAAGACATCTTCCTTAAAAAGCATTGAATTTGGCGCCGTAATTGGTTATAAATCCGGAGCCTTTGGCTATCGTGAATTCACCATCAGCAAACAGGTATTGGAAGATGGTTTAAAATAAAATAGTTATATTTAGGTTCAAAGTCATTTCGATGGAGTTATTTCCAACAATAGATATTCAAGAATTTAGAAAAGACCAGCTTGCAGGTAATCAAGGATATTTATACTCGGAATTACGTGGTGAACATCATATAGCGCGTCCACACCAGCATCATTTTTTTTTATTGGTACTTTTTGACCAAGCAGAAGGTGTTCATACGATTGATTTTAAAGATTACCATATTGATCGTCATCAAATCCATATCCTGTTTCCAAAGCAAGTTCATAGTTGGAAATTAGGGGCCAATACAACTGGTTTCCAATTGATGGTCGATAGGGAACACTTCGAGAAATTTTCGCCCAATTTCCATTTTTCATTTGCTTACTATCAACGTACTCCTGTTATCTCACTCTCTAGCGAAACATTTGCTCTGCTTTATTATGAATTTAATGCAATAAGAAAAGAACTTGAGGATCACAATTGCGTTCCTGCAATTATCTACTCTCGCACAGCTGTCGTCGCATCTATAATAAGCAAAGAGGTACAGAAAATAGTACAAAATGAACAAAATAATGACTCCAATCCATGTCTTTTAAAGTTGCAAGAGTTAATTGACATCCATTTTCAGCATGAGAAGTCGGTATCTTTCTATGCGAAACAACTTAATATATCAACTCCGCACCTTACTAAAATCTGCCGTCAAAAGCTCGAAGTATCTCCGAGCCAGCTTATTCAACAACGAACTATCTTGGAAGCAAAACGATTGTTAAAAGCAACCGATCTATCTATCAAAGAAATTTCGTTCAAACTTGGTTTCGTCGACTCTCCTTACTTCTCTAATTTCTTCAAACAACACACAGGTCTGAATCCAAAACAATTTAGAACGGACTGAGATTCACCAATACTTCGTATAAATTCATCAAAGCTTCTCTTAGTTTTTCCTGCTTAGTTTGGATTGCAATTCTTATTTTTATCTTTTGACTTTAACGCGCTAAAAATGGCAATAAAAGATATTAAAATTGTAAAAACTGAAATTCTATCAGACAACTGGTACACGTTAAAAAAAGTGACTTATCAATACAGCAAACCCGATGGGACGGTACAGCAACAAAGTCGAGAAGCTTATGATCGTGGCAATGGAGCCGTCATTTTACTCTATAATACCAGTGCTCAAACAGTCATATTAACAAGGCAATTTCGAATACCAACTTACATCAACGGGAATGAGTCAGGCATGCTTATCGAAGCTTGTGCAGGTCTACTTGATCAAGATTCTCCCCATGACTGTATACGAAGGGAAACAGAAGAAGAAACAGGCTATCAGATCAAGGAAGCAAAAAAGATCTTTGAAGCTTATATGTCTCCAGGTTCTGTAACTGAAATTCTACATTTTTTTATAGCAGAATACACCAATAACATGAAAGTTGGCGATGGCGGTGGTTTAGAAGAAGAGGAAGAGCATATTGAAATTCTAGAAATCAATATCGAAGAAGCACTACATATGATTGATACAGGTGAAATCAAAGATGGAAAAACCATTATGCTACTACAATATATTCGATTAAAAAATATACTGTAGACGCCTAATTTAGATGATAAGAGGCTAGTGATTAACTTTCTCAAAGATAAACTTTGGGTCTTGGAAATTGATGGTTGAAGGTATATAATGTGGAATTCCCATATACACTTGCTCCGTTCCTGTACCTAAAATATACAAAGACCCTTTTTTTAATAAAGCAAAGGGTCTTCTTTTTTTCTGTCCCCAGCCAAATGGCGTATAATAATAGTCCCCAAGTAAAGTGTCTTTTTGGATATTGCCGCGAATGTCTCCCGAATCAACCTCACCTCCAGGTCTATAAAAGAACAATTTACCATGAAAACGGCTCTCAAAAAGATTAAGATCCAAACGGGCACTGTCACGTTCAGTATGAGCCATATAACTCAATACTTTAGGATCTCGCCTCCCCTCTTCACAGCTTATCAACAGCAGAGTCGAAAAAATAAAATAAACAGCAATCGAATATAAACGCATTTTTCTTTTGATCTACGATAATTAATCCCGTCTCAAGATAAACACAAAATTCAACAATATACAAGGAATTTGACATAAGATTCTTTTTCCAAATTTGATTTACTTAGATTCTCTATATAATCAAACTTAATGCGAACTACACTTTATCAAATCTTTTATTTTCTTCCTTCCATTCAACGTAGTTCGCTTTTAAGCAGTGCCCACAAGGGCGATAATGATGTTTTAGCGCTTCTTGCTCAGTGGAAAAAAAGACCCTGTTCTCCCGCTTCATCCGTTTTCCCGAAATACAGCAAAGCAATCCATAAATTTTTAGCTTTTCATTGCCACCAAATTGAATTTCTCCCGCTCGAATCTTGGCGCGCAATGAAGCATCTGTTATATTTTTATGCCATTCCATTGTGTGGGATTTATTTCTCGGCATCATGAAAAATAATACCCAACGCATGGCGTTCACCGGCCGTGACTTCACTCACTCCATGTTTCATATTAACCCTAAAATATCCCATTCGTCCTTTCTCAGGCCTAAAATTTGTTGCGAATAAAACGAGATCACCTTTTTTAGGTTTCAAAACAATTGCCTTTGATTGAGCCCTCGGAACTTGTTGTGTTAATACAAATTCTCCGCCCATAAAATCGACTCCTGGCTCATTTAACATCAAAATCACCTGCATCGGAAAGTAAACCGCTCCATACAAGTCTTGATGTAGCGTATTGAAACCTCCTTGACCATATTTCAAAATCAATACTGTTGCTTTTTCTTGTCCTTTCAAACGGCAATCCGTCAAAAGGTCTTCATGTTTCAATGAAAATGATATATCGATTTTCAGCGCACGAAACCAGGTATTAGCAATGACGGCAAGATAGGGATAAAGTTGAGATCGAATCGTTTGAATCAACTCAGGTAGTGGGTAGTCAAAATATTTATACTCCCCTAATCCGAATCGATGCCTTTCCATAACGACAGTTTTACGGTAGAGCGTCGAATCGCTATACCCTTTTTTTAATAGATCGCATTGTAAAGCTGTCAACAGGTTTGGTATAACCACATAACCATGCTTATGCATCTCTTCGGTAATCAAAGGCCAATTTAGATCTTCTATCTTTTGAATGATATTTTCCATACCACGAATCTCCACATTACAGTCCTATGAAAAAATCCGAAATATGCTAATATGATGTATAATAAAAGGAACGCGAACATGTATCGCTCAAGACAATCCATAGCACAAAAAAAAGGATTAAATACAGGCAGGTGTATTTAATCCTTTTTTGATTTCATATCGTATAAAAACTAGCTATTCCCAACATTATTCACGATTTTTTCTGCCAAAGCTTTAAGCTGAACCATATCAGTATAGTCGAGCTTAAGGGCTTCAAAAATCTGCAGGGGAATACAGCTCGCCTTTTCCTTCAATTGCAATCCTTGTGCTGTAAGCTGTATCTTCACGACGCGTTCATCTTCTTTGCTTCGTGTTCGTGTAAGCAAAACTTTAGCCTCCAAGCGCTTCAATAGTGGTGTAAGCGTTCCATTATCTAGAAATAACTTAGCCCCCAATTGATTTACTGTCTGCTCATCATTCTCCCATAAAGCCATCATCGTGATATATTGTGGATAGGTCAAGTCAATCTCTTCAAGAATAGTTCGATATTGCTGCATAATTTCTCTATGTAGCACATACACGGAAAAACAGAGTTGTTTGTCTAATTTTAATAAATCATCCATCTTGCAAATATATTGAGTTTCTGAGGGATTGAAAAAGTTGTTTGCGGTTTATTTGAATTCAACAACAAACTCTTCCTTAGGAACCCGAACCTTCTTCATCGTCGAAATCCAATCTCTCGAAGAGTCCGCCACGCCAACATACATCAATGAAACGCTTTTTAGTCCATGCTTTTCTAATTGTAGAACCTCATCCACGACTTGGTTATCAAAACCCTCGGCGGGTGTGGAATCGACACGAAGTTCAGCTGCCTGAGCCAACGCCAAACCTAAAGCAATGTAAGTTTGTCTTGCAGTATGTGCAAAATTTCTTTCGGCAGCTTCACTCAAATAAATAGATTTCAACTTGTCCGTATAAGAACCAAAGCGTCCCCTTGGCAAATCCCGCTCATCCGTTGTAAAATCATAAACTTTATCAATACGTTCTTCCGTATAACGATCCCAGGCAGCGAAAACAAGCACATGTGAACATTCACGCATACAGTCTGGATTTAGTGCTCCTTTTGCCAGTTCTTCTTTCAATGCCTGATTTTCAACAATCAATATCTTAAATGGCTGTAAACCCGAAGAAGTAGGTGCAAAGCGTGCAGCCTCAACGATTTTATCTACATTTTCCTGACTAACTTTTTTTGTCGGGTCGTATGCTTTCACAGCATGACGCCATTGTAAATCTTCTATTAATGACATATAATTATAGTTTTATTTTAAGAGAATAACGGATAACAACGCCAACAATGCAGGAACTCCTTGTACAAAAAATATCTTTTTGCTCGCTGTAATTCCGCCAAAAACACCGGCAACAAGGACACATCCTAAAAAGAACAGGCATACATTGTAACTCCAGATGGGGTCATTGATTAAAAAAGACCAGGCTAAACCTGCAACCAGAAAGCCATTGTAGAGCCCTTGATTTGCAGCAAGCCCCTTCGTTGGCTTAAATAATTCTGCCGGAAGAGCCTTTCCAAAACTACGTTTTCCTGCAGTTTCCCAAGCAAACATTTCCATCCATACAATGTATACATGTTCTAAAAGTACGAGTGCTGTAAGCACGTTGGCAATATAATTCATATATTATTCGTTAGTTGATACCGTCAATTTGACATCCATATTACCCCTTGTTGCATTTGAGTAGGGACAAACTTGATGTGCTTTTTCAATCAATTGTTGCGCTAATTCCAGGCTTACACCAGGTATATTTGCATGTAATTCTGCAGCCAAACCAAAACCACCATTATCCAATTGTCCGATACTCACATGGGCTGTTACCGAAGTTTCGCCCGCTTTTACTTTTTCTGATCTAATCACTAAATTCAAGGCACTATCAAAACATGCCGCATAACCAGCCGCAAAAAGCATCTCTGGATTGGCATAATCATCATTGGCCCCTCCTAGACCTTTTGGCATACGAACAGCTAAATCCAATACACCATTTTCGCTTTTTACCTGACCATTTCGTCCTCCCTTGGCTGTCGCACCGATGTTATATAACGTTTTCATATTTTAATTTGTTTTGTTTGTACAAATGTATGGCAAGGATTTATGTTGTGCAAAATATAATTTTGCAATTTACATTAAAATGAGAATTGCAAAATCTCAAAAAAAGTACATTGTTACCGAATGTAATCTAAAAGCACTACATTTGATTATTGCAAATAGGGCTTAAATGAAAACAACTTCCATCGAACAATTTTATCGGGAGATCAATGCGAGTATCCCAAAAGAGATCGCAAGAGAGATTGGTCATTTTAATGTGTTCAGTTATGAGGAACTTGCCGCTAAGTTGAAAGATAAACCGATCATGCCCTACAATAAGCGAACGTATTATAAAATCAGTTTAATCACAGGAAAAAACACAGCCGAATATGCCGACAAAGTAATCGAAATCGATGAATCGGCACTTGTATTTGCTACTCCTAAGGTTCCTTACCATTGGATACCGAAAGATGAGCATCAAAAAGGTTATTTTTGCGTTTTCACCGATGAATTTCTGGCAAGGAATAAAAGTGGTGTGATCATAGATGATTTGCCAATCTTTCAACCAGGCGGCCTTCCGATTTTCCAACTATCAGAAGAACAACGCATTGAAATAGAGGGAATCTTCCTAAAAATGAATAAAGAGCTATCTTCAGATTACGTTTTTAAATACGATCTGTTGCGAAATTATGTGCTTGAAATCGTCCATTATGGCCAAAAGCTGCAACCCAAAAGTATAACAAATCCTACACACAACGCCTCCAATAGGATTACTTCATTATTTGTAGAATTGCTAGAAAGACAATTTCCACTTGAATCTCCGATGCAACGCCTACAACTACGAACAGCTAATGATTTTGCGGAACGACTGGCCATACATGTCAACCACCTGAATAAAATTTTAAAGGAAAATACTGGAAAAACAACCAGCCATGTCATCGCAGCCAGAGTCACACAGGAAGCAAAAATTTTACTGCGACAAACCGATTGGAATATATCTGAGATTGCTTATTCACTTGGCTTTGAGGAGATCGCCCATTTTTCCAATTTTTTCAAAAAGCAAACCAGCTTTGCCCCAAACATTTTTCGTTCCCAAACGTTATAATTTGAATTTCGCAAACATCCATTTGCATTTCGCAAGGAAAGGCTCAACTTTTCGGCGGATCTTTGTGCTATTGAATCTTTAAAACAAATTAAAATGGCTACAAACAAAATAGCATTGGTAACAGGCGGAAGCCGTGGTTTAGGTAGAAACATGGCTGTTAGCCTTGCAAAAAAAGGAATCGATATCATTTTAACCTACAATAGCAATCAGGAGGAAGCGGATCATGTGGTTGCTACGATACAATCTTTAGGGCAACATGCAGCTGCATTCCAATTGGATGCAGGAAATGTGCAGTCCTTTAATGGCTTTATTGAACGGGTTACGCAACATTTGCTACAACAAACGGGAAAGTCTAATTTTGATTTTTTGATCAATAATGCGGGCACTGCCTTATATGCACCCTTTATAGAAACCACAGAAGAACAATTTGATACAGTTTATAATATCCATTATAAAGGGGTATTTTTTCTCACGCAGAAAGCTCTTCCCTATTTGAATGATGGCGGACGTATTATCAATATTTCCTCTGGCCTCGCCCGTTTTGCATTTCCGGGATCATCTGCCTATGGCTCGATGAAAGGGGCAATCGAGGTACTCACGAGGTATCTTGCCAAAGAACTCGGTCCTCGAGGTATTGCAGCAAACGTCGTTGCTCCTGGCGCAATCGAGACTGATTTTGGTGGCGGGCATGTGCGGGATAACAAAGAAACAAATGCGCATATTGCAGCTGTTACAGCTTTAGGAGTTGCTGGTGTACCCGATGATATCGGTGGAGTGGTGGCCTTCCTTTGTACAGAAGATGCAAGATGGATCAACGGACAGCGCATTGAAGTATCGGGCGGGATGAATCTTTAGTAACGTATCACTTAAATAAGCACATATCTGAGCCTATTCGATATGTGCTTATTTAACAGTATTTCTTCACCAATCCCATCCAGTTCCTCCTCTTTTAGAATAAAAATTATAATGCTATTATCATTTTCTTCTTTACCTCTTAAAGTGTACGTTGACTGACTATCCGAATGATTATGTTTGTAGCATAAGAATATGATACAACTTGCCATAATAAGTGACATTCATGCCAATTTAATTGCATTGGATGCGGTATTAACAGATATCAAAAATAAAGGATTAACACAAATTTACTGCTTAGGTGATCTTGTTGATTTCGCTCCCTGGGGCAATGAAGTCATTGACAGAATACAAGAAAAAAACATTCCATGTCTACTGGGAAACCATGACCAAAGAATTGCTTTTGACGAAGCCATTATCCCTTTACCACACCATGATGTAATAGAGACTTCAAATCGAGAAATCGCCATCAAGCTAAGTAAGAAGGAGATATCGGCCCCTCATAAAAAATGGCTAGCAACATTACCCTACACCATTGAACTAACCTTCAAACTTGGAACGAGTTTTAGGAAAATCCTTCTTGTCCATGCCAGTCTCCAAAGCAATGACGAATACATCCATGAATCAACCCAAAAATGTGCTCTATCAACTCAATTAAAGCAAAAAGCAATCGATATTCTGGTGATGGGACATACACACCATTCTTATATTCAACAGGATGGAGATGTCTTGTTTATCAATTGTGGTTCCGTCGGACGTAGTAAAGAAAAAGACAGAAAAGCAACTTACACAATAATAACCTTATCTGAAAAAGAAATTAATGCCGAGATCGTTAAAGTAAACTACCCAATAACAGCTGTCGCAAATGCAATTTACGACAGCAATATCCCCGATTTCTACGGAGACTTCTTACTTGCGAATAATACACTTTAATCATTGTCAATTTGTTACAATAGCTAAGGTTAATGTCATGCATCAGACAGCAAGTTTAGATTACATCGTTATTCTTACAGGGGAGATTTACTTGATTACAGACACAGAAGAAACGCTTTTACAGGCCGGCGATATTGTCATCCAACGCGGCACCAATCATGCTTGGAGCAATCGCTCCGATCAAATGTGCCTGCAATTGGCCATTCTAATTGATGCGAATTAAAAATCTACCCTGTTGCTCAATCGGCAAACTAAACATTGAGCCGATTAAAACACATCGAATTTATCTTGTAGGAACACCGCAATTTTTCTAAGTTTGGACTTCATGATAGCAACATATTTTCGGTCTTTGCGTCTGTTCGACGAAGAAGAGATCAATCAGATTGTTCAGCTTTTTGAATACAGAAAGCTGAACAAAAACGACTTTTTTGTTAAAGAGAATCAACCTTGTCATGAGGTTGCATTTATACAATCAGGGATCTTCCGTTCTTATTATAGCAGTGCGAATAGGGAAGATATTACCTATTGTTTCCGCTTTCCCAATACATGGATAGCGGCCTACTCCTCCTTTATTACAGGCGGGCCAAGTATGGAGACCATGCAGGCCATTACCCCTGCCGAACTGTGGACGATCAAAAAAAATATGATTGATAAGCTTGCTACGAATAGCCTAAAATGGACAAAATACCTTAAAATGATTGCCGAGGAACAATATCTTGAACTTGAAAAACGCGTCTTTCAATTACAAAAAGAAACCGCATCACAACGTTATGCCAATTTACTCAAAGATCATCCTGATTCTATCCAACAGCTTCCTTTACAATACCTCGCTTCCTATTTAGGCATTACACAACGTCATTTAAGTCGTATCCGCAGCGAAATTTCTTTTTAGACATTTGTCCTATAAAGACGGTAAGCGTATCTCTATTTTTGTGATGTAGTATAACATCATGCAGAAAAAAATACTGATTATCAATGGCCACCCGAATCGGGAATCTTTCAATTTTGGCATCGCAAATGCCTATCAAGAAGCTGCGGCAGCGTCCGGAGCTACAGTACGAACAATCCATATTATTGACCTAGATTTCAATCCAAACCTTGAATTTGGTTATCGTAAACGGACAGAACTTGAGCAGGACCTACTCCTTGCCTGGGAAGACATCTTATGGGCCGATCATTTGGTCTGGATACATCCCGTTTGGTGGGGCGGCCTTCCAGCCTTGATGAAAGGCTTTATCGATAGACTTTTTTTACCTGGACGGGCTTTTCAATATCGCGAAAACTCTCTTTTTTGGGACAAATTACTCAAAGGAAAATCTGCTCGGATCATTACAACACTCGATCAACCAAGTTGGTATTATGCTTTAGTTTACGGCAGACCAAGTGTTAATCAATTAAAAAGATCAACCCTTCAATTTTGTGGAATATCGCCGGTTAAAGTCACCTATATCGGAATTATCAAAACTTCCGATCCTATTAAACGGAATAAATGGCTACAAAAAGTACAACGGTTGGGACACAAACAAGCTTAAGCGCAATCCAAACGCATTAAGACTGCTGGCCAAATGATAATGAGGAGCACTTTTTGCCAAATGGCAATTGCCCTCCGCCTTGCAAGCCCTAGCTTTGACAATAATTTCAAGACAAACGCAACATGGACATTCTAATTGGGCTCCAATGGGGAGACGAAGGTAAAGGAAAATTCATTGATCTGATCGGAAGCGACTATGATATTATCGCCCGTTTTAATGGCGGCGCGAATGCCGGACATAGTATTTATTATCAAGGTAACAAAGTTACGCTTAAACTACTCCCATCGGGTATTTTTTCGTCGCATGTCAAAAACATTATTGGCACCGGTGTGGTCGTTGACCCATTAGCATTTAAAGCAGAAATCGAAGAACTAGCGCACATTATGCCAGATCAAGATCTCTTCAATAGGATTTTGATATCCCAAAAAGCGCATCTCGTTTTACCGACCCATCGTTATTGGGATATCTATATGGAACAGTCCCCACTGTATCGCACGATAGGAACGACCAAAAATGGAATTGCGCAAAGCTATTCCAATAAAATACTCAGACAGAACCTTCGCGTTGGTGATCTTCACTCGGATAGTTTTGATACTGACGTATATCAAAATTTAAACCGTCAATACAAAGAACTACAGTTTTTGGGGCAAGAAATGCCTGCATTCGAAGAGCTCTACCACAATTTTATTCAAGGATGCACTTCCTTAAAACAAGTGCCAATTATAGATACCGAAATCTTTCTGAATAAGGCAATCCGAGATGGGAAGAAGGTATTGGCGGAAGGCGCGCAGGCAACTCTGCTTGATATCGACCATGGAAGTTATCCCTATGTGACCTCATCAAATACGATAGCCTCCGCAGCCTGTGTAAGCTTGGGTGTGTCGCCTAAACTGGTGGATAAAATTTATGGTGTTACAAAGGCCTATTGCACTCGTGTGGGGAATGGTATTTTCCCAACAGAGATCACAGGACAAGCTGCCAATGATTTACGGGACAAAGGAGCTGAATTCGGTTCCAATACCAAACGTCCCCGTCGTGTCGGCTGGCTGGATATCCCAGCATTAAAATATGCCATCATGTTAAACGGAGTTACGGAACTCGTTCTTACGAAAGCCGACATTTTGAACGAAATGGCTGAAATCCCCGTCTGTACCCATTATGAAATAGATGAACAAAAAATTTCTTTAGCATTTTCCCAATCTTATGAACAAAAAATTAAACCGATCTGGAAATATTTAAAAGGTTGGAATACCGATTTCTGTAATATCAAGCAAGCAAACTTGCTTCCACAAACCTTGAGGACATTTATATCTTTTCTCGAAGAAGAATTAGAAGTTCCCATAAAGTATCTTTCAACAGGACCTCAACGTGAAGAATTGATTAAATTAGCTAAGTAATATAAAGGTAACATGGAGCAATTACTGGAATACATCCGAAAATTTGGACAGCTCGATTTGCGAGAAGAGAACTTAATTCGACAAGCATTCGAAAAAAAGAGTATTCCAAAGTCAAGCTATTTTGTCGCTTGCGGTAAAGTAAACAATAGCATTGCTTTTGTGGAATCGGGGGTATTCCGTTCGCTCTATTACAACAGTAAAGGCGACGATTTTACGCGTTATTTTATTTATGAAGGTCGTTTTATTGGGGATCTTCAGAGCTTCTTGGATCGAACACCTTCCAACGACTATATAGAATCCCTCACAGATAGTGAGATCTGGAGCCTTGATTTTGAGAATTTTACGCTTCTTGAAAAGGAAATTAAAGTTTGGCCGTTGTTGATGGCCAAACTTTATGCTTTTGTGGTGGAAAGTAAGCTAAAAACGGCAAATACCATGATGAATCTCGATGCCAAAGAACGCTATCTCCTGTTCTTAAAGCTTTACCCCGGTTTAGCCAATCGTGTTCCATTAGCCATGTTAGCGTCCTATTTAGGGATTACCGCATCATCACTGAGCCGGATTCGGAAAAACATCTAAGTGTCGGGAGATCTCTAAATCAAACGGCCTAAACAACCTACTATATTGGTCAAACTAAATATTGATCCCTCAACACCGATACTCGCGAAAAAACAGCACTGAGCCAATTTACCAACGATAAAGCAGCCTTGTAGTGAAAACATTATCTTTCAGATCAGCCGAAAAGTTTGGTAAACTTGTGCTTTCGTTCGTTACATGCTCATTATATACAGTCAGTTTTATCCTATTGTTAATCTGATATGCAAGACCATAGCCCAGCGTACTAAACTTAACATCGCCATCGGCCGTAAAATTATCAGGCATGCCGATTGTCATGCCACTTGCTTTCGTATTTGGATCATATACGTCATACGCTATCAATGCAGTAATACCGGTCTTCGCAATCTCCTGCGTAAACCAAAGATAGTATCCATTAAATTTACGTTGATAAAGGTCTGTTGTCGGCTGGGTTGTAAAACTTCTGCTGGCGTAAGGTCCTTTAATATCGACACCACCGGCAACTCCAGGCTGGTCTCCTGCCACATATTCGGTTTTGAAACTGGATTTCCCGAAGCTATTATCAAACTCGACCTGTAAGTTTGCTCCATAATAGTTCCTGCCGATGGCTTTACCTTCATTCTCATCACTGGTATGCGCTGTATAACCATTGCTATTGGGCGTATAGTACGTTTTCGTATCATTACGCACTGAACCTTTATAGAACGAGCCGCCAAAACCCAAATGAAGTTTTTTATCGGCTAAACTATCAAATTTAAAAGCAAGATTACCGATCAGGTCCTTTTTAGAATCATAGTCCTTAGCGGAGTGACCACTACCGTTCACCAGGGCTAAATCTAAATTTAAGAATTTAACTTTACCCCCAGGATGATAACTTACCATCCCTCCAAGATCACGTTCGCGTGGCATCAACGTCTGGAATACACGTGCCCGTTCCGGAAAGTCACGATAGCCCGATGAGTATACAATGGAATATCCAAAAGGTCTATTGAAAAGTCCCGCAGTTAAACTAAGGCCTTTTTGACTTGGGTGACGCAATTGAATAAAGGCATCCATTAGTTGTACACCGTCTTGAGTAGCATCCAATTGAAAGACAATACTCGAGTAGGTATCCACACGGTCAATTTTAAGACGTCCCCTGCGGATCATAAATCTGTTATCCGAATTCTTTGAAAAATCCCCACCTGAAAAGGACGTAATTCCAGGAGATTGCGCCTTTTGAAACTGTGTTTGAAGATACCCCGTAATCTTGATATCATGTGGATCATAGCTGGAGGGCGCATTATTATTTTGCGCAAGTGCTACAACGGGTCCTATCAGAGCTAAGAGTAAAAGTGCTTTTTTCATGAGAATTTTAAATAAATTATCTTTTTCGCTTTTGATGATATGATACGAGCAGAATCATTTTTCCTTCTTCTATTCCATCATCTTTCAACGGCGTAAAAATAGATTCTCAATATTAAGTTAATATTAATAAATTGTTAGTCTATTAATTTATATACATAAAATTAACGATTTAGTAATATATCACCTTGGAGGTCGTTTCCAGACATTGAGAACTCATACGATCTCGATTATATTTTAAAATAAAAATGGCCGATACATGAAATTCACGTATCGGCCACCTAACTATTGATTCCTTCTTAAAATTATTCCAACCCCTTATTATAATCGCTTTCACGAAGAGGTATAGCCCAAGTCCATTTATTTTTATCTTCTGGCTTAATTGTAGTAACCAATGAAGTCAAATAATTACCACCGTTAGCAAAGTCTTTTCTCACAATAGTATCTCCCCATCGTTTCATATCAAACCAATCGAATCCTTCGCCCCATAGTTCAACCGCGCGATAAAGTTTAATTTCATTAAGTAGATCTGTTCCTGTTTTTGTACAAACATAATTCACATCCCTTCCTGAAGTAGCGTTTAATGCATTAAGAACACCTTGAACTTCGCTTGCTGCCTTATTTTGGAAAAATTTCGCTTCAGCCTCAATGAGATACATTTCGGAAGCCCTAAAATGATTCACATGACCGATACCAGGTATATCATTCGCTTTAAATTTGAAATTCATATACGCAAAAGGAACTGCAGTAGCTTGTAAATCTGGGAACAACTTAAATGCTCTCGCTTTCATAGCTGTCCCCGCAATACCCGTTGCGGTAGTATATGCTTCATTCTTTGGATCCAAAAATAAATCTCTACGAACATCTGTCGTCGGTATCTTATCGAACAATTCTCTACTGATACATTTTGGTGTTGTTCTTACGGCACTAGCTGTTGAGTTATAGGCAATATAAGACTGGAATGAATAGAAATATAACGTTTCATCAGAGGCTCCATAACTACTCCATATCCATTCGCCATTCGGAGTAGAAAAACCGTTTTTATAATCAGCGTTACTCATCAATTTATAATTTTTACGAGCAAGAACTGCATATTTTTCTGCGTTAACGTAGTCCTGTTTGTTTAGTGCTGCCCTTGCGTAAATCGCGTAAGCCACATCCTCATTCACTTGGAAATTTTTGTCGGATTCTCTATCCAATTTAGACGATTCATATAGCGCTATTGCGTCATTTAAATCTTTATAAATTAAATCATATGTCTGCCCTAAAGTAGATAAAGGCATGTCTCCTGTTGATACGTCGGTTCTTAGAACTAAGCCTCCAGTTTGACCATTATTGGAATCCTTCCATCTATTTCCGTAAATCTGAGCTAACATCATATAACTGTATGCTCTAAAGGTTAATGCTTGTGCTTTTATGAAATCTTTTTCAACGGCTGGTCCCTCCGCTCCATCAATACTTATTACAATTTGATTTGCATTACCTATAATCTTGTAATAATAATACCAAGGATAATAAAGGTAAATACTTGTTAAATTTTGATTGTAATTTGCATTAATGATATCGGCCCAACCACTTAAGTTGACAAAAAAATTGTTTCCAGGATAATTCCCGTAATACATTTTGATTGTTCCTTCTCCATTAAAGCCCTGGCTTCCCAAATATTGTTGGGTCATCATTTTAGCTAAGCCATTTACAGCTAACTTGGCATTTTTTGTTGTTTCAAATACCGTAGGAGTACTTACAGAGTCTGTAGGAAGTGTCTCTAAATAGTCCTTTTTACAGGAAGCTAGCAACAACACTCCTGCAAATAATACTTTAATATAATTTATATTTTTCATCCTTTTATTTCTTATAGTCCAACTTTTACTCCAAAAGATACAGTACGCGGAGTTACCCAAGCATTTGTACTAGTACCATTCCATTGCTGTTGCGGGTTCATTCCTTTGCGTTTCGTCATTGTTGCCAAGTTTTCGATCCCCGCAACAATTCTTACTGAAGACAAATCTATTTTACTAACTAATGTTTTTGGCAAACTATAGCCCACCGCAATATTTTTGATAACTAAATAAGAGCCATCCGTTAAAAAACGATCACTTGAATAGTTGTTCATATTGCTCTGTGAAAAGTTAATTGCTGGAATACTATTCGGATCCAATCTATTTACAGAAGTCGCAGTCATACCTTCAGGAATTCCATTCCATGACTTCATAATATCTGTATGCATAGCACTTGGCGTACCAGACATAGACATTAAACCTGCATAAGACGAATCAAATACTTTACCTCCGATAGCGTAAGTAAATAAAGCCGAAAAACTAAAATTCTTATATTCAAAGTTGGTATTGAAACTTCCATTCATCTTAGGAATAACAGATCCCGACCAATCCCTTACACCATAATTGGATGGATTGGTAACATAATATTTTCCGTTAATCTCGATTAATTCAGCAGCTGGTATAGCTGCCTTATCAGGAGCTGAACCATTTACATTAAATCTTTGTGTATCTGGAAGATACAGAGAACGCCCGGTCATTTGATCTACACCTGCAAATTTAAACATCCAGAAATCATATCTTCCACGTCCTTCCATCCATTTAAAATTACCAGTGATAATACCATTTTCTCTATTCTCTTCTGGTAATGCTAATATTTTGTTGGTCAACCATGTTGCATTCGCTCCAATATTCCATTTCCATCCATCACCTTTCAAAACATCGACATCAAATGTTAGCTCAAAACCGCGATTTGACATTGAACCGATATTACGTGTAATTGTGGAAACAGCAGAAGAAGTAGATGTCGCACCGGCAGATAGCGGCAAATTAACGTCAAATATCAGATTTTGTGACTGCTTATTAAAGTATTCAAAGCTTAAATTTGCACGCTGGAATAAACGTGTCTCAATAGCTGCAGAAAAAGAACTTGAAGTTTCCCAAATCAGATCCGGCGACGCATTTTGTTTTTTATAAAGAGCCGCCATATTTGCATTTTGATCTATATCATACAAAGCTAAGTGTGCATATTTATTAGCACTTTCATCATTTCCAACTTCTCCATAAGATGCTCTTACTTTCAAATCATTGACGACACGAAGTGCATCTTTAAAAAAGTCTTCTTTGGAAACTATCCAACTTCCACCTAATGACCAAAAGTTACCCCAACGATTTTCAGGGCTGAATCTAGAAGATCCGTCTCTTCTAAAGGAGGCCTCAGCAAAATACTTACCATCATAATTATAGCGAGCGCGAGACAAGAAACTTTCGACGCGATAGTCCTCTTGGTAGTCATACAAAGAGGTAATCTTGGTAAAGTTAACCATGTCAGTTTTTCCAGCAAACGTCTCATCCGTTTTATAACCATACAAGTAGCTCCAATTATCGGAATAATTTTCATGTCCTGCTAAAACGTCAACGTGATGCTTTCCAAAGTCCTTATTCCAACTTAACAGTTGTTGTAGCGTATAATTTTTGTACCGATAAATATTTCTAGCAGCGCGACCTTGTCCATTACCATCTCCTATCACTGCATTATTATAGGTACGGCGTTCAGAATTACGAAGATTCAAATCACCATTTAGCGTGAACGTAAAATCTTTCAGGAATTTAAATTCGAGGAATCCTCGACCGTTGACAGTATTTCTAATCGTTTGATCACTGTTCAATTCATTTTCCCAAATAGTATGCCTTCCAACATATTGTAATCTTGTTGATTCACCATTATCGAATTGTTTATCTCCTAAAGCATCTAATGCATAGGTACCATCAGGATTATGTAGATGAATCGGATAAATTGGTGCAATTGAACGTGCATAATTAAAAGGATTTGTGAAAGAACCAGCATCATCCGTGGAACCGCTTATTCTATCTGAAATTTGGTGTGATCCTGCTAAATTGAAGCCATATTTAAACCAATTTTTAGCTTGCAATTCTGCATTTAAACGACCTGTAAACCTCTTTAAACCTGAATTTTTAATATAGCCCTTTTCGTCCAAATATCCAGTAGAATAAAAAACTTTTGCTTTATCCGTGGCTGTATTCCCATCAATATTATAATTTTGACGATGTCCTATACGATCTACTTCACTAAACCAATCCAAGTCATCTCGATATCCACTTTTAATTTGCGCATCGGAAACTAGCTTACCATTCGCGTCAAATAATTTATCATCATCTTTATCATAAATGTTTAGTTTAAGATAGTTACTTACCAATGACTTTGAAGCCTCATCATTTGCCGATTGGGTTGTCGGATATTTGGTTGAACTACTTGTCAATAAGTTATTTCGATACCCCATCCACATAGCCTCCATGAATTGTCTATCATTCACTCGGCTATATTCTGCAATACCTCTTGAATAAAACCCTTGATCAGTGGAAACATTCACTTGTGAGCGTCCAGCTTTTCCTTTCTTTGTTGTAATAATAATAACACCATTACTTGCCCTACTACCATACAAAGCTGAAGAAGAAGCATCTTTCAATACCGATATACTTTCTACGTCATTCGGATTTATATCGGAGATATTACCACCAAAAGGAACACCATCGACAACATAAAGAGGGTCATTCGAACCATTTAGTGATGAAAATCCACGAATCCTTATACTAGGTTCTGCACCTGGCATACCAGAAGTATTGTTCAGTTGAATACCAGCAGCAGATCCCTCTAAAGCTGCAAATGCATTGGTAACTGGTCTCTTTTCGATATCTTTAGCAGAGACGGAGGTTACGGATCCAGTCACAGATTCTTTTTTGGCAGTACCATAAGCGACTACGACAACCTCATCTAATGCTGTATTCTGATCCTCTAGTGACACGTTGAATAATGACTGTCCATCTTTAACGATTATAGTCTTATCAGAATGACCGACATACCTGAAAACCATTACTTTACCAACAGGAACTGATAAAGAATATTTTCCATTTGCATCTGTTTGAGTAGCAATGTTTGATCCTTGAACAGCAATTGTAACTCCTACCAACGGTTTCCCGTCAGCGCCAGTTACACGACCGCTTACTTTCTTCTCTTGCGCAAAAGCAACAGAAGAAAGGATCATACTCCCCACGAAAAAACTGAGTAGTTTGTGTTTCATATGTTTATGTTTGTTTAAATAAGTAGTTTATCTAACTAAATACGATAAAAGCACCGAAGAAACTTTTAATATATGTTTTTCAAAAGTGATGAGCCCAACAGGCTAATACAGTTAGTGTACAAAAGCTATCAACGAAATGTTAAGGTTTTGTTAAAAGCAAAGATAAAACAATCTTTTAAAGATGCAGCAAGAAGTTAGAAATAGAATTAAAAAACTGGAAAACAAACGATATAAATCATAGTATTTCACACAAAAAATAACACACAAAAACACTAAATACCAAACAATTACACAAATAACACACCTTAATCTAAAAAAGTAACTATTTGTGTTATGAAGTAACAATAAATACTGTAATATTTTGTATTTTTCATCATAAAACTATCCTTACTATCGATAATAATAAAAAAACACACGTAACTGCTATCAAAAAGACAAAACAATAGTTCGAACTAATCAAAGGCAAAAAAAAAGATGAACTACAAAAGCTTAAATCCAATATTATATACAAAAAGCTTAGATCAAACTATTCAGTTCTATGCTGAAAAACTCGGGTTTACATGTGTTGAAAAAAACGAAGCATTGAACTGGGCTCTACTGCGAAGTGGAACCATCGAAATCATGTTTTCGCATCCTGGCGAAAGCATTGCTTTTGAAACAGCACAATTTACCGGGTCCCTTTATTTTAACATAGCGGATGTTGATAATTTATGGGAAATTTTGAAAGATAATGTCAAAATATGTTATGAAATAGCAACTTTCGAATGGGGAATGCGCGAGTTTGCTATTTATGATAATAATGGATATGTGCTTCAGTTTGGTGAAAAAATATAGAGGCAGCAAAATACTTGCTACCTCTATATTACATAAAAATTCCTTTTTGATCTAACTAGATATGTGTTCTGAATTCTTTCAAATTCAATTTGAATGGAACAACAACAGAAGACTTTACAGCCTCCCCGTTTTGGGTTGCTGGCTTCCACTTACCTGCTCTGTTAAGGGCGCGTTGCGCACTCGTTAATACGCCATAACCAGGATCATCTTTTAATTTAACACCAGTAATTTTCCCATCTTCTTTCACAATAAAATTTAACTCATAGTCACCAGACAAACCTGCTTTCAGTGCTTCAGGTGGATATTGGAAATTTTTATAGAATTTTTCAATGAAAGTAGACATGCCTTCAATTGGTTCTGCTTTTACTATTGCAGCTGAATTTGCAGACTCTTTAAAGCTCAACACTTTGTAAGGAAAACGTACCCAAGAAGCAATCGGTTTTCCATTTTTCGTAGCAGGTTCCCAATCCCCAGACATTTTAACAGCCTTCAACAAACGTATCCCCATCCCTTTTTCAATATCCTTCGCGATATCAGCTGAATCAATTTTTCCAAATTCATTTACACGGATGTCCAATATGATTTCCCCTGAAATATCTTTAGAGATCTCACTATCCGTTAATTTGAAAGAACGATTGACCTGTTTGACAAAACTGTCATATCCTATTTTTGGTAGGGCTGCATTTTCCTGTCCAAAGGAGAATACGCAACTAAGCATTCCGATTAAGCTAAAAATTAGTGGTTTCATATCTTATTGTTTCAGAAAATTCACATTATTTAAAAGGGGAAATTCGACACTTCCCCCTTTCTAAATCTATCTTGATCCAGTGTAAACAAACTTTTCTTCAAACGTTCTGGATCCACCATTTGACGTCCAGTTAACCGTCAATGTCTTCGTTGCTGGATCATAAACACTGGTGGACTTAGTCGCTATTGGCAGAAGCGAAAACATTTCCACAGTAATTTTATTAGTAGCCTGATCAATTGTATAGTTTACTTGATTTGAATAAGTACCTAACAAGCCAGGGTCCAACATACATTTATTACTTCCGATAGTTACTAACTTAACCGTTTTATTTGCATTAGGTACCAAAGCCGTATTCGCAGATGTCGTATATTTGTAAACACCGTCAAAGAAGTTTTTAGCTCCTAAATTCAATATAATCTTGCCAAAATTTCCCGAAATCTCTCCAGAAGACACTGTCTTTATAGCTAAACCAACAGCATAATCAGCATCAAAAGTAAACTGATCCGGTTTCAAATTAATTGGGACCGCAACTTCTCTTTCACCCTTTTTTATTACCGCTTCAGTTGTACTTAAACTATATTGTGAAGCAGGCATCGCCTCATATTCGGTTTCATTTTCGTCATTATATTTTTCTAGCAATGAGTTGTCAACAGCTATTGTTACTTTAATATCACTTTCTGCTGTTTTAGCTCCAACACATTTCAATTTCAAATTTACTACTCCAGTAGGAGCAATATTAAATGCTAAAGAGTATAAAGGTATAGAACTTGATTCATTAGATATTGGGACAGATACATCCCCAAACTCTATAATATTCGCAACAGCACCATCAGCATCCGGTCCTATTAAGTCTTTATCCTTTAAACAAGACGTTAGCACTAATGGAGAAGCTAACGCTAAGAAAATATATTTTATTATTTTTTTCATGTTAATCTAAATTTATTTAGCCCAAAATATTTTAGAAGAATACTTATTTATATCTGCAGGAACATTTGCTGCATTATAACTAAATTCAGTATTTGGATATAATATTCTAGTTGGTAATTTGTCTTCCGAGGTTGCACGTGACGCTATTGAAACAAACGTCGTTCTAGCATTCGCAGTAGTGTTTAAACCAACATTCTTTGGATATCCACTGCGACGAAATTCATTCCATGCCTCATGGCCAAATAGAAAATTCAAAGCAATATACTTTTGTGTTATGATAGCTTCGCGTTTTTGTTCTTTCCCAGTCTCTTTTCTTTCAGGTTTATTAGGGTTAGACTGATCTAAATAATCTACAAATTTCACTAAATAAGTATCATTATTATCAGTTTCATATTTCGTTAAATAAGCTTGAGCATCAGCTGCACTTTTAGTAGGCGCATCACCTTCATTCATGTATAAGTAGTTATAAGATGCCATTATTCCCTTTCTAAAATAAGTTCGGGATGCTTCATCTCCACCAGAAATAAGTCCGTCTAATGCAGCTTCAGCAGCCAAAAATTGACTTTCTGCAGCTAACATCAATGGTTGACCAGCAGCAGGACCTTTGATAACGCCTAACCCTCTATAATTTGTACCGCTTATCGTACCCGAGACTGGACGCATGACCCAGGCAGATGGCGCAACTCCAGTTGGAGGATTATCAACATTTCCAAGTTGATTTTTATTGGTTGATATTCCATTTGCGAAGACTAATGATGCACGTTCCGAGTCAGATATTTTAAAACCATCGTAGAAAGCCATTATATAATTGGTAGGAATAAATTGGGTTCCCCATGTTCCCACAGCGGCATTATCAGCGCCATAAGCCCAAGTATTCCACATCGGATTTTGCTTACCCGCAATTTTGGTAAATACAGGTTGTACAATTACATCGCTTTCAATAACGCCAATATTATCTATTGTCTTATTAGCAAATGTAGCTTTACTACCAGCTCTTAACACCAACCTCAATTTCAATGTATTAGCAAATTTAGCCCACGAGGTCGTATTACCTTTGAATATAACATCTGCAGTTTTAAAATCATCACTAGCAGTAGCCGATTTAAAGAAAGCCACTGCTGCATCCAATTTTTTAGCAAGATCGACATAGATATCAGCTGCCTTGTCGTATTTAGGAGTTAGCGAAGCAGCGCCCTTTAACGCATCTGAATAAGGAACATCATTATAGGTATCCACAAGATTCGCATAATTATACACTTTCATGACCTCTGCAGCTTGTACAAAAAGGGCTTTCCCTTCGCCTGCTTTTTCTACAACATACTGAAGATCAGTCAATGTATTATATGGAGTACTCCACAAGCCAGTCATAAACCCGGTTGAAAAATCGTAGGTAATCATATCACCCCAACCAGAGACCCCGCCCGATGTAGCATAATAACCTACTAATCGTCCGCCATAGGTATTATATGTTGGAACAGAAAGCGCTGTTGCAACCATAGCTTGAGGCAAAACAAGCTCTGGGGTCGACTGAGTCGGTGAATTTGGATTATCATTGATATCCAAAGCCTTTTTACAGGAAGAAGCTACCAATAAAGTAGACATTGCTATGGATAAATATTTTATTTTATTGTTCATGAGATTCGATATTAAAAAGTTAAACTAACAGAAAAACCAACGTAACGAGACGGCGGTGTTTGACTTAAACCTGTCAAACCAAGCGCATTTCCATTGGATGATCCGTTTCCATCAGAATATTCTGGATCGGTATAAACATTTGTAGCAGGTGTCCATAGAAACAAGTTACGACCTTGTACACTCACTCGAGCCTTCTTAATCACATTTTGACCGGCAAGAAAAGATTTCGGTAAATTATAAGACAATGACATTTCACGGATTTTCCAGAATGCTGCTGAAGTCACATAGGTTTCGTCAATATTTCGTCGTCCAGTAGCCATTGTCCAATAATCAGCTCCACCATCATAAACAGTAATGTTTGTATTTTTTACATAAGAATTTGTTGCTTCATCCCAATAAGATGAATTTGGAATAACAAATCGTTCACGATCGTAAGCAACGGTATTTATTCCTGATCCGGAGAAATCAAACAAATCTGCTCCATTATTAAAGATATAGTTACCTGTACGATACTCAGCACTTGTGTAAAATGTTAGATCTTTATAAGATAATGACAAGTTTAAACCTAGTGTATGCGTTGGAAGCGCTGCTCCCAGCACCTTCAATGTACCATCTGTAGTTGGATATCCTGTAATACGATCCACAATAATACGTCCTTCAGGGTCTCTATTATAAGTAGAACCCATGATTACAGGGAAAGCTTCGCCTTTTACTGCGTAAGATCCTGTACCACCTGTGTACGTAGCCAAAGCCAACTGGTCTAAACCTTCTGCAATTTCGACAACCTTATTCTGAATATAAGTAAAATTTCCGCCTAAAGTCAAGTCCCAATCTGCCGTACGGATTGGTGATACGCTTAATCTCGATTCGATACCTTTACCTGTGGTTGTTCCTGCATTCAGTAAATATTTATTATAACCAGATGCCCAAGAAATATCTGTTGGAACTGTATTGTCTGTTGTTTTATTATTAAAATATGTAACATCTGCAGATACCCTATTATTCCACCATGCAGATTCAAAACCAAATTCAATAGATCGCGTCATTTCCGGCTTTAATCCAGGCTGAACTATCTGATTACCAACTGTATGACCGCCAATTCCATTATATGGATATCCGGAACCTTGGCCAAAAGTAGGTACCGTTGCATAGGCTCCAAAGTTGGATGAGCTACCTACGTTGACTTGACCTACTTTAGATAAACTCCCTCTTAGCTTCAAAAAGTTCAATGGTTGAAAATCTTTTAATGCTTCAATTGCATCAGTTGCAACAAATGAAACAGTTGCCCCTGGATAGAAGAATGAACGATTGTCTGGATCTAAAATTGAAACCCAATCATTACGTCCCGTTAATGTCAAAAATAAATAATTCTTGTAGGCTACATCAATTTTACCAGCTAGACCAAAAGTTCTCGCTAGATAATCCGCTTGGCCTGTAGATGGAGGATTCAAACTATTTCCCTGATTGTAAATACCATCGACAACCAAACCATTAACTGTAGCTGACAAATTCGAAGATTGATTCTGAACATATTGAAATAACGCCGTGTAGTCGAATTTGAAATCTCCGTTTGTATGTGTCGCATGTGCATTAAAATCAGACACTATACTTGTTGCATAACTTGCAGCATCAGAGACGCTACCAGTAATATTAGTTCCTTTATATGCACCATGCAAACCAGCAGCATAAGGTGTAAAGGTGAATTTACCAGTCGTATATTTATAGGATTGATTAGAAGTGGTCATACCCACACGTCCCATAAAGTCTAACCAAGACAAAGGTTTAAAATTCAATTCCACATTACCCATGAAATAATCATTCCTAATTTTTTGGCGATTATTTGCGGCAATAAAATAAGGGTTATTATAGTAAGCGTTATAATAACCATTTGGATTTGCAAAAGGATTATTTTGCCAATCTTTATAGCTTGTTAACGGCACCTGACCCGGAGATTGCAAAACCGCATCATAAATATTTGCGTTTGCAGATGTTTGATCGTATCTATTTTGAGCGTAATATGAAGTATAATTAATATTGAGAATATCATTTAATTTTCGACTTCCGTTTACACGAGCAGATGCTCTATTATATTTATCAAAAGGAACGGTACCTGTCGATTTTAAATATTGCCCTGAAAAACGGAAAGAGCTATTCTCATGTTTGGATGCCACGGCCAAATTTGTCATGTTTGTCACTCCTGTTTCCCAAAATTTATCCTTTCCACCATTCCACGAATAAGGTCCTGTTTGTGTTGATCCATCCTCTAGAGGATCACCAATTTGCACTATAGACCCATCAAAAGCAGGTCCATATTGTTGGTTTTCGTAGGGTACATAAAAGATATCATGCGCCGAATAGCCTGAACCAAAACGTTTTTGAACTTCAGGCAAAAAGTTAACATTCTCAAATGTAGTCGTATTATCGATAGTTACCTCTAATCCATTACTAGCAGCACCTCTTTTCGTTTTAATAATCAAAGCACCGTTAGAAGCTTGCGAACCATATAAGGCAGCCGCGGAAGATCCGTTTAGAACTGTAATATCTTCAACATCGTCTGGGTTTAAATTCCCCAGCATAGAAGATGGAGAAATTACGTTGTCAATAACAATCAATGCTTGGTTATTACCAGTTAACGAACGCATCCCCCTTAACATGACACGGTAATTAGGGTTCACACCCGATCCTACACCTTGTACAGTAAGACCTGCGACTTTACCAGTTAAACCTGTCACGATATTGGTTGGCTTAGCCTGTTGTAAATCCTCCGCTTTAATTGTGGTCTGTGCAGCTCCAATTGAACGACGACTAGCAGTTAACCCCGCACCAGTCACAACGACTTCATCAAGAACAGATTCATTTCCACTAAGTTGTATATTATACAAACTGGAACCTTGTGCAACTGTAATTGTTTTGTCTGAATAGCCTACAGAACGAAAGACTAAAATTTTTCCAGTAGGAACATTAATGGAATAGTTACCGTTTGCATCGGTTTGTGTGGCTTGGTTAGTACCTTGAATAACAATAGTAACGCCTGGCAACCCCTCGCCATTTGTACCTGTCACTCGTCCACTAACCTTCTTTTCTTGGGCGAATGCTACCGAAGTGAGGATAGCACCACCCAATAAAAAACTGAGTAGTTTGTGTTTCATATGTTTATGTTTAATTAAGTATGTTTATTTAAATTCTTGGCAATACAGCACCTTGGCTAGCGAATTTTTTACTTCTCAATAATTATTATATGCGATGTTAGTTAGTCATACATCTTTTAAGTCAACAATGTCAGCTGTTAAAAAATGTTAAATACAAATTTATAACTTTTTTTAACTTTTGCAATGCAAGCATAACTTTGTGATAACATTTATTTCACAATAAATCACAAACATCTGATAAACAGGTTATTATTTTTGATGCAATATTAATTAAAGTAACATTGTTTAAACAAACATATTTATTTGTATTTCCCCTCGAACCATGTTATCCATTCACTTATCTTTCATCAAATTCTATTTATTTATAATAGTATATTTTCCACTGGCGGTAAATCCGACCTTTAAATGAATGATCTCAAACGCTCTATTCATCTGTTCGCTTCAGACTTATAGATAAGGAAATTTTCATTTCATCGCTGTACGACTGTCCTTATGATCTTCGGGACAAAAACTTATCATCCCTTTTTTCTCATACATCAACACCCCAGCGTCGCGTATTACGGCATAGACCTTTTCCCGATTGGTCCTATAGTAGACAGTCGTACTTATCAACTTGTTCGGTATACATTTCATGTTTTTAACCGCAAATCCATGCCAGCGGCTCATCTGCCAGACAAATTCTTTCAGTGGGACATCTTTGTATTCACGTACAGCATTCGCCCATTGCGAAGCTTGTTCAAAATCCCCGTTCTTTAAATAAAATAGACTATCCCGTTGTACTTTTTCACCTTTAGGTAAATAGGATTTGATAACCACAGCTTCATCCAAACATTGAAGCTCCTTACTTTTGTATGATCTACGATCAGAGACAAGCACCTCTCCATGTGATACCGTTGCCCGCGTAAACTGGGCATAAGATGCTAATTCAAACCTTCCGTAATCACTCGAAATTTTTCCATTGCTAGTTTGTATTACCATCACCCCCCCAAACAGTTGGCTAGGTATGTCTATAAGCACCTCGCCCTCGATAAACAGATGTGTACTATCTCCTCCTTGCGTCAACGGATAACGAAGGGTTGATTGGGCATTTAGCCGGACCCGCATACCATAAGAGAATTCTATAACACATTGCTGACGAGCAGCTGTTCTGATCACGATAGCCGTATCTTTTGTATTTATTTCCCGCCCGCTGGATGATTTATCAAATTCCAATACCCCCTCGGCGGTCTTGGCGAGCGAAATACCGTTTAAATCAAGCAATACTCCGGTTGCATTCGTATCCAATCGAATGATAGATGAATCAGCAAGCATTATTGTACCTGCAGATTCAGACAACGGTATTTCCGTACCAGAGGACATACTAGCACATTCCAGACCGATTTCAGCCCTATAATTCCTGTGTTTTAACATGACAATTACAGCCGGTAGCAAAAGAAATAAAACTGCTGCTGCAGCACAACGCCACCATAATTGCCGTTTCTTTTTTTTAGCTAACCGATCTCCCGCAGCCTGGATCTGTTCAAAATCAGGCCGCCACTCGATGGATAATTCGTTTGACCGATTAGTAGACATTTCTTCGATCACCTCGGCAATCATTGCATCAAATTCCTCTTCACTAAAAATTTTCTCCGCTGCTTCTAATTGATCGGATTCTGTAAAACTGATACTCGCGTCCATACGCTTCCTAATCAGTTCCTTTACATATGTTCTGTTGTAAATCATTTCACCTTGTATTAAACAAATAAGCCCATAAGATCTTTCAACTTTTTTCGGATCACCTTCAGTGCCCTAGACAATTTATTTTTCACCGTCTGTTCTGCCATTCCATAGGTTGCCATTAATTCCTTGTTACTCCTACCCTCAAACTTCGATTTAATGACGAGCTCCCGATCCTGGGGAGGTAATTCCTCACAAGCCTCCAAGATCAGCATCTCAAGTTCGTTATAGGCAAATCTATCGTCTGCGCATTGACCACTAGCCATATCCAGACCGTTATCGAGCGAAATCTTATTATATTTTGCCTCATCTCTAATGTAATAAAGAGCTTTATTTTTCGCTACGCGCTGCATCCAATATACGGGTGCTTCTAGCTTCGCGACCAATTGCCTTTTTTCCCAGATTACGATTAATGTCTCATTTAATACATCTTTGACCAGATCGTCATTATCATAAATAAACCGACGGATATACTTTTCCAGACTCCCGCCATAATGCGCAAAAATCTGCTCAAGCGCTGCATTAGGCTGTGAGTCTAATAATTGAAAAAAGTAACGATCGTACGTATTTGTTTCTTTTGCCATTCGTCTACCCTCTCTAATATCATTTTGATAAAATTATAAACTTAAAAATCAGATACTTATAAAAATTACAGCGTATTAGCAGGTACGAACTAGCCTTTATTGCTAGTAGTATATAGAAGAATTAGAAGATTAGATTTTAAATCATTAATAAAACAAAGATAATAAAAGCTATATAACAAACCAAGAAAAATAATTTACAATATACTGATTTACAAATAGTTGAATTCAAAATTCAACCCGATACTCTTATGCTTCTTTTATAGATTAGAAAAGACAGTAACAACAAAAAAAATGAACGCAAGAACAGCACATATCGCAATGGAAAGCATCCGAATCGGATTTATGGTCTTTTGGATCTATGTAGCTATAGACAAGCTCATGGAACCCAGCGCATTCCAAGCTGCTCTTCTCCGGCAACCGTTACCAAGCAGCTGGGCAAAACCTCTTTCTTTGACACTTCCTGCTATTGAGCTCGCTACCGGAATCCTTTTAGCCGGTCGGTATAAAAAAATAGGATTACTGCTATCTATAGCTTTATTATCCTCTTTCAGTGTCTATATTGCATTGGGACTACTCAATCTATATCCGCAGAAACCGTGTGGCTGCGCATCCGTATTTGAAAGTTTGTCGTGGGAATGGCACTTGGTGGTAAATATGGTCCTTTTTACGTTATCCATATTGGGATGGTACTTGACTGGCCCAACCAGCCCCATGGAAAGGCACAAGAAAAGGAACCTATCAATTGGCTTTACCTTTATACCGCCCATTCATTTAGGTATTGTCACACTCTGTCTTTATCACACTTCCCAAATACGCTTTCCGCGAAAATTTGCACTATTCCCGGCTTGGCCGGTATAGAAATAAATTATGACACGTGATGGACAGCCCGTAAAAATCGATCCCGAGGTATAAAACAGACTGAAGCGCCTCGTTAAAGCAAAGATTCAGTCATTAATAAAAAAATTGAGTTTTTTGTGGAGGTAAACTTTTTTTGCTCTTATAAAAAAGGCCTCGGTATGAAAGCAATATCTTTCATCAAAAAGCATGCAACGGTGATGTTAGCCGGAGCTGCAATAATTGGATTCTCCAGCTTCAAGATTGCTGAGAACTATAATAAAGCTGGTTTAATGTGGTACCCTGTAGATTCGTCTGGAAATATCTCCAGTACGGGGAGTACTTCGCCCACGAGCGACTGTAGCGAGGAAGAACTTCCAATTGTCTGTGAAATACAATTGGAATCCAACTCAAATGGCACACCTCCAGCTACGCATATCAATGATACAGAACTGAAAGGAGGTTCTGTCCCATTTAATGATGCAAAATTCCGTAACGAAGATTAATCAATAACGGATAATCAGCTATCTCCCGCCTCGTAATATGTGGGAGATAGCTGATTAGAAATAATTAATTCTGTTCGTACTTACCCAGGTCAACTACAGCTTTTGGAATCGGCATTGCATATCGTTCACTATTCGGTTCCAAGATATAAGTACTGCCTTCAACACTCCTTGTAATTGTTCGCGCAGTTTCTTTATCCAAATTAAGCCGTTTCAGATCCGACCATGCAATACAGCGCAAAAGCAATTCCTTTCTTCTCTCCAAGAGTATCCGCTTCAATAGCTCGGCGTTTGGCAAATCCTTTATAGGTTGAAAGTCCGAGTAACGATTTATCAATAAATGATTGAGGTCCGCCAGACTCTTGTCTGCATCACCCGTTCGCAAATATGATTCGGACCGAATGAGATAAAGTTCATCTTTTGCAAGTCCTGCAAAGTAAACACCAGATCCTATATAAGAACCCTTAAAATTGTAAATACCGTTTTTCAGGTTAAAAAAACCTTTCTTGCGAAGGTCATTGTCTTCATAAGTTTTCAACAGTTCTGCGTTTACATCAATACGAGTATCCGAGATAATCTGCGCATAACTCATGGAAGCATAAAAAATCACTTCGGTATTATTTTCTTTAAATGGGTAGGCCAAGGAAAGATTCAATTTGTTGTAATCCAAAAGTGTTCCGTCAATCTTTATGGCCTCGTCACTATGAACTAAAGCTTCCTTATAGTCTTGCATAATTAGATTAACTCTTGCTAGCATCATAAGTGCCGACTTCTTATTGGGCTGATAAATGTTTTCAGAGTTTTTATCTAATAAGGATACCGCTTCTTCCAAATCCGTCTTAACCAGCATATAAGTTTGTTCTAGCGTTGAACGGTCTAATTTTACATCGAGATCAGTTCCCTCTCTCAATGGCAGACCCCGCTTACTTTTATTCTGTTCGCTGTAAGACATGCAATATACTTGTGCCAATTGAAAGTAAGCCCATGACCGGAAGAATAGTGCCCTGCCGCGAATATTATTAAATTTATTGGTATCGGTGGTTTTATCATTTTTTGACAGGATGTCCAGCGCCAAATTAGCGTAATAGATTTGCTGATAAAAGTTACCCCAGTTTTCCAGCCCAACGTTATCAATAAAAACTTCATCTCGCCAGAGGTAGGCGTTCGCCTGCCATGGAACCAGACTCGACCAATAACTAGGTGGAACCACAAAATCTCCTGCGGCAATATCGCCCAGCGGCGAGGCTCTGCTGGCATTCATGATAGACGTTCTATTAAGAATAGCTTCTGCATCTACAAGGGTGCTCGGTATGACCAATCCTTTGGATGACCGGATCTCCAGCCATTCTTTTTTACATCCCTGCATAAGGATGGAAAAGAAGACGAAGAGTAATGTTAGTGTATTTCTAGCTTTCATGATCTCTGTTCATTTAAGGTTAATAGCTCATTTTAATTCCAAGAGAAAAAATACGTGGTGAAAGGTAATAAGAGGCAGACGGATAATCGGGGTCCAAACCCAGCTTATTTTTGCGCCACAAGATTCCGACATTGTTTAAATACCCATAAATTGATAGATCCTTTATCTTGAAGCGATTATGTAGCAATTTAGACAGCGAATAATCTAGTCTGATATCGCGCAGGCGTATATGATCTCCTTTTTCTGCCAATATCTCAGACTGCGTATACACGATATCTCTGTTCGCAATATTTGCAAAAGGATTTGACGGTACATTTGTCACAGCTTCATCACCCGCTTGCTTCCAACGATTGAGATAATCTTCGTGCATGCCTTTGCCATTTGTCATCAGCAAGCTGTATTCCACTGAATTTCGTCTGAAATAGTATCCTAATTTAAAAGCGATATTGAAACTCAGGGTTAGGTCTTTCCATCTAAAATTATTTCTCCAAGCCCCAGTCCAGATGGGCACACTGCTGCCATGGTTAACAAGGTCATTCATTGATAAACTATTTATATATTTGGTATACTCGGTATTCCTTACGCCATCATTGATCACCAAGGGATTGCCGGTAGTATGATCAAGACCGAACCAAGGCAAGCTATACAGCGCATCCAGTGACTTATCTTTTATTGGACGCTTATCCATACCCGTTGTATAGCCCATTACAGTAATAGTGTTGTCACCATAATAATCGGTCACCCGGTTGCTAGTTTTCGATAACCAAAATTCATTGGACCATTTAATTCTGCTGCCTATTTCTCCATAGCCCAAAGTCAGATCCATTCCAGCAGTTTCCATTTTCGCATAATTACGTTTTAACTTAGCCTGAGAACCTCCATAATACACTGTGGGATCGATAAGATCAATACCGATAAGATCATCCGATTTCTTTCGATAGTAATCCACTGATCCTCTAAATTTTCCTTTGATCCTGAAATCCATTCCCACATTTAACGTCGCCACTTTTTCCCAGCGCAGATTTTGATTACCTGGCGATGTGACCAAGGCCTGCTGTAAATTGGTCGATGAGTTGACACTATATGACACTGTAGGATAGGCAGTCATACTTCGGTCAATATTACCGTTCTTGCCATAGGAAACACGCCATTTCAGTTGCTGAACAACATCGTTTTTAAAGAAATTTTCGTCGCCCATATTCCATGCTAAACCAACAGACCAGAGCGGAATACCCTTTTGGTTGGTATTGACGCCAAACAGATTGGAAGCATCCCAGCGCACACTCCCCGACAACAGGTATTTAGATTTCCAATCATAGCCCAAATTGGCATAATAAGACAGGTATCGATCAATATTTTCTTTAAGCGTACTCATCGGAAAAGGAATTCTTCCGGAAGACTGCGGGCGAAGTGGATAAACCTTAGTATAATCAAGTATCATCTGTGATGTTAACAATTCATCATTATAGCCATACAGTGTGTAATCATCCAGCTTAGTGACCACTTCACGCTGCTCCATGCCTGAAAGAAATACAACACGATGAGATCCAAACTGACGATCGACATCAAGCTGCAGTCTGCCAGACTTAGAGGTCAGTTGCTGCCGGCTCTGACTGAGTATATCTCCATAAGGAAACACCCGGCTCCCATCGGCCTGTGTATAGCGATTAACCAAATTCCGTACATAATAAGCATCCTTTTTCTCCAGATTGCGATAATTGGTCGATGCCATCAATGACTGCAGATTGAGAGACAAGCGTATTCCTTTGACAATTCCATAATTGATCGCTAAAGACCACCTATTCTCATTCATGCCGGAGCGCTTACTTTGAAGATTGAGCTCATCCAATGGTCTATAGTTCCAGTCTAGCAATCCTGAAGTTGGAGCTTCCGCTACATATTCTAAGTTATAATCCCTTAGAACAGGTGCATTTCCGTCCTCCTGCTTCAACGACATATAAGGATAGAGGTAATCAAAATTTCTAAAATCCACCGTGTTAGCCACATTGTTATTTGCAATAAAGCCGTATCCAAAATCAAACTTCAGCTGACTTATCGGATAATAACTGACTGAAGATGAAAAGGTGGTTCTTTTTTGACTATTGCCAATATCATGGAGACGCTGTCCATCCCATCCGCCAGAGAAAAAATAACTGAGATCCGAAGAACCGCCCCGCATATTTACATTGTATTGCTGCAAAAAGGAAGACCTATAAAGGTACCGCTTCGCCTCATCGCGCAGATCTATCTGTGCGGCACTACGTAATCGCTGGTCCAGATCGGTATCGCTAATCTTATTATTCCTATGCTGATATAGCCATGTAACCACCGGCGACAATGGAGATTTGCTCGCATCGCTATACCGTGCATCATATATTCCCTTTTCAAAAAAAACTTTCTCCAAATCAATATAGTCCTTGGCATTAATAAAATCCTTACCATACGTCAAATCCGGTCTAGGAGAAAAAGAATTAACTGCATTTAGGCTGACTGTCAATGGCTGATCTCTCTTTCCTTTTTTTGAAGTCAGCACAATAACACCATTTGAAGCCCTTGCACCCCATATAGACGTCGCAGCCGCATCTTTAAGCACCGTTATTGATTCAATATCGTTAGGGTTGAGCCCATTGATATCACCGTCATATGGAAAATTATCCAATATGATCAAAGGAGAACCATCGGCATAGATTGTATTGGTACCACGAAGGCGCATAGCAGTCCGGTTATTATCGCTGTTCATCTGACCTATTTTTCTTTTGTCGAACTGAAGTGAAGGAGCAATATCTTCCAATCGATCCAGTATCGCCGAAGAAGTATTCCGCTGCAATGTCTTTCTATCGATAAAATCAAAGCTACCTGTAGCACGCTCCTTTGGTAATGAATAATAACCGGTACTGATCTGCACCTCCTCTATCATCACCGATTCGGGCATCAGACTGACCAACACATTTTTCTGTTCACGCTTAATAGCAAGCTTTTTTGCTTTATACCCAACCGATGAAATCCAGACCGTATCGTATGTCTTTAAAGAAAAAACAAAAGCACCTTCGCTGTCCGTTTTTGCCAGTACCAACGAATGATCGGCCTTGATAGTGGCCCCTGCAATACCTTTCTGCGTCTTTTCGTCGACAACTCTCCCTTTAATAGATGATTGACCCTTGGCAGTAAAAAATGTAATTAGAACGAGGAAAGCAAGTATACAATAACGATTAATCATGATCGCCCCTCCTTTCTATCACCAGCATAGGCAAGGCTATTGTATCTCTCTTTATCCCCAGGCCGTAACGTTGCAAAGCAGCATCAACTGCGCAGAGGTTTTTTGTATCAGCGTAAAGATCCATGCTGACATTCCCCGCATAACCAGTAGCATCAGTAACAGGCAATTTATCTTTATAATTATTATCGGCTAGATAGGAAACCAAAGATTGCAGAGGTCTATTGACCAAACTAAAATAGCCCTTGTCAGCTTTTATTTTTCCTGTAGCACCACTCTTACTGTAGCATTTTTTGAAGACAGCTGCATCCCGAATATAGAGACACCAAGCTTCTACCCTGCTTGTCGCAACGTAGGATCGGGCATTAAATTTTAGTTCAAGCAATTTAGCTAGATCCAATTTTAATAGATCTGTCTTCTGTTGTTCGTCCAGCATCTCGTTACTTTTAAGATAATAGCAATATAAATTGGAACTTTTCCAAGCTCTTAATGCATTTTCCTTTTCATACTTCTTTGTATTGATAAGCTCTACCGGCAATTCCATCCAATACCGCGTTGAATCTGCTACGTTCCATATGACCCGATTACGCATCCCTACGAAAGGAATTTCTTTACGATTCGCATAAAGCAAAAGACCTAAAACAGAATGATTGTATAAAGTCAGCGAATATTTTGTATCGAATTTTGCAAAAACACTGTATGGCAAAGACTTAGCAAACACACTACTTAATATCACCTGTCCAATTCTATTTGAGTCTATATCCGGCTTAGATAGATTACGTAGTTCCTCGCGACTTATTTCCGCATTCTTTGGCAGCAATTGAACACGTTTGTTGTGCACCAATTTATTTATATTGGCAACGGAAGTGAGGTTTCCATCTGTAATATAGGCTACCCGACCATCTTTGATCCAGATCTGATGAGGGACGCTTACATGGGGAAAATATTTTCTCAGGAGAGAATCTGCGTAGATGGAAGAAAAACCAATATTATTCTGTTGTAGTATCCGGCCTGCTGCATGTGCATCGTTTATGGTAACGGGTATGACTACCGCATTAGTATCTATCAGTGTTTGACTGGCCGATAACTCTTTCAGTTTACGAATGCATGGTGCACACCATACTGTCCAGAAATCCAGAATAAGAAGTTTCTTGCCGCGATACTTCTGCAATGTTATTGTTTTTTCAACTTTAGTGTGATCGATAGTCTTCAATGGCATATTCCATAATTGATTTTCAATAATGCTCCCTACTTCCAGCGATTTGATTGAAAGCCCATCGGCCCCGCTGTCCTTGCGGGGCGTCTGAGCTGATAAACTAAACATAGAAACAAAACATAAAAACATCCATGTTAAAACCATGCGATACGCACGCTTATAATATGCAACGAATAAAAAGCATTTTAAAGCCCGCTGAACAACTAAGCCTATTGATCCAAGCAAAGTATTGGCTCGAAACTCCAAAGCCTTACAGATCGACTTAAAGAACCTTAAAACAGATCGTTCAGATTCTACTCCATAAGTCAATCTAGACTCTCCCACCTGCTGAAAAGCTTGCTTTTGTTGGGTGGGACTTGTGCAATCGTTTAGTTGTCCTTGTGTATAACAAGGGCTTAGCAAGGGTGAACCTAGGGTCGCGCTATAGTCAAGCTTGTGTGTTTCTTGTGCGAACGTATAGTCAACCGTTAAATAACCAATAACTACCGAATTTCTACGTTTCATCGGATTTTCATCGGGTCGGCATCGGGTTTTGATCGGTGTGGCCCGATGAAATCCCGATGAAAACTCGATGCCAATAGCATGAAAGGCAGAAGCTGGGGCGAAGTTGGGCAGACAAAAGTCCGAAGAAGCCTCCATCTTTATTAGGTTTTGAAAGTCGCTCGTGTAGCGCTTTTTTAGCAGGATCGAAGTACCTTTAAAGTACGTTTTTCCTTGTCTAATTTTCTTGCGCAACAGATGTGTAAATAGTACTATATCTGTGCTTAAGTACTGCTTGACAGGTACTTGAAAGATATAGGTTATATAGGCCTTTAAAAAGGTTATTAATTTTAGGGTATTCATCATTTTTTTGTTAGTGGTTACTTCGATAACCGACCGAAAAACTCAGCGACCTTTCTGCTCAACTCTAGCTCTTTTCCGATGCGCTCTTTTGCTTCTGCAGACAGCTGTACTGTACTCAGGTCTATATGGTGATGATTGGCGATACAATAAGCAATCAATACGCGATACAAGGCAGTTGCAAATTCTTGTATTTCCTCATCTTTCAGAAGCCTATTTTTCTTCACGTCACCATCAACATAAGCAATTAATAGTTCCGAAGTATTAGCAGATACAGTCTCCAGCGCATAGTGATTCCAGAATGTCTCAATCTCCTTTATAGGGTCATAATCGAGGCAATGGACATCATAAATCATACGATCAAAAGCAAATTGTAGCGCTAAAATCCTGTTCATTTTTCAGTAGATAAATCATAACCGAAAGTACATAGCATGCCCCTTCCGATCGAAATCAGCTTTTTATTGGGAGCCTGATGTTACTCAGTTCACATTAGTAATAATTAATTCATTCTGGGAGCCAGAGCGCGTTTGATTGAGGGATCACAAAGGTGTATAATATTGGCGTTACGCGTTCCATGGCGAGAGAAGCCAAATCTTATTTGGCCAAACCAGCCGAGCTACTCGGGGGCAGTGATGATGTTTTTTGATCTTTGTTTTTTGTTCATAACTCGTTTATTGGTAACGAGTCTTGTCGGTAGGTTTCCTAATGATAAATGTGGGGCTACAAACCGTACCTGAAATAAAGTTCTCACGCCTTACACAACACGGATTTACAGTAGCGCCCACATCTATCTTACATGCAAATATAGCATAAAAGTATAGACGTGGGTATTTAAACTACTGCCTTGCGTTGTGGCGTGAGAAATTACAGGCGCAAGACTCTTGATTTAAACACCTAAACTATAGATGACTGATCTAATATCTTTCTAAAACAAAGATAATAAAATAGAATTTAAAAATCAAATTATTTAAGACATAAAGCATAAGGATATCTTATTACTTCCTTTATTTATGGCTACAAATATTTGGTTTTTATTTCCTATAGAGCTTTATTTGATTATACAGGTAAGACGTATAAGATTAGATTTAAATATCGTTGCAGAAGAGCTTTCAAACTTTTTAAAGAAAGGAGAGAAATATATTGGACATATTGAAAGTCGTGCACATAACTCAAAATACAATGATGAGATTTTGAGTGAAATTGCTATATACTTTTCTCAAATTGCAAAAATGAGGCAACAAGAACTTAAGGATTCAGGAGATAGCTCTATCATCAAAACAGATTACAGGATATATGACTTCTATCCCGCAGAAATTTTATCTAATGATAAAGTTCTCAAAGAAGTTCCTCCTATCCCACCTGGTGCGGGTCCAGCGCCTACCCTAAATGCGTTAATGGAAGACCAAACTTTTTTCAGAAAAGCAAAGACCCTAAATGAAATTGTGATTAAAGCCAATGAAGTCCAAAATCAAAATTGGGAAGCAAAAGACTTTACCCGTCCATTAGAACGCGCTGTAAAGGGCAACGGTAAAAGACTCAAAATAGTGCTTAAAGGAGACCTTAATACATACATCCTTGTCAGTAAACACAAAAAGGATTAGTATCTTTGTGGTCAAAGAAATGGCCAATTTTATGCAAGTTGATCTTAGATTTGAAATAACTAACATTACTACAATGCCACGAATAGAGGTCGAAAAAATGCTCAATGTATTTCTTTTGAGGAAGAAAAGAGGTTATAGTCAATTCGAGCTATCTTTTCTCATGGGCCAACGCGACTTTTATGTTCGTGACGCTGAAGATCCCACCCATACTTTAATTTACTCCGTGCCATTTAATAATATATTCCGTGAGATTTTCGATTGTAGCATTGAGCAAATAGTTCCAGATATAACTCAAATAGATTATACAATTCAAATATCTGTAGCAAGGAATGAATCGGCTCCAGTTGTTTATAAAGCTGAAAAATTCTTCAAAGATGGTCGAACAGAACTTTTAGGCGACTTATCTGCTGAACGAAAAGATGTATTACTTCAATCCCCAAGTATAATATCGGAACAATCTGTTAAAGATTGGGTATTTCATCAAATTTCCACAGGATACTTTAACGAAAATAAAAATGCGCTACAAATTCTCAAAGACTATGAGAAGGAACTTGGTAGCACAATACGTCCATTGTTTCTTGCGAATGCATTAAAGGCATGCAAAGGTACAAAAGGAACACCTAAACTGACAAGTAAGAAAGATGAGAACGGGCGGTTTGTTTACCAGAAAAGTAGTTAATAAAAATATCTCCTCAAAATATCGAACATCTAAAGTTACCATAGAAAATAAATCCCTAAACCGAAGTTCTTTAGAAAACTAGGGTTTATTAAGATGCATTGCTCTTTATCATTTTCAAATTTAGCATACGAAAGAGATCTGATAGGTTTTAGGGAAAATACAAAAAAAACCTAGAGTCTTAGTCTAGGCTTTTATATTCTAGTTTTTAATAGGTCTTGCTGGTAATATTCTTAATATACGAGATTTTTCCATTACACCACACTCTCCATTCGATCTAATATAGATTTCGACATCGTCTCCTCTTCCTTTGTCCATCAAAGGATAATTTGTCGGAACTGAAATTTTAAAAGTATATTTATCTACCTGGGTGGTAATTAGATGAGGTGAATCTACCGACCAATTTACGTTTGTATAATCCATACCAGGTTCTGGTTTAAAATAGAAGTAATTATCATTCCATCCTTGCTTGATTCCAACTGGCCCATCTATTGTACCTTTCATTTCAGAACTTACTTCAATAGGATAATTGAATACTTTTCCCTCATAAGTTGATCTAAGGATGACCGTTCCTACAGCATTTCCAATCCTAATGACTTTCCACTGATTATTCCCTAATGATGTCAATGTAGCAATACCAGCTGCGTTTTCAAGAGTTACTTTATAAGGATTTGTAATTGTGTAAACACTTTCTCCACATGTGGAATTTGATCCGCTAAAACTGGAAGCAGGAATTTCATCTGGATTAAGAGCAAAAGGCCTTGTGCTAGCGTAATACCACTCGGTCCATCCATTTGTAGTCTCAGGGTCAGGATAGCCTTCTTTATAATATCTCCACCTAGCTTGCACATCCACAACTGGATTACTAACTGTCACAGTATTTGCTGGAACTGTAAAATCTTTCTGAATCATTTGTGAAAATGTTCCTCCAGACGGCCAATCAGCATTAGTGAAAGGAGCCGTTACCAAAACAACCTCCTGATTATCTTTATAGTAGAATAACTTAGCTTCTCCTTTCACAGGTAAGCCAGACCAAGGGGCAATTGCTGGTTTGGACATCATGAAATAAAATCTCATAGCGGTAGGAGCATTATATTTTAAAAATATGACGTTTCCTTTAAAAGAAACGTTTGTAAGCCCAGCCGATTCTAACCTAATTCGTTGTCCAAATCCTAAATTACATAAGGAAATAAATAAAATTGCAATAAAAAATCTTCTTATTTCCATAATTTGCCAGCTTTAGCGGTTCTTAAATCAGTGGCAAACTTGTCCATATTCATGGAAAAATTGAGATAGTCTATGTTCAAGGTGTGAGTCTTTGAATTGTAGTGAATACTGTCTTTTGGTATATTCAGTATTTTCGAGGTAGTGGTGTAAACAAAGTCTTTTCCGAATTCTTCGCCATCAATTACAATAGTCTCTTCTTTAGGTTTTACGGCTTCTTCTTTCTTACACGCGCTAAAGCCTAGCCCTAGCAGTGCAATAAACATCAAATATCTTTTCATTTTTATATAAGTTTGCAAGCATACTAATTTTAAATACATTTTATATGCCTATTGGTTAATTCTACACAAAAGTGTGTACTGATAAACCGTACCGAATATTTTAATCGGAGCTTTTAGCTATTTAACTAGAATCATAAAAAATAAGAGCTACTTATTTTTTCAACCATTCGGTAGAGATGTTGTAATGTACATTATTTACTTTTTTTGGCCTTCCTAACAACAAAATGATAATTTTCAGAAAACTATCACTTTCGAGATCTATTATTCAAATATTCTCTTGAATAAAACAAACCTAGTCACCTTTATTAAACTAAACATGGATGAAACAGGATATTATAGAAAGCACAGTAAAATAATTGGGATTTCCTTGTGTTTTTTGATGAGCCAGAAAATATGTCGGGGCTCAACCCCAAATTTTTCCAATAAAATTAAGTATGGATATCCCTGCTATTTATAGCGAAAAAAAGCGGCAATTTCTTTCGAAATTGCCGCTCCCACAAGCATATAATCTAAGAGACTACTTAACGTCCCACCATACCGGTGTATAGATTACAACGTTACCTGGATAATTGCTATTTGTTGTTGCTTCACTAAGTGCGTAAGGCATGCGCAAAGGCATTCTGTCTTCACCTAAAGTTGAAGCTGCAGATTTAACAAAGAAGGTTGGATACCCCGTTCTTCGCCATTCAGTCCAAGCTTCGAAGCCTTGGAAACCACACATTGCATAATACTTTTGTGTGATAATAGCTTTTACTTTAGCCTCCACATCGCCAGTGAATTTAGCATCTGGCGCATCAGCAATATATTTGGCAGCATCTGCGGCGTTACCTGTTGCCTTAAAGCTCTCTGTAATACCAGCACTATATAAGCTCTGTGCATCTCCCGTTCCCCAACCTCTTACAACTGCCTCAGCCTGTAAGAACAAACTTTCGCTTGCAGAAAACAGTTTTACTGGTGCTACTGCAGATGTTTGACTCATGGCATTACCTCCAACCATTGGAGAAGGAGTAGATACTAATTTTTTTGAATTACTTGAATACGTCCCTTGAGCAATGTAAGCAATTGTATCCTGTATCTTTGGTTCGTTCGTTTCTGGATCTGTGTATTCAACTTTGTCATAGAAAGCAAATCTGCGAGGATCATTATTTTTGACAAAAGCTTGCACAACGGTTCCACTAGCTACAACATTTTGAGTTTTTCCTAAACCAACCATTTCATTGTAGAAAGGATTTTCATTACCCCCTGTTGTTGTATAAGTGATTGTCGCATCTTGATTCAAGAAAACAGCATTGCTCGCATAAAGTGCTTTAATACCTGCAGCAGCTTTGGTTGCGTTCACATTAGAAAGGCGTAAATAAGCTCTTAATTTTAAGGTATTAGCAAAAGCCTTCCATTTTTCAAGATCGCCATTGAAAATCATATCCTGACTTGCTACTGGAATTGCTTGTTTCACAGCTAGTAAAGATAGTCCTTTATCAATATAATTAAAAATTGAATCGTATACAACTTCCTGAGCTTCATATTTTGGACTCAAATTTCCATCAGCCTTTGATGCTTCAGAAAGCGGAATATCCCCGAAAGCATCGGTTGCAACCTGATATGCATAAGCTTTCAAAATGTGAGCGATACCTTTATAATTTTCGTTATCCGCCACTTTTGAATTGATAATCAATTCAGCGTTGTTTAAAGTTCCCCTGTAGATATTACCCCAAACTCTATCCATAGAAGTATTGGTGATTCTATACTGATCGATAACTCTATATTGAGAAGACGTTGGGTTTTGTGTCCAATACTGTCCCCAAATATTACCAAATACCTGAAAAGAATTTCCAACCACCTGACTGATTGAGGCTTCTACTGTCGGCAATAACAAACTAGGTGTTGCTGACTCCGGGTTATTTGGATTCTCATTGATATCCAAGAATTTATTACATCCAGTCAAGCCCATTGTCGCAACTAAAGCCACAACTAGGAATTTCTTGGTATTATTAAATTTTATAGTTTTCATACTTTATTCGCTTTTAAAATGAAACTTTAACATTAATGCCATAGTTACGCAGTGAAGGTTGTGCGGTAAAATCAAAACCTTGTGCATTACCAGCACCTGATGAATTCACCTCCGGATCAGCATATTTATTTTCGCTTGGCGTCCAGATAAACAGGTTATTTCCAAACAAACCAATAGAAGCAGCTCCAAAAGGCGTGTTTTTCAATTGATTTTTCGTGAATTTATAGCTCAGTGTCAAGTTACGAAGCTTGATGTAAGTTGCGTCCACTACATTCATTCCAGACTCCAGTGAACCATAGTAATTTTGCTTATCGTAGGTTACCGATGTATTTTCAATAGAGTTTCCGTTATCATCCAAGTAGACAGAATTTGGGAAAATCTGTGCAATTCGCTCACCACCGGTTTCAGCAGATGTTCCAACGAAAGCCATGATATCTTTTGTTCTTGAAAAGAATACACCGCCTTGTTTTGTATCAAATAAAGCACTCATTGACCAATTTTTGTAGGTCAGGTTAGTACCCAAGGATGCTTGGAAATCTGGATTATAGGTACCTAAATATTGTGGTTTTTCAGTAGCTAATGGCATACCGGATGCCTGATCTACAATCGTACGACCCTGAGCGTCCGTAGCATTTGTAACTCCATAAAACTCACCATATGGACGACCTACCGCTGCCACGATATTCATACCAGAGAAACCACCGACAGAAACCTGTTCTACACCGGGCATCAATTCGATAACTTTACTGTTATTTTTTGTGAATGTTCCAAACAATTCCCATGTCAAATTCTCTGTTTTCACCGGTGTTCCTCTCAATGTCAATTCAACACCATTATTTTGGACCTTACCAGCATTTACCAAGGCAAATCCGTAACCTGTTGAAACTGGAATTGGAATACTTAGGATTTGATTTTTCGAATTATTTTTGTAATAAGTGAAATCTGCGTAAAGACGATTATTTAAGAAACCTAATTCAGCACCTACTTCGAATGATGTTGTGATTTCAGGTTTCAAACCTGCATTTCCAATTGTATTACTTGACATCAACGCGGATACGTTTCCAAATGGAAAAGTTGTTGAACCAAAACCGCCAGCAATCGTACTTCTAGAGAACGTTGTAATTAATTGATATGGATCTGTATCTGAACCAACTTGCGCCCAGTTTGCACGTAATTTGGCATAATTGAACTTGCTCTTCAATTCAGGTTTAAACAATTCAGATAGAACAAATGATCCACTTACGCTTGGGTAAAAGAAAGAATTATTTTGTTTTGGCAAAGTGGATGACCAATCGTTACGTGCTGTAGCTTGTAAATAAGCTATATTTTTATACGAAACATTCAAATCTCCATAAACACCTACTAAACGACGATTGCTCCAAGTATCTTCGATTAGATCCAATGGACCATTCGAGTTAGCTAAATTATACCAACCTGGTACTACAAGTCCTCCACTTGAATTGGTAGCAGTGCTATTATTCGAAGTTTTGCGTTGACGAATATTATTACCAATCATAAATGATGCATCCCAGTCCTCATTAAATTTATGAGTAGCGGTTGCCATGAAATCATGTACAATTTCATTCACATTAAATTGATCGATTCTATAACTTCCTGGATCCGTTTGAACGTTTCCTTTCACATAATTACCTGTAGAGTTATCAGCAGGCAGGTAGCTATATTTTGGAGACTGCGCTCTTCTACGATCGGTATAATTGTCTAAACCTACACGTTCTTGAAATGTTAACCATTCGGTCGGCTTATAATTCACATTGAAGTTCCCCATAATGCGGTTCACATCATTGTAATTATTATAATTCGCTAATACCCAATAAGGGTTCATGGTATAAGCACCGTAATAACCGTATACATCATCATGCAAAACACCGTTTGCATCCGTATATCCATACGCATTATACGGATTTGAAAGATCTTTCAATCCTTTAACATCAATATCGCGCGGGGTCTGCAATAGGTTGTTATAAACAGAACCGCCACCTTGGCCACCACCGACATTGTTACTGTTAATACGGCTATAATTTACAGAAACACCGGCACTGAATTTATCAGAGAATTCCGTGGTTCCATTAAATCTGACACCATATTTATTGTAGTTATCTTTCTTCCCAGGATAAACACCATTTGAATTCAAGGCATTTAATCCCAGATAGAATGTAGACTTTTCTGAACCGCCTGAAAAACTAAGGTTATTGTCAGAAGCAATACCCAGATCAAAGAAATCGCGTACATTATCTTTTACTGCAGAATAAGCTTTCTTCTGGCGAACGCCATCTATCGCCTGTCCCCATTCTTGAACATTGCCTGTAAAAGGAGCTCCCCACGAACCATTTTCCCTCGGATCATTCACATAATCAATAAAAGCTCCTGTCTTTTCATCAAATGCAGCATAGCCTTGTCCGTATTCATTTTGAAATTCAGGTAACTTCAAAATAGAAGACAATGTATTGGTGGAGCTAAATGTAATGGCACTTTTCGCACCTTTTTTTCCACTTTTCGTTGTAATGATCAACGCACCATTCGAAGCTCTTGAACCATACAATGCCGCCGCCGCAGGGCCTTTTAATACGGTCACGGATTCGATATCATCCGGATTGATATCATTACCACGGTTACCAAAATCCACACTTGAAAGATCACTTGATCCACCAACTTTACTTGTATTATCAATCGGCGTACCATCAACAACAATCAGTGCTTGGTTATTTCCAGCAATAGAAGAACCACCACGTAATACAACACGAGATGAACTACCTGGAGAATTTGATGTAGAGGTAATGTTTACCCCTGCAACTTTACCAGCTAAAGAATTGATCGCACTCGAATTACGGCCTTCTGTCAATTCGTCGCTCTTAATTGTTGGCGCAGAATAACCTAACGAACGTTTCTCCCTCTTAATTGCATTTGCTGTAACAACAACTTCTTCCAAAGCATTGTCATGATTTACTAAAGAGACATTGAATACAGTACTGTTGTTATTAACAATAATCGTTTTATCATCAAAACCAACGGAACGGAATACGACAACCTTACCTGCCGGTACATTCAGAGAGTAATTACCGTTAGCATCAGTCTGCGTTGCCTGATTAGTTCCTTGTACAACTACTGTCACCCCTGGTATTGCTTTACCGTCAGCAGATGTAACACGACCACTAATCTTTTTTTCTTGAGCGAATGCAACCGAAGTCAGAATCATACCGCCAACAAGAAAACTTAGTAATGTTTGTTTCATGTTTTAGTTAGTTAATTTTATTATTTTTTCTAATCCTATATATTGATATAAATTATATCCGTTATCATAACCGTCTAAACATAAATTGCCTAGACAATAAACAGCAAAAAACATATCATGCTATTGCAGTTCATTTAGTAACAGTTGAAAATATTTTTGGAAAAGCGGGCCCCAGGTAGATGTAGGGTCAGTCCTTAGATAAATATCCAGCTGTAAAATTTGCTCTTTTCAGCATTTACAGTAAATTATAGTTAGTGCGATTTTTATTAGCGGTGTCAAATATAGAAAGCCAAAGTTGCTTTTACAAGTTTTTTAACATAATCTATCGTTAGCAGGAAATACCGCAAGAATAAGTTCACAATTTTACAAATCGTTACAAAAGAAGCATTATAGAATAAAAAGTCATCAAACAATTTCCGGACAGAATTTTATACGGAATGAACCAAAATTAACAAAACATTAACAATGTTATAAGAAAACGTTAACATGCTATTCTATTATTTTTCATAGGAAAATTATAGTTAATTTATAATGATTCTAAACATCTAAAAATCGAGTTATAACAAAAAAAGACGCTCTACCTTCTCAGGCTGAGCGTCTTTCACTGTCATGTTAAATAAGTGCAAAAGCAACTTATTTATTGTTATTTAATCGATATACTCAAATTTAGTGTACGGAACCAAAACTCCAGGAATCTTAATTCCTTTTTCTGTTTGATTATTCTCCAATATCGCTGCGACTATACGTGGCAAAGCTAATGCCGAACCGTTCAAGGTATGTGCCAGCTGCATCTTGCCATCAGCATTCTTAAAACGGACTTTCAAACGATTCGCTTGATAAGTTTCAAAATTGGAAACGGAAGATACCTCTAACCAACGTTTTTGAGCAGAACTATACACTTCCATGTCATAGGTCAATGCAGAAGTAAAACTCATATCTCCACCGCAAAGGCGCAATACACGGTAAGGAAGCTCTAATTTCTGCAACAGACGCTGTACGTATAAACTCATTTCCTCGAGCACTTCATAAGACTTTTCAGGATGTACAAGTTGCACCGTCTCCACTTTGTCAAATTGGTGTAGTCGGTTCAATCCACGTACATGTGCCCCGTATGAACCTGCTTCACGACGGAAACATGGTGTATAAGCACAATGTTTAATTGGAAACTGTGCTTCTTTCACAATCTCGTCTCTATAAATATTGGTGACCGGAACTTCAGCTGTAGGGATCAAATACAGATTGTCGTTACCCACATAGTACATCTGTCCTTCTTTATCCGGTAATTGTCCCGTAGCAAATGCAGAATCTTCATTGACCAAGATAGGTACCTGTACTTCCTCATATCCTTCTTCTGCTGCCTGATCTAAAAAGAAATTGATCAATGCGCGTTGCAATTTAGCGCCTTTACCTTTATAGATAGGAAAACCTGCACCGGCAACTTTTACGCCAAGCTCTAAATCAACAATATCATATTTGTTCAACAATTCCCAATGCGGCAATGCATCCTCCGACAATGCAGGGATTTCGCCATGGCTCAAAACAACTTCATTGTCCTCAGCACTTACACCTGCTGGAACGGATTGATGCGGTAAATTAGGTAATTGTACGATCTTCTCATTCAATTGTGCCTCAATTGTACCCAATTGATCTAAAAGTTGCTTCACTTGCTCTTTATATCCCGAGGATTTGGATTTAACGGTTTCAGCTTCTTCTTTTTTACCTTGGCGCATCAGATCTCCAATCTGTTTTGCTGCCGCATTAGCCTCTGCCGAAAGTGCGTCCGATTCCGATTGGATCTTACGGCGATCTTCATCTAAACTGATGATTTCGTCGACCAATCCAATTTCCTTGAAATGCTTGACAGCCAATCTTTCGATTACCGTATCCCTGTTCTCACGGATATAATTTAATTGCAACATAATATAAATGTGTTATTTAAAATAGTGAACAAACTTAGATAAATTTGCCTTTATATACAAGCTATTTTATTCCTAAACCACCATTCAAAAGGCTTTTTGACTGCTTTACGGCACTCTATTTCCATCGCACCGGTTAACATTCATCAACCCATTGAAGGTCTGTCTTCAATGGAATAGATCTTTACAAACCCTTATCCATAGAAAAAGCGTATCGATTAAATGCTTAATCGATACGCTCTACAATTTGATTTATACTTGCAAACCCTATGCTGAGACTCAACCTGATGAACTCAGGGGTCGCGCATTTGCTAAGCTATGCTTACTTCGTCGCATAAATAAACATCCTGAATGGCATGTAATAATGCGACACCTTCATTCATTGGCTTTTGGAAAGCCTTACGGCCAGATATCAACCCTGTGCCGCCTGCACGCTTGTTGATAACCGCAGTTTTTACAGCTTCCTGGATATCATTCTGTCCCGAAGCTCCACCAGAATTGATCAAGCCAGCCCGACCGGCAAAGCAATTAAGCACCTGGTAGCGGCATAAATCAATAGGATGATCGGAAGAAAGCTGCGTATACATGCGTTCATCCAGCTTTCCATAACTACTTTTCCCCATATTTAATGCTTTAAAGCCACCGTTCAATTCGGGTAGTTTTTGCTTAATAATATCCGCTTTGATCGTTACGCCCAAATGATTGGCCTGTCCAGTCAGGTCTGCAGCTAAATGATAATCTTTATCACCTACTTTAAACGCCGAGTTGCGCAGATAACACCACAACACAGTGGCCATCCCCAAAGAATGTGCTTCCTCAAATGCTTTTGCAACTTCGATAATCTGACGGTCTGATTCCTCAGATCCAAAATATATGGTCGCCCCTACCGCAACTGCCCCCATATTCCAGGCTTCGCGAATTGTTCCGTACAGGATCTGGTCGGCTCGATTGGGATAAGTCAATAGTTCATTATGATTGATTTTAACCAGAAACGGAATCTTGTGCGCATACTTTCGGGCAACGGCTCCTAAAACACCAAAGGTAGATGCCACGGCATTGCAATTTCCTTCCAAAGCTAGCTTGACAATATTTTCCGGATCAAAATACTGCGGGTTTGGTGCAAAGGAAGCTCCCGCACTGTGTTCGATTCCTTGATCCACAGGCAATATCGAAAGATACCCGGTATTGGCTAACCGTCCCGTTCCAAAAAGCTGTCCCAAACTCCGCAAGACCTGCGGGCTACGATCACTCGAAGTATAGACCTGATCGATAAAACTTGCCGCCGGTAGGTGAAGCATTGATTTGGAAACCGCGGGTCGATCGAATTCTAACAAATAACTCGCTTCAGCACCTAAGTGTGCTTGAATTTTTTCAATGTATTGCATAATTTATTTAAAATAAAGTGATGGAGTTTACCATTATCTTTAAAATAAAACTCCAAAAAGCACAGAATGTTTTAGCGCATATTATATAGTAAAAAAAACTTAACTTTGACCATGTTATATTTAGTTCCGACACCTATTGGCAATCTGGAGGACATGACGTTTCGTGCGATCAATGTCCTGAAAGAAGTGGACCTCATCTTAGCAGAGGATACCAGGACCAGTGCTCCGCTTTTAAAACATTTTGGAATCGACAAAAAAGTATTTGCGCATCATCAGCACAATGAACATAAAGCGGTATCTGAAATCATTAAATTTCTGAAAGAAGGGCAAAATATTGCTTTGATTTCGGACGCAGGGACACCGGCGATCTCAGATCCGGGTTTTTTACTGGTACGTGAGGCCATCAAAGAAGGGCTCGAAGTACAGTGCCTACCAGGTGCAACAGCTTTCGTGCCAGCGCTTGTCAATTCGGGGCTTCCCAACGACCGTTTTTGCTTTGAAGGCTTTCTACCCGTAAAAAAAGGAAGGCAAACGCGCTTAAAAGCTTTGGCAGAAGAAAAAAGAACAATGATCTTCTACGAATCACCACATCGTATTCTCAAAACCATAGAAGAATTTATCACCGTTTTTGGACCAGAAAGACAGGGGTCGATATCACGTGAGTTGAGCAAACTCTATGAAGAAAATGTTCGCGGAACATTAACTGATTTAAAATTACACTTTGAAAACAATCCGATTAAAGGAGAATTTGTATTTTGTGTAGCGGGATTGGAATAAATTTTGACAATCTTTAGGTATTAAAAAGTATTTGACATGAATATGGAACAATTTGCACAGGACGGGCAGGACATAAAAATCATTGAAAAATTGGTGACTAAAGTCCAGGATATGCTTACTCCAGGAGAAAAAATAGATTATATCGCAGTTCAAAAGAAACCTGCTGTAACCATTTTACCGGATAGTATCACGATTAGTAATAAACGCATTTTTATGTGCGAATTTACCAAACTGGGCTTGGCCACTGATTTTGAAATCTTCGGCTGGCAAGACATCAAGGATATTGCTTTTAAGGAAGAAATATTTGGTTCAAAAGTGACTGTTATCCCTTTTACAGGAGAAAATCTGAGCATAGATTATATCCCGAAAGTTCAGGCGAGAAAGCTTTATCAATATATCAAAGCTGCACTTGAAAATTATAAAAAAGCCGAACTGGTCGCCGAAAAAGAAAAAATAGTCATTGCTCCAACAGTTGCAAAGGAAGTGATCATCGAGCGACAAGAAAGTAATACAGCGGTTCAGCCAGCAGTTACAGCGCCTGCTCCATCGGCACCACAGTCCTATATATCGGGCCAGCCAACTCCACCGGCGCCAATTCAGGCACAGCAACCGACCGGATCAACCCCTACTGTTCCTCCCGTTTCGGCAGCCCCTATTGTCCCACCTGCTCCCGCCAAAGAAGAGGAAGATGATGAAATTACCTTAAAGCTCAAAAAATTAAAAACACTCTTCGACAAACAATTGATTACCCAAGAGGAATACGAGAGTAAAAAGAGAGAAGTTTTATCCAGTTTATAATCATAAATGGGAGAAAATATATAGTGAAAAATAACTATCTACTGGCACTTTTAAGTGCCTTTTTATTGTGGTTCGGCTGGCCTCCAATCCCCTATTCCAGTCCATTGTTATTTATTGGGTTTGTTCCACTACTCATTGCAGTGGAAAATATTATCCGGAGTGAAACATTCAAAAAGAAAGGCCGAAAAATATTTCTTACTACAGGACTCACCGCAGTTGTCTGGAATACGGCCTCTATTTATTGGGTATACAACTCCATTTCGGCAGTTATGCCGCCTTTTGCAGCTGTTATCATCAGTCTGATCCCTTTTTGCCTTGGCGCCGCTTTAATGGCGTTAGCTTTCAGGCTTTATGGGCAATTACGACGTAAAACGAACATTCTGTTATCCCTTTTCGGATTAATGGGATTCTGGATAAGCTATGAATTTCTACACGAATCCTGGGATTTAGCCTTCCCTTGGATGACTTTGGGCAATGGTTTCGCCAGTTTTCATCAATTGATCCAATGGTATGACATCACAGGGGTCTATGGCGGAACAATATGGATCTGGCTCGTCAACATCTTGGTATTTACACTTTACCTCAATCGAAAAGGACTTTATCCGATCAAACGTAAGATCTTTCCGATAGCTTCTTTAGCTGCAGTCTTATTAGTTCCCAGTACCTACTCGCTGATACGTTACTTCAAGTATGAAGAACATCAGAATCCGGCACAGATTGTCGTCGTACAGCCTAATATTGACCCTTATATTAAATTCAATTTAAGTCCTGAAGAACAATTAAATACCTTATTCTCTTTATCAAATTCGGTCGCCAAACCCAATACAGAGTTTTTTATCTGGCCTGAAACTGCGCTTTCACAGAACGGCGATTTTGATGAGGAAAACTTTAGGGAAACGTATTCTTACCAGCGCATTTTAAAATTTTTAGATCAATATAAAAATGGCAATGTACTTTCCGGTATTGAAAGTTATCAGCTGTACAACTATGCAAAAACACCTACTGCGCGTGAAATAGCTCCTAATGTATATCAAGATAATTTCAATGCCGCAACATTGATCGATTATTCCTCCAAACTTCAGTTTTACCATAAGTCCAAACTCGTTCCGGGCGTAGAGCAAATGCCTTTTGGGGCAGCGATGAACTTCCTGAAACCTTTATTTAAAGCATTCGGTGGTACGACGGGTGGCTACGGAAAACAGACTGAACCTTCCGTATTCTATGCCCAGAGCGGTATTGGTGCCGCACCCGTTATCTGTTATGAATCCATCTGGGGCAATTATGTTTCCAAATACGTCAAAAAAGGCGCTCAGTTTATTGCCATTATCACTAATGATGGCTGGTGGGGCAATACTTCGGGTAAAGACCAGCATTTACAGTATGCCAAACTGCGTGCGATTGAAAACAGGCGCTGGGTTGCCCGATCGGCAAATACAGGGATTTCAGGCTTTATCAATCAACGTGGCGATATTGTACAGCAGACTAAATGGTGGCAGCCTGCGGCCTTAAATCAGGAAATTAATTTAAATGAAGAAATTACGTTCTACACGCAAGCAGGTGATATCGCTGCCTATTTGGGTTTGGTGCTCGCACTAGGAGGAATTGTGATACTCATCGTGGTCAGACCAAAAGAGAACTTGTCTAAATAGAAAAGTAGCGCCAAACTGAAGTAATAGATTGGCGCTATTTTTTTCATCAGAGCGGAAAAATACTCATCTTATTCCTTTCCAGGCAAAAGAGCCTAATTCTGATGAGACCCGCTACGCCAGCACTGTCAGCTACAATTAGAAAAATAAAATGATAAAAATAAGTCATTTAATACCTCTAATTTACTTGAGAGATTTGTAATTTTGCAGCATGCAAGTATATTTTGATAATGCAGCGACTACAGCCTTAGATCCTGAAGTAATAAAAGTAATGGTCGATGTGATGAACAATAACTTTGGAAATCCATCTTCTATCCATAGTCACGGACGACAAGTAAAAACAATTGTAGAAAAAGCACGTAAAACGATCGCCAATCTACTTCATGTATCTCCAGCAGAGATCTTCTTCACATCGGGCGGAACCGAGGCGGACAATATGGCCATCGTTCGGTCAATCGCCGACTTTGGAATAACCCATGCCATCACCTCACCTATTGAGCACCATGCGGTATTGCATACGTTAGAGGAGTTGGAGAAAGCTGGTAAGGTACACCTTGATTTATTGGAAGTTGACCAGAAAGGTAATTTAAATCTCAACCAGCTGGAAGAACTTTTAACTACCAATCCGCGTACTTTTGTTTCCATTATGCATGCCAATAATGAGATCGGAAATCTCAACGATATTCAACGCATCGCCGAGTTATGCCAAAAGTATAATGCGATATTCCATTCGGATACTGTACAGACCATGGGTCATTACCCACATGATCTTGGCAGTCTGAAAATAGATTTTATAACCGGAGCTGCCCATAAATTCCATGGCCCGAAAGGAGTTGGTTTTCTTTATATTAATGCCAACAACAAAATTAAACCATTGATCTACGGTGGAGCACAAGAACGTAACATGCGTGGCGGAACAGAAAATGTCTATGGAATAGCGGGTCTTGCCAAAGCTTTGGAACTTGCCTATGAGCACATGGAAGAACACCGCGCTTATATTCAAGGACTCAAATCTTATATGATCGACGAGTTGCAAAAAGCAATCCCCGAAATTGATTTTAATGGTGTTATTGAACCAGAAAAATCACTGTATACCGTACTAAATGTTTCTTTCCCATGTAGTGACCTTGCTGACATGCTTTTATTCAACCTGGATATTGCAGGGATCTCTTGTTCTGGTGGCAGTGCCTGCAGCTCAGGAACAGACATCGGATCGCATGTATTGGGTGCAATCAAATCAAGCTCGGAGCGTCCTTCGGTTCGTTTTTCATTCTGCAAGCATAATACAAAGGAAGAAGTCGATTTTGTGGTAGCAACCTTGAAAGAACTTTGTACAAAGAACAAATAACATTTCCAGATATAGCTTCAAGGATGACCCGCAAGTGAAGAAAAAAATCTCAAGCTTGTAGCAATAAGAACTTATTCGATAGCCGAAAACAGCTATACATCCAAAAACATAAAAAAGCCGAAAGTATACTTTCGGCTTTTTTATGTGTTAATATAGCCCTTAGGCTATATATCAATTTTTTGTCAAGACATAATATTTGGAAATATCACCCGTAATATCATTTCCGGAAAGATCCAGCTGGCTGAGTATCCGATTTCCTAATTTGAACTTATAGTCGACGCCGTCCAATGTAATGATGTTGCCATCCAATTTCCATTTTCCTTCACGCATAAACACATCATCACTTTTATTAAGGTATTTAGATGAATATTGGTAGGTGTTGTCTGCATGCAATAAAATAAGCGTTTCTATACCATCACAATCCGCACAAGGCATGACACCTCTATATTCACCAATCACTACTTCCGCCTTATCCCTACCTTTTAGGTCCTGTAAATTATCTTTATAGACCGCAACACTTTGTTTGGGATTATCACATCCCACCATTCCAATTGTCAACAACAAACCCACAATCCAAATAAACCTTTTCATCTCATTCCAAATTCAAAAAAATCAGCATCTAACAGTTACACCAATAAATTCATAACAAATTAAATACCAAAAATTTAGAAAAGATTAAAAATCATCTTCATCGTCGTCTGTCAAGAATGATAATGCACCTTGTAACTCGCCCAAAGCATGGAAATTACGTGTCTTCCGAGCGATCTCAATTCCGGATCTATAGGTATCAATCGCGGACGCCTGTTTATTTAATTTTTCGTACAATTTGCCCAAATGATAGTAAGTTCCTACATAATCCGGATTTGTATGTACTAAATTCTCAAATCTTAGCATGGCCTCTTGTTCATCTTCCTGCTTGAGATATTCAGCTGCAATTGCATATTTTAAAAAAGGATCTTCGGGGCTCTCTTTCAAAAATTCATTCAGTTGATCCAATCGTGTCGACATATCTTTTTTATTTCAAACTTAGACAAATTGCATTTTATATGCAATTTAATTGTGTATCCCCCTCTAACAATTCCGCATCTCTCCATATCACACGAAAGCTTTTTATAAACAGGAACCCCGAATGAGCTGCTATGCTTTCTAAAATTACTATGCTAGCATATAAAATGACAATTTACTGACGCAATAAATCCATTATCAAGAACCGGCTATTTAAAATAAAAAATTACAAAAAAGACAACAAAACACCTAAATATTACATCATATCAAAAAAAATACACGAAAACAACTGGTGAAATTAAAAATTCATCAAAATAACAAGACGACTCTTTAACAGAATTTAAAACGCCTTAGCGCTTTTTAATTGAAAGAAAATATGGTAAGTTTGAGTAAAACCAATCGTATATGAAAATATTAGTTTGTATAAGTAATGTCCCTGACACTACATCCAAAATCACTTTTACAAATGACAACACTGCATTTAATACAGCTGGTGTACAATTCATTATAAACCCTTATGATGAAATTGCTTTATCCAAAGCAGTTGAGTTGGCTGAAGGTGGAAAAGGAACCGTAACTGTCATCAATGTGGGCGATGCATCTACAGATGCAACCATTCGAAAAGCATTGGCAATTGGCGCAGACAATGCTGTACGGATTAACGCCGCTCCACGCGATGCTTGGTTTGTTGCTAATCAGATAGCAAAGTATGCCAAAGACAATGCATTTGACTTAATTTTAACTGGCCGCGAATCCATCGACTATAACGGTGCTCAAGTGGGGGCAATCGTAGGAGAACTGCTGCATATCCCTTCTGTTTCCATTGCCAAAAAAGTTGATATTGCGGGCGACGCAGTCACAGTTGAGCGCGAGATTGAAGGCGGAAAAGAAGTATTGACAGCAAAGCTGCCAATCGTCATTGGTACAGCAGAAGGTGTTGCCGAGCCAAAAATACCTAATATGCGTGGTATTATGAGTGCGCGGACCAAACCATTGGATGTGCTGGAACCTTCCACTATAGACGTTCTTGAACACATTGTCAGCTATGAGACACCTGCTCCGCGCGGTTCGGTCAAACTTGTTGACGCTGCCGAGGTAGAAAAATTAGTTTCTCTTCTTCACGACGAAGCTAAAGTTATTTAATCTTTAAACGCTAAAACACCATGTCTATACTCGTATATGTAGAAAATACCGATGGAAAATTCAAAAAATCTGCTTTTGAAGTTGTTTCTTATGCAAAATCCATCGCCGATAACATACAGACTGATCTTGTTGCGATTTCAATTGGAAATGTCGCTGGAGACGAACTTGCTGGCTTGGGCAAGTACGGTGCTTCCAAAGTATTAAATGTCGACAATGAGCGACTAGCTTCTTTTGTAAACCAAGCGTATGCAAGCATCATTGCTGAGGCCGTAAAAAGTACCGGTTCAAAAATACTTGTGCTGTCCAACTCATTCTCAGGTAAGGGACTCGCTCCACGTATTGCAGCCAAATTAGAGGCTGGTCTGGCCGATGGCGCACTCGAATTGCCGAAAATCAATGGCGACAAACTGACTGTCAAAAAAACAGCGTTCTCCAATAAAGCGTTCGCTACGCTCGAACTATCCTCGGATATAAAGGTCATCGCACTAAGCCCGAATGCATATGAAACAAAAGAGACCGGTGGTAGCGCAACTGTCGAAACTTTTGCTCCCAATATTGACCAAACAGATTTTACAACGATGGTCAAAGAGATTGTTCGAGCAACAGACAAAGTTTCCCTGCCCGAAGCTGAAATCGTCGTCTCCGCAGGCCGTGGTTTAAAAGGCCCCGAAAACTGGGGTATGGTGGAAGAACTTGCAGACGTCCTTGGTGCAGCTACAGCATGTTCAAAACCCGTATCTGATGCAGGCTGGCGCCCGCATTCGGAGCACGTAGGCCAAACAGGTATTGTTGTTAGCCCCAATCTCTACATTGCTATCGGTATCTCCGGAGCAATACAGCATTTGGCCGGAGTAAGCTCTTCTAAAACAATCGTTGTCATCAATAAAGATCCAGAAGCGCCCTTTTTCAAAGTGGCCGATTATGGAATTGTAGGCGATGCTTTCGACGTCGTTCCGAAATTAACGCAGGCATTGAAGGCTTACAAAGGTATTTAAAGCTTTCTTCCGATATATTCTCCCCATTTATCCAAAATGAATGGGGAGTTTTTAGTTGTTATAATTGCATATAAAAGCAAATTTATCTAAGTTTGTAGACCGCTTTGGAATTAAAATGAAGAAAATCAGATTAGATATCGTTGGTTTATCCTATAGTCAAACGCAATCTGGGGCTTATGCTCTTGTATTGGGAGAAGTGGAGGGCAACAGAAGATTGCCCATCATTATCGGCAGCCACGAGGCTCAAGCTATTGCTATTCGGATAGAGAAAATGATTCCTAGTCGTCCGCTGACACACGACCTATTTCAATCTTTTGCAGATTCTTTTGGTATTAAACTCATTGAAGTACTGATCTATAATTTGATTGAAGGGATATTTTATGCTAAAATTATCTGTTCCGACGGCAACAAGATTGTCGAGATTGATGCCCGCACATCCGATGCCGTTGCACTGGCTGTACGGTTTGAAGCTCCGATCTATGCCTACGAATTTATTATGTCCTCTGCTGGAATTATCATTGAGGGACATGAGTTCGCATTTTTGGAAAACCTAGACAAGTCCAACAAAGTTCAGGATCCAAGTGTTGTTGAGATCGAAGAAAAAACACCTTCAAAATCCCCACAAAATCCTTTCTCCACGTTGACAGATGAGCAACTGGAGCAAGCACTTAATCAGGCATTGACCGAAGAAAACTACGAGCAGGCTGCATTGATTAGGGATGAGATTTCCAAAAGAAAATAACTCCTTTCATTAAAGCGAAACAAAAATTTTAAATAACATCGATTTATGTCTATTAAATTAAGATTGACCATTATGAGCTTCTTTCAGTTTTTTGTCTGGGGAGCATGGTTGATTACAATAGCAAACTATTGGTTTGGCACAAAACAATGGGATGGTACACAATTTGGAGCTATTTTTGCAACAATGGGGATCGCTTCTTTATTTATGCCTACCCTGATGGGAATAATCGCCGATCGTTGGATAAATGCCGAGAGATTATATTTTATTCTTCACTTATGTTATGCGGGTGTTTTATTCTATTTACCTCAGGTAAATGATCCAAACACCTTTTTTTATGCGATGCTTGCGGCAATGTGTTTTTATATGCCGACTTTGGCCCTATCCAACTCCATTGCATATACGGCATTAAATGAAAATAACTACGATTTGGTCAAGGCATTCCCCCCCATCCGGGTTTTCGGAACCATAGGTTTTATCGTCGCCATGTGGATCACCAATTTAACAGGCAACAAGGCCACAGCTTATCAATTTTATATCGCCGGAACCGCAGCTTTGGCTTTAAGCCTCTATGCTTTTACATTGCCTAAATGTCCACCGAAGAAGTTACAACAGGAAGATGCTTCCTGGACACAACTATTAGGCTTGGAAGCATTTAAACTTTTTGGAAATTATAAAATGGCTTTATTCTTTATTTTTTCCATGTTCTTAGGTGCGGCACTCCAATTGACCAATGCCTACGGTGATGTGTTTTTGGATGAATTTAAATTCTACCCTAAATTTGCAGAATCTTTCGTTGTGAAATATTCGACCATCATTATGTCGATTTCACAGATATCCGAGACACTTTTTATTCTTGCTATTCCATTTTTCCTCAAAAGATTCGGTATAAAAAAGGTCATGCTGATTTCGATGTTTGCCTGGGTATTACGTTTTGGATTATTCTCATTTGGTGACCCTGCAGGTGGACTTTGGATGATTGTATTATCCTGTATCGTCTATGGTATGGCATTTGACTTCTTTAATATCTCAGGTTCTTTATTTGTTGAAACCTCCACAACATCACGCATACGCAGCTCGGCACAAGGCTTATTTATGATGATGACAAACGGTTTCGGTGCCGTTGTAGGCAGTTTTGCATCGGGTTGGATCATTGACCACTACTTTACCAAAAGTTTTCAAAACAGCAAAGATCTCGCACAATACCTGGATACAACAATTGATAATACCCATTTTCTACATTTTTTGCAGGAAAAGAGTATTTCCATATTACCTGACGGCATGTTAAGTGGTAATCTCATGCTAAAAGACTGGCATGACATCTGGCTTGCATTTGCCATCTACACCTTGGTTATAGCAATCTTCTTTGCTGTATTCTTTAGACATAAACACGAGCGTGAACCGCTAAACTCAAAATAACCGAAAGCCGCTAATTGCGGCTTTTTGTATATTTGTAACATGCAAAGCACAGCAACGGAATTATTCAAAGATTCCCAATCCTACATCTATAACTGGACATTTCAATGGATTAAACAACTTGGTCTTGATAATCAGGGGAGCCACTTTGTGAACTCGATCCTTTTACTCTTACTGGTTATCCTGTTTTTGATCGTCATTGACTATTTCACCAAAAGAACGTTACTCCTGTTAACAATCAAAGCCATCAGGCGAAGTACAAATCGCTTTGATGATCTACTGATCCGCAATAAAACGCTGAAACTTATTGCTCATTTTGTTCCGATATTAGTGGCACAATATATCATGCCCATTATCTTCATGGGTTTTCCAACCTGGAAAGAAAACAGCAATAAAATACTTGACATAGCAACGACCGTCGTCAGTTTACTGATTATCCATTCGCTTCTGAAAAGTTTACGGGACATGCTGCGCATGAAGAAATCTTTTGCCGACAAGCCCCTGGAAAGTTATTTACAGGTGTGCCAGATTATCCTATTATTTATCGGTGGGACGATCTGCTTTTCGATATTGACTGGAAAATCTCCCTGGTCTTTCTTATTATCCTTGGGTGCCGCATCCGCAATTCTGATGTTGGTATTCAAAGACACTATACTAGGATTTGTTGCCAGTATACAAGTTTCGGCCAATGACTCCATCCGTGTCGGAGATTGGATAGAGATGCCCAAATATGGCGCCGATGGAACGGTCAAAGAGATTAACCTCAATAATGTAAAAGTACAGAACTTTGATAAGACCATTACGACGATACCAACACATACGCTATTGTCGGATTCGTTCAAAAATTACAGGGGCATGCAGCAGTCGGGCGGTAGGCGCTTAAAGCGGGCCATAAATATCAAAATTTCCACGATTCGATTTTTAGAAAATGAAGAAATTGAAAAACTCAAAAATATACAGATCCTGCGGCCGTATATCGAAGAGCGCGCCAGGACAATTGACCAATTCAACACCCAACAGCAAATAGATCAGTCAAGCCCCATAAATGGTCGCAAAATGACAAATCTAGGGATGTTCAGAGCTTACACACTCACCTATTTACGTCAAAACCCCAATATCCACAAGACCATGCCCCTGATGGTGCGTCAGCTTGCTTCAACCGAACACGGTGTTCCAGTCGAACTTTATTTCTTTGTAAACGATATCCGCTGGGAATATTACGAAGGAATTGTTTCGGATGTATTCGACCACCTATTTGCCGCCACAAAATACTTCGACCTGGAGATCTTTGAAAATCCGGCATCGGATGATTTTCGGCGTGCTATCCGGCATAAAAGCCTTCATGACTTCGCAGACCAACAACAATAAAAGCGAACGGAATGTTCTTTCTGGCCAATAACGTCAGACACTTTCAGAAGAAAATATCGCTGTCGAACCAAGTGTTCAGCCGAACTATGTGTTCATATATTGCTAAGGTTCATACCAAACGAATTACCAGGCAAAACCTTGTCTGCATAAATCAAATGAACTGTAAGAACAGGCCAGCCGAGAAGCAGTTAAATGCTGGTATCGTAAGATAGCCTAAAAGGTATAAAACAGTGAAAGGTAATCTGGGGAGATTACCTTCACTTTAAAAACAAACTAAATTTTCAGACGTGTTTCACAACAGATCTACACATTAACCCTAACTCTTTATGAATCAAAAATTACTCTACACAAATATAGGATCGTTATGTTAAGTGCATCTTAAGCTATCTTTAAACTTAAAACAACTCTACAAATGGTTATTTATCTCACCTCAATAGTCTTTGTTGCCAGGTGTACTCTATTGAAAAGATCAATCGCCTGAACCTCAATCTGATATTTACCAGCTTTAAGTTTGGGCAAATTAGCTGTCCACAGATGACTGGATTTTTCGGGGTTCGAAGGTCTACGCGTATTCTTTAATTCAGTTGCTGTATCGTATTTAGCAAGAGAATTTAGGAATGCCGGATCGTTTTCATTGACAAAATCCATTTCCTTCCATTCGCCCTGATTGATTCTATACGTTACCTTGTCACCTTCCTTTCCAATGAAAAAATTAGCGTATATCGGATATCTCTTTGTGTATTTTTCTGGAACGACCGATGCGCCATATAAATCGATCTGATACGTTGCTGGCTTACCGACAACCTTATAATCAAAACTGTATTGGTTGCCCTCGATTTTTAAGATGGCATACCCTTTTGGTGTACCGTCCCGCATTGTAGAAACAGGAATTCCCTTTTCATTCAACTCGCCTGAATACCAGTCGCCAGAGGTCGTACCCACATTATACTCGTGATGTGGCTTTTCTTGTTTCCATCCTTCGTTTTGCCCATAAAAATATTGCCGCTGAAAGTGTGTATGCGCGGATAAAGACAAGGTATGCTTAAATGGAGCCAAAATATCGAACAGACGTTGTCTATCTTCGTTACGAAAGACATCCGAGTTTTGATGGTATAAAGGAATATGAAATGCCAACACAATCAATTTATCTTTAGCAACGTTTTTTAAGTCATTTTCCACAAAATCAAGCTGATCTTTACGGAATCCGCCTAAATAACCTTTACCTGTCCGTGGATTCGGATAAATGATATTATCAAGAATGATAAAATGCGTATTTCCATAGTTGAACGCATAATTATTGGGGCCAAACGTCCGCTCGAACGATTCATCGGAGAGGCTATCCACTTTAGCATCATAGTTCATATCGTGGTTTCCCATGACATTATACCATGGCAAGCCCATCGTGGAAATCACCGATTTATATTTTGGCTGAAGTGAAAGATCGTCTCCCACCAAGTCGCCTAAGCTTATTCCGAATTTCGCAATTGTCTTATCGGAAATTTCATTGATCACACCATTTTTGAAATAGGCCAGTTCTTCCTCCGTGTAAGCCTGTGGATCACCAAAAACAAAAGCTGAAAACTTAGGATCCTCATCTTGTTGATACATTGCAAAATTTACAGCAGCAGGGATTTTTCCTGTAGCAGCAACAGCAGGGTATTTTGAAACTGGACTACCGTTTACCTTATGGATATAATAGAATTTTGGGTGGTTATTTTCATCCAAGGGCAAAGCATAGCCTGTTGGTTTAACCACAAAAATGATGTTGTCATTTCCAACGGGCAATTGGTAATTACCATCTTTATCAGTCGTTGTCACTTCACGCCCGTTACTAACAGAAACAGACGCAATGCCTTGTTCATTTTTATCTAATTTTCCGTTCTTGTTTGCGTCCAGATAAACTTTTCCTTTTGCAAAATCTTGCGCCTGCACAGCGTTTACGCATGCCCAGGAAATTGCTAGTGCCAAAAATGCTTTCATATGAAATTTTGTTTTGGCGCTAAAGTATTCGATTCAGGTTAACAGAGTATAAAGAGAATATAAAGAATTTATCAAAAAAACAAAGGAAGCCATTTAATACTCCTGTATTAATTAATCCATATTTGACAGTATCGTTATAGGGACTTTATCCGTGTTTTATACGTATTCATCCGAATGAGGTCCCTATCAGGTCCCTATTAAGTCCCTATAAAATCCCCATTAACATATATGTTGTTGGCCGGTTAAATCCTTCTTCCATCCTTTGTTTTCAGACGGATATTCGGCACAAAAAAAGAGAAACCAATGACTTGATTTCTCTCTTTACCCTTAGGGCCTATTTCTTAACTATCTGGCTTGCGCAGTTGCCAACATGCGGTTGACTTCATCGATCATTGATTTTGCTGCATCGTGCATCCGAGGGTTGCCTGCAAAATCTGCATCCAAAGTGATATGCTTGGACTTATCTTTATAGTTGAACTCTAAATAAAAACGTGGGACTTTAGAATTTGTTGAATCCTGCTGCCATTCAGGACCGGTCATATCAGTATCCAAGTTCCAAAAGCCGAGCTCCATTGCTTTGCGATGCAGGTATAATAAATCGTCTTTTGTAAATTTTACAGTATCGGTAATTAGAGAATCTTTTTTGTCTAAATATTTATAGATACGTGTTTTTGAATTGTATTCGTTGACCATGTGGTTCGGCTCGCCATATTTGAATTCAATGGATTCAAAATCGGCAAAACGAAAAGGGGCATTTTTGATCATATTACTGTAGTAATAAACACAATACATCAAAAACGGCACAATAATACAAAGGCCCAAAAAAATCTTCTTACTCTTGATTGTCATTTCTATAAAATTTTGACAAAAATAAGGATTTATACAGGGTATAAAAGTTTATATCAAGATATGACATAAAACCTACATGAAATTCACGCGTTTAGATATTGGGAGAGCCCGCGTCAACAAAGGTCTTCGCATACCAACTGTCGGAAAGATCAGAGATAATAACACCTTTCCGTGTCGAAACATGAACGAACTTATTATTATGCAGGTATACACCAACATGATCTATTCCATTTCGTCCGAAAGAAAAAAACACGAGATCTCCTTCTTCAAGTTTATCGACCTTTTTTCTCTTTACTATTCCTTCCATGTCACGCGAAGTCCGCGGCAAATTCCCTTTGTATACTTCAATATAGAGCAGATTAACAAATCCCGAGCAATCTACCCCCGATTTGGTCTGTCCACCCATACGATGCGGTATCCCCATCCAATCGTCAATAAAGGAATAAAGATGCGGATTTAGTTTTTTGGCACTCACATTGAGCAAGTCTGCATAATTGTCAAGTTTGGATCCCGAAAAAGTTTTTCCACGCGCTGAGCTCGCATCTGTCAAAACCGAACCATTGGAAGAATGTGTTTTGGAGCTAAGTACCTTTTTCTTCGTTGAACAACTGCTCAAAAATAGAACTGCACCTAAAAAGAAGATAAAATAAGATCTGACACCCATGCTGTTCGATTTACGTTCTTGCTTAACAAACTTACTTGCATAACAAACTTAATTAAATTGCTGTTGATATCCAATAAATTTGCTTGCCCCCGGAGATTGCTTTTCTTGATAAGAACGTCAGATAAGAAAAAGAATTGTTCAGAAATCGTAACTTTGACGCCTAATTTATTTGAGAATGGAAAAATTAAAAGGTGCATTAGCTGTCTTTTTAGGTGCGAGTAGTTTTGGGATACTATCAACGTTTGTTAAAAAAGCCTATGGTAAAGGGTTGAATTTAGGAGAGGTAACGGGAATTCAGGTATTGTTTGGCATGCTTATCCTTTGGCTTATCTATATCATCATCAAACTCTTTTCGGCAAAGTCATTTCACTCTTCAAGCAAGAAATCTTCATGGATCAAGATATTAATCAGTGGTACTTCGACCGGTTTGGTGAGCATTCTCTATTACAAATGTGTACAGCTCGTCCCGGCTTCGTTGGCCATCGTACTGCTCATGCAGTATATCTGGATCGGTGTGGTAATCGAATTTATCTTTTTCAAGGCAAAACCTTCAAAAAACAACCTGATTGGTATCGGCATTGTACTCATTGCAACATTATTAGCGACTGGACTTCTTGAAAAAGGCTTGCAACACCTCAACCTAACAGGTGTCTTATTTGGTCTTTTAGCAGCGACCGCCTATTCGGTCTTCATGATCGTCAACGGTCGTGTCGGCAATGACTATCACCCCATTCAAAAAAGCGCTATTATGGTAACGGGGGCCTGTATACTGGTCTTCACCTTGTTTCCACCTGCTTATTTATGGAATGGTCAATTTGATGGTAACTTCCTCTATTTCGGCTTGATCCTCTCGCTATTTGGCACGGTCATCCCGCCTTTATTATTTGCCTATGGCCTACCGAAAACGGGCTTCTCCTTAGGCGGAATATTAAGTTCGGCGGAGCTACCCGTAGCCACCTGTATGTCGTTTTTTATACTTCATGAAAGTGTATCCACGATACAATGGCTCGGGGTACTTTTGATCTTGGGTACCGTCATCTGGTTAAATGCAGCAAAGAGCAGTACGCATTAGGCGACCGATCCACTTCTGGTCAGAGTACTGCAGTCAATTTGATCAGGAACACAACTGTGTGCTGCAATCAATAGGGAAATTATGGAATTCCCGTTAACGAAAAAAGGCAATCTTCCTAATAAGATTGCCTTTTTTATATGTTAAACCTTTGTATGTTATAAATCTTAAAAAGGTTAATGTGTCAGTGTCTCCGGAATTTCTTCTACTTCCACTTCACAGGAATCTGTTACTTCCATAAATTTAACCGGCACAACCTCATTCACCAATAATGGATCGTATAAGGTCCGTACTTTGACATAGTTTTTAGAAAAACCATGCATATAACCATCTTTTTCGTCTGCTTCAAACAAAACATCACCAGTCTCACCAAGCTGTGACTCATAAAACGCACGGCGCTTCTTCTCCGAAAGGATGTGCAACATTTTGCTACGGTCGCTGCGTTGAGCTCCCGGTACAGCACCGTCCATTTGAGCAGCAATCGTATTCTCCCTTTCTGAATAGGTAAAGACATGCAGGTAAGAAATATCCAAATCATTCAAGAAATTGTATGTATCGATAAAGTCTTCACGTGTTTCTCCCGGAAATCCGACAATAACGTCAACACCGATACAGCAATTAGGCATCAATGACTTGATAAAAGCGACGCGCTCTGTGTAAAGCTCTCTTTTGTACCTTCTGCGCATTAAACCCAGAATTTTATTGCTTCCAGACTGCAATGGCATATGGAAATGTGGAACAAAACGTTTTGATTGGGCCACAAACTCAATAATATCATTGGAAAGAAGATTGGGTTCTATCGAGGAAATACGGATTCTATCAATCCCTTCGACTTCATCCAGTGCTTGTACCAAATCCAAGAACCGGTCTTCGCGCTTACCATCCCGAATGCCAAAATCGCCAATGTTTACACCTGTTAAAACGATTTCTTTGACGCCTGAAGCTGCAATTTCTTCTGCTTGACGCACAATATCTTCGATCTTGCCCGAGCGACTTCCGCCACGTGCCAAAGGAATCGTACAAAATGTACATGAATAATCGCAGCCGTCCTGTACTTTTAGGAACGTACGCGTACGATCGCCAATCGAATAAGCCGAGACAAATTGATTGGTCTCATCGATTGGACCATTATAAACGATCGTTTTTTCCTGTTTCGTCAAATCATTGATATGCTCAATAATATTAAACTTTTCAGCTGCACCTAAGACCATGTCCACTCCGGGAATCTCTGCAATCTCTTTTGGTTTTAGCTGCGCATAACAGCCAACAATCGTAATATAGGCGTTGGGAGAGTGCTTTAAAGCTTCCTTCACTACTTTTCTACACTTCTTGTCAGCATTATCCGTTACCGAACATGTATTGATTACATAAACGTCTGCACGGCTATTGAACGCTGTGGTATCATAGCCCGCATCTTTAAATAAACGACCAATGGATGATGTCTCCGAATAATTCAGTTTACATCCAAGTGTATAAAAAGCTACTTTTTTATTCTCCATAATATTTTGCAAAATTACATTTTTTTTCAGTAACCCCTCTTATCATTTTAAGTTTTGACTTTCTCGTTATAAGGATTTTCCTTAGTTTTGACTATCTTGAAAGGTTGAATGCACCGGCGGCTTATTACGGACAAACTAAATTAGAGCCGGACATGATGTATTCAAATATTCCCCGATTGAGAATCAGACACATAAAATAGTGCTATTCGTTCTGTCCAGTTCGATTATAGCATTGATATTTGGTATTTAATAATTACTTTTTACAGATGAAACAATATTTAGATTTACTCAGACATGTATATACGAATGGTGTTGTAAAGACAGATCGTACGGGCACAGGTACCAAAAGTGTCTTTGGATATCAGATGCGTTTCAACCTTCAGGAAGGTTTCCCTTTGGTAACGACGAAGAAATTACACCTGCGATCCATTATCCATGAATTGATCTGGTTTCTTAAAGGTGAAACTAATATTCAGTATCTCAAAGAAAATGGCGTAAGCATTTGGGACGAGTGGGCTGACGAACAAGGAAATTTAGGCCCTGTATACGGATCACAATGGCGCTCCTGGCCAACACCCGATGGCCGTCATATCGATCAGATCACACAGGTTATCAACCAGCTAAAAAATTCACCTGATTCACGCCGTATTATTGTATCGGCATGGAATGTTGCCGAAATAGAGCATATGGCATTACCTCCTTGTCATGCCTTTTTTCAGTTTTATGTCGCTCCGGCACAACCTGAAAAAGGTATCTTAAAGCCGCAATTGTCCTGTCAACTCTATCAACGTAGTGCCGATATATTCTTGGGCGTTCCTTTCAACATTGCCTCTTATGCTTTATTGACGATGATGGTCGCACAGGTTTGCGACATGGAAGCCGCAGAGTTTATCCACACCCTTGGCGATGCACATATCTACAGTAATCACTTCGAGCAAACGGAGCTCCAATTGAGCCGCGAGCCAAAAGCGCTACCCCAGATGAAAATAAACCCTGAAGTAAAAGATATCTTTGAATTTAAGTTTGAAGATTTTGAATTGTTAAACTACGAATCCCATCCACATATCAAAGCTCCGGTGGCCGTTTAACAAGAAAGGTACCTGATTTTGTAATATATTTTAGCGAACGAATAATCACCTTATATCAAAAATGAGCAACCCAACGATCACATTAATCGTAGCTGCGTCGGAAAACAATGCCATCGGAATCGACAATCAGATGCCTTGGCATTTACCCAACGACTTTAAATATTTTAAGAGAAATACCGTTGAGCACTCTGTCCTAATGGGCAGAAAGACTTTTGAGGCCATAGGCAAAGCATTACCAGACAGAAGGAATATTGTCATTACACGTAACGCGAATTTCCAGGGAGAAGATATTGATGTTGCCAACAGCATCCAAGAGGCACTCTTGTATTGCCGGGATGAACGTGAGGTATTCATCATTGGTGGTGCAAACATCTATCAACAAGCCCTTCCACTGGCAAATAAGGTACTTCTGACACGCGTGCACACAACCATCAAAGGTGACGCCTTCTTTCCTGAATTGCCGTCAGAAGAATGGGAATTAGTTTCCTCAGATTCGCATCAGGCCGATGACAAACATGCATTTGCTTATACCTTTGAAGTTTATACGCGAAAATAATTCCATGTTTACGACTAGCAAAACGCAATAGGATCATGGAGCTTTTTGCTTCATGATCCTATCACCATTAAAAGCTATAGAAGAGCTTAATCGACAAGACTAAACAGGCGCGACACTTTGATCTAAAGCACATGCAAAAATACCTCACCCTAATTCTTACTCTATTCATGTCAGATCTATACGCTCAGAAGATAGATACTGTTTACCTGGAAAAATTACTCCAAAGTCATCCCGATCTATTTCAAAACATATTAAGTCATCCGACGAAAAATGAAATACAAATTCTGTATACACAGATTGATCGTGACAAATCCAATAAGCCACATTTCAGGTCCTATAGCTATCGACTGAATCCGAACTGGTATTTTTATCCCGCAAGTACAGTGAAGTTGCCGACAGCAATTCTGGCTTTGGAAAAAATCAATGACCTGCATATTGCCGGTCTCAGCAAAGATACCCCACTACGCATCGATTCTGCTTTTGAAAAGCAGACTAAGGTTCTTGTGGACGAATCCGCCGCCAATGGCCTTCCATCTGTTGCTCAATATGTTAAAAAGATCTTATTAACCAGCGACAACGATGCCCAAAACAGGCTTTTCGAATTTATTGGCCGTGCAGAACTGAATGCGAAACTAAAAAAATACGGCACTAATTACAGCCGCATTGTCAACCGTCTTGCTATTGGCGACAAAGGCATATGGGCCAAACATACTAACCCCGTCACCTTTTATAAGGGGAAGGATATTATTTATAAACAAGAAGCACAGTTCGATCCCAAGGATTATACCATCGAGCTATCCAATACGCTTCAGGGGAAAGGTTACATGAACGATAAAGATGAACTTGTTCATGAACCCTGGAGTTTTGAAGGATTAAATGTATACGCTTTGCAAGATCAACAGCTGATATTGAAGAAGCTGTTATTTCCCGAAGCATTTCAGCCTCAAGAAAGATTCAATCTGAAAAAAGATGACTACGCGCTCCTCTATGATTATATGTCGCGCTATCCCTTTGAATCGGATTTTCCAAAATATGATCCAGCAGAATTCTGGCCAACGTATAGCAAGCTCCTTTTTTATGGCCGTGAAAAAAATGCGATCTTAAATCCCAACATCCGGATCTTCAACAAGTATGGAGATTCCTATGGCTATAATATTGATAATGCCTATGTCGTCGACTTTGAACATGGCGTGGAATTTATGCTCGCCGTTGTTGTACAGTCCAATAAAAATGGCATCTACAACGATGGACGCTATGAATATGAAACAGTAACCTATCCTTTTTTAAAAAATATCGGCCAGGTAATTTATCAGGAGGAGCTGAAAAGAGTTAAAAAGTTTAAACCTGATCTATCGAAATTTGATTTCAGAAAATAAAACACAAAAAAGGCTCTCAGAAAATTGAAAGCCTTTTTTGCGCATCGTCATCGTGGCGTATTTTTATCCCCCTTGGCTAGAAGGCTGCTTATGCGAATGATCAGCGGGCTGTGGCTGGGAAATGCAGTATGTCATCATCGGAATGTATGCTTATCCGCGCTCCAGCCATATAGTCCCCGCCTCAAGTCTTACTGAGATAGAACAAAACTATTTCGATTGTAGAGCCGTTTCGATCAACTCCCCGTAAAAATCCCCCTCCTTCATTCCAAAAGCCCGTACCTGCTGCGGAATAAAGCTTTGTGGAGTCTGCCCCGGAATGGTATTAATTTCGATAAAATAAAATTTATCGGTATCGTTTTCTAAAAAGAAGTCCACCCGAACCATACCCTTACAGTTCAATCTCACATAAATTTCCCTTAAAATACGTGCAGCGCGCTCCTGCTCTTCCGTAGTCAGGTCTGCTGGTGTAATCTCTTCGGTCAATCCAGGTACATACTTGGCTTCATAATCAAAAAATTCACGTGTAGTACGAACTTCGGTAGCCGGCAAAACAACGAGTTCGCCTTTTGAATTCCTAAAAATTCCCTCGGAAAATTCGCGTCCAGTCACAAATTCTTCAACAATAACCTGTTTCCCGGTATTCTCTGCATCAAAAGCTTTATCAATGGCTTCCTGAAGTTGTGCCGATTCCTTTACTTTGGTCATTCCGATACTACTTCCACCGGCATTAGGTTTCACAAAATACGGCAGCGAAAGATTGCTTTCGACGATTTTGACCGCTTCCAGGAGTTGCGATTCAAACAATAAGACCGATTTTGCCAAATGCAACTCGGGAATATCCGATAAGATCGCTTTTGTATACCCTTTATTCATAGTCAATGCCGAAGTCAAGGCATCACATGAGGTATATGGAATATCTAATAAATCAAAATAGCTCTGAAGTCTTCCATCTTCTCCAGGCACACCATGCACCATAATAAATGCTAAGTCAAAGCTTAAGATATCTCCGTTCAATGGAAGTGTAAAATCTGCTTTTGAAATCGGATGCCGCTTACCGTCCAAATCTTCATAGTACCATGCTTCTTTGGTCACTGTAATCAAATATATATCGTATTTGTCGTGATCAAGTTGAGAATTGACAAAGGCAGAACTTTTAAAAGAAACTTCAGCTTCTCCTGTATAACCTCCAGTTATTAATGCTATTTTTGCTTTCATAAATTTTAGCGATTCGAATAGCAAATATAATTTGCTATACACGGAAAAACGAATAATTTTGTGAGGAATAATTTTATTTAATCATTCTGCAAACTTGGCTTTAATATTGCGGTTCTATGCAGAATTAATTTTTATCAAAACAGAGAAATGTCCAAAGTCGTACAATATCTTCAGACCCCCACTTTTAGGAAAAATCTTATTGCCGCTCTTGTCGCGATAGTATGTCTATTCCTTTTCGTTTATGTTGGACTGAAAATATATACCAAACATGATGAATCTATAGCCGTTCCTAAAGTGAAAGGCCTTCATATCAGTGCTGCCATCCAGGCGCTGGAAGACGCGGGGCTGGAATATCAAATTGACTCCGTCTACCAGATGGACGCCAAACCAGGAATGGTCATCGAGCAGGATCCCGAACAAGGATTTCATGTAAAATCGGGGCGGACTATTTATTTGACCATTATCACACAAGTTGCACCTGAAGTTGCCTTTCCGAATATAAAGGATAAAACATTGATCGAAGCAACGGCTATTTTGAAAAACCATAACCTTAGAATCGGAGACACTTCTTATGTCGCAGATATCGCTAGGGACATCGTATTGGATGCTCAATTTGCAGGACAATCAATCCGTAACGGGCGCATGATTCCTAAGGGTTCACGTATAGATCTAGTTTTGGGAAATGGACTCGGTGCTAATGAAGTGGAAATACCCAACTTAATTGGTCTTCCATTAAACGAAGCGAAGTTTGCCCTATCTGGAGCTGGTCTAGGCCTAGGCACAGTGACTTATGATCCCAATGTAACGGATACAGCCACCGCAGTAATCAGTGTACAATCACCAGGAATAGAAAAAGGCTTAACCAGCTTAGGGGCTAAAATAGACATAACGCTCTCATTGACGGCACCAACAACAACTACAGGTGCTCCAGCTGGAGGTACGCCAACTCCTAAACCACAGGCAAACCAAACACAGGTTACTCCGCCAGCAGCAAAAGCTCCGGTTCAGTCTAAGCCCGTTGCTCCAGCGAAAAGTACCACAACAAATACGCCAGCAGCTAAATCGACAACAACAAATCCAACTGCAGGGCAGAAAAAAGAAAAAGAAAGTAAAGGGAATAGTCTTGGCTTTTAAGTGTATTGACTTAAAAATGAAGCTGCATGGCATAATCTCCATTATGATGGATTAGCGTTTGTTGCAGATTCAGGAATTGTATAAAATATAAAGATGAAACCGATCCATATCTGGGCGATTTCATCAACCATTGACCGCTAAAGGCTGTATGAATGCCCTTAATAGCGAACAACAAATGAATAAAAAATTTTAGCATGGAAAATAAAAAAGGAATACCAAGTTGGTTAAAAATCATTGCCCTGATCGTTATCGTTGTCGGAGGTTATTTTGCTTGGACATTTTATAAAGCATTTTATGCTTCTAATGTATCGGGAGAGAAAAAATACCTGTACATACACGAGGGCGAAAAATATGAAGATGTATTGAAATCAATCAAGGATTCAAATCTTGTGGATGACATCGCTTCCTTTGAGCGTGCCGCACAATATAAAAAATATGAGCAAAGTGTAAAACCCGGACGTTATCTGTTAAACCCTGGTATGAACAATAGACGCTTAGTTGGCAATTTGATTGGTGGCTACCAAGAACCTGTAAAATTCAGATTTTCCAATGTGCGACTGAAAGAGAATATGGCCGCACTCCTTGGTAAAAGTTTTGAGGCAGATTCTGCAGAATTTATCGCGGTACTAAATGATGAGGCTACAGCACAGAAATATGGATTTACAAAAGAAAATCTGATTGCTATATTTATCCCCAATACCTACGAAATTTATTGGAACACCAATCCCGAAAAAGTAATTGCTCGTTTTGATGATGAATGGAAAAAGTTTTGGAATGCAGATCGCACGGCAAAAGCAAAAGCGCTTAACCTGACACCGCAACAAGTCAGTACATTGGCTTCTATTGTCAAAGGTGAAGCCTTACACCAGGATGAAATGCCCATGATCGCCGGATTATATTTAAACCGCCTCAAAAAAGGCATGTTATTGCAAGCTGATCCTACCGTGATCTTTGCCAACAACGACTTTACCATTAGAAGGGTATTGAATAAGCACCTTAGAACAGACAATCCTTACAATACTTACATCTATAGGGGCTTGCCTCCAGGTCCTATTTCAATTCCAAGTATTGCTGCAATTGATGCGGTCTTAAACTTTAAGCAACATGATTATATTTACATGTGTGCTAAAGATGATTTTTCGGGCTATCATAATTTTGCAAAAACAGAGGCTGAGCATTTGATCAATGCACGTAAATTTCAACAGGCATTGGACGCCAGAAATATTAAAAAATAATGTTTGTATTTGACCATCAGATTCGTGTCCGCTATGCAGAAACAGACCAAATGGGTTATGTTTATTATGGAAATTATGCTGCATTTTACGAAATAGCGCGGACTGAAATGCTGCGGAGCACGGGGATATCGTATAAGGAGCTGGAAGAAATGGGGGTCATGCTCCCCGTTACGGAGATGAAAACAAAATACCTAAAACCGGGCAAATACGATGATTTGATCACGATACGGGTAACAATCCGCCAGAAACCTGCCGTCCGTATTATTTTTGAATATGAACTGTTCAATGAAAGCGGAGAACTACTCAACCAGGGCGAGACAACTTTGGTCTTTGTCAACATGGAAAAAAATAGGCCTTGTATGCCGCCACAGGTTTTCTTGGATAAGATGAGTAACTATTTTAATTGATATGGGGAAAATCCACCAATGGCTATTAAATATTGAACCTTATTTTAGATTAATCGAATGGAGTAAACGTGTCGTACTACCTGGCTTTGGCTCGCTACCACTCTATACTGTGGCTGTATTTTTCTTTCAGGAGCTATCGAGAGACTCCATTGTCAGCAAGGCTTCTTCCCTTTCCTATAGCTTTTTATTGGCCATTTTTCCGGGTATCATTTTTTTATTTACATTGATCCCTTATATTCCGATCAATAATTTTCAGGAACAGTTGCTGGACTTTCTGGCCGTGGTTATTCCCAAAAATGCTTTTCTGGTTGTTGAAACGACTTTGGAGGATATTATTAAAAACCAAAATGGTGGATTACTTTCTTTCGGTTTTTTATTTGCGGCCTATTTTGCAACCAATGGTATGGCCTCTCTGATGAATGCCTTTAATAAGGCTTCCCTCATGACGGAAAGAAGGCCATGGGTCAGAAAACGTTTGCTTGCCTTAGCCTTGGCTTTCCTAATTATTTTTGCGTTAACAGTTGGGATGACAATATTTACCCTAGCTGGCATTACCATAGACTACCTCAAGGAAACAACAGGTATAAAGTCGAGCTTCTGGGCCATTCTACTTAAAGTAGCCCGATGGTTGATAATATTTGCTATTTACTTTTTCACGGTAAGCTGTATTTACAAATTTGGTCCTTCCAACTCCAATAAATGGAAACTCTTCAGTCCCGGAGCTTCTATGGCTACCATTTTAGCAATATTGACGTTTTCCATATTTACCTTTTATATCAATCATTTTGGTGCATATAACAAACTCTATGGATCCATCGGGACACTGATCGTCATTATGCTCTGGATTTACCTGAATACGCTTATTTTATTATTGGGCTATGAGCTTAATGCAGCAATAGCGCTGTCTAAACAAACCATTGTTATTGCCAAACCACGCATTTTCAACTCTTTTAAGAGAGACGAATAGGTGTATAAAATTATTTAAAGCTTCATTTACCCCGCCAGGTTGGCAACAAATGAACGGTAGAAGACGCTAAACGAGCGTTCGAACAGGCAGCTTTACATGTCTAAAGCAAAAGGCCTGTATAACTGAAAGTCTTTCAATAAAATAAGAAAAATAAAATTTTGCATTTAAAGTTTTTTTGTACCTTTGCAACTCCTACAAAGTAGGAAAAAGGAGAAAATTAATTAATGGCAAAAAAACAAGAAGCAGAAAAAGAATTAGCAGCGAAAAACGCAGAGCTACAAGGTGCTGACACTAAAGTAGTGAAAGACACTGAAAAAATTGAATCAGAAGCTGATTCAAACTTAATCGACGAAATCAAATCAAACACTTGGATCACACCAGAAGGTGAATTTGACTGGGATGCAAATGATAAAGGTTTCGGAAATTATAGCGAAGCTGAACGCGCTAAACTTGAAGCACAATACGCAGATACTTTCAACCAAGTTAACCAAGGTGAAATTATTGAAGGTACTGTAGTTTCTATCAACAACAAAGACGTAGTCTTAAATGTTGGTTTCAAATCTGACGGTTTAGTTTCTTTATCAGAATTCCGTGACTTACCAGAATTACAAGTTGGTGACAAAGTTGACGTATTCGTTGAATCTCAAGAAGATGCTAACGGTCAATTAGTACTTTCTCGCAAACGTGCTAAAACTCAAAAATCTTGGGAAGCTATCAATGAGGCATTGGAAAATGATGCAATCATTACTGGTTTCGTTAAGAGCCGTACTAAAGGTGGTCTTATCGTTGATATCAAAGGTGTTGAGGCATTCTTACCTGGATCTCAAATCGATATCAAACCTATCCGTGACTACGACGTATACGTAGGTAAAACAATGGAATTCAAAGTTGTGAAAATCAACCACGAATTCAAAAACGTTGTCGTATCACACAAAGTATTAATTGAAAACGATTTAGAAAACCAAAAATCTGAAATCGTTGCTAAATTAGAAAAAGGTCAAGTATTAGAAGGAACAGTTAAAAATATCACTGATTTCGGTGTGTTCATCGATTTAGGTGGTGTTGACGGTTTATTGCATATCACAGACATCTCTTGGGGTCGTATCGAGCATCCAAAAGAAGTTTTATCGTTAGATCAAACAATCAACGTTGTTGTATTAGACTTTGATGACGAGAAAAAACGTATCGCTTTAGGCTTGAAACAATTATCTGAGCATCCTTGGGAATCTTTAGATACTGCATTAGAAGTTGGTTCTAAAGTTAAAGGTAAAATCGTAACAGTTGCTGATTACGGTGCTTTCTTAGAAATCATCCCTGGTGTTGAAGGTTTGATCCACGTTTCTGAAATGTCTTGGTCACAAAACTTACGTTCTCCACAAGAGTTCTTGAAAGTTGGTGATGAGATCGAAGCGCAAATCTTAACGTTAGATCGCGATGAGCGTAAAATGAGCTTAGGTATCAAACAATTGACTCCAGATCCTTGGAAAAATATCACTGAGCGTTACCCTGTAGGTTCTAAACAAACAGCTGTTGTTAAAAACATGACTAACTTCGGTGTATTTGTTGAATTGGAAGAAGGTATCGATGGTTTGATCCACATCTCTGATTTATCTTGGTCTAAAAAAATCAACCACCCTAACGAATTCACTAAAGTTGGTGAAACATTAGACGTAGTTGTTTTAGAATTGGATGAAGAAAACCGTAAATTATCTTTAGGTCACAAACAATTGGAAGAAAACCCTTGGGATACTTTCGAAACGATCTTTACTGAAGGTTCTATCCACGAAGGTACTGTGATCAAAGTTGGTGACAAAGGTGATATCGTAGCTTTACAATATGGTGTTGAAGGTTTCTGTCCTTCTAAACACTCTGTTAAAGAAGACGGTTCTTCATTGAAAGTTGATGAAGTTACTTCATTCAAAATCATCGAGTTCAACAAAGAGAACAAACGTTTGGTAATTTCTCACTCTCGTATCTGGGAAGAAGAGAAAGAAGAAGCTCGCAAAGAAGAGTCTAACAGCCGTAAAAAAGACGCTAAAGCTGAGTCTTCAGCTGTGAAAAAAGTAAAAGATTCTGTTGAGAAATCTACTTTAGGCGACTTAGACGTATTAGCTCAATTGAAAGAGCAAATGGAAAATGATAAAAACGCTAAGTAATTAGCAATTTCAATCCATAAAAAGCGGCTGTTCCAAAAGAACAGCCGCTTTGCTTTTATAGGGATGCTTTTGTAATTTTGTAGCAATAAACTTTATTGTTATGTCATTCAAATCAGCCTTAATCAACCCCACCGAACTTCTGGAATCATTGGGACAGCATACAGACATTGTCCTCCTTGATTGCACCATCGACAAAGTTGGCCAATCCATCAAGGACGCCAAGTTCGAAGTACTACCCCATTCTCAATTTTTTGACATCGAAGGGAAACTTTCGGATTCTACTTCTAAATTACCACATACCCTTGTATCGGCAGAAGTATTCGAACGAGAAATGCAACGCCTAGGAATCAATCAGGATAGTACCGTCGTGTTATATGACAGATGGGGTGTTTATTCAAGCCCAAGGGCATGGTGGATGTTTAAGGTCATGGGTTTTGAACAGGTATTTATTCTAAATGGTGGCGTCCCCGCTTGGAAAAAAAGTAAATTACCGCTCGTAGACCAGTATGCAGCTGCTGTAAAGCCTGGAAACTTTAAAGCCCAATTTCAAGCAAACCATTATGCTGACAAAGAATATATCTTAACACATTATCGGGATACGCAAGTAAATATTTTTGACGCCAGAAGTAAAGGTCGATTTAGTGGTTTAGTTGCTGAACCTCGAAAAGGCCTTCATGGTGGGCATATCCCTCATTCCAAAAACCTCCCTTTCGAAGAATTACTTGATGGAATCGTTTATAAACCCCTTGATGAATTGAAACAGCAATTTGATCATCATAATGCTACCGGAAATGAATATGTATTCTCCTGTGGATCGGGTATCACGGCTTCAATCTTAGCATTTGCTTCTCATCTTGTTGGTCACGAGCAAATCCGCGTATACGATGGCTCTTGGTCAGAATGGGGTCGCGAAGAGCTCAATCTACCCATCGAAAAATAGTTTAAAACAAGGTATTCCAAGAGTAGAGATTATCCTCCAAGCGGATCTTTTCCGCATCCAGGAGATCGCGGATAATCTCTATTCTTTTCTTTTCTGTACCTATCGTCAAACTAGCCACCAAATCGTGAATGTTTTTAGCGCCAGCGAGCAAACTACTTTTGATTTCTGCTTTTATATCTGCGCGCTGCTTTTTCTGATGATTACGGATCAGACACAAATCGCATACTTCACAGAACCCCGCATTTTTTTCTCCAAAATATAACAACAGCGACTGACTGCGGCAATTGCTACGTTGAATATAACCGATCATGCCATTGACTTCTTCTTCTTTCACCTGATGGCGATCGCGAATAAAAATATGATCGATATGCAGGTGTTTGTAATCGACGCGGTTCTGCAAAAAGGTCAATTGTGGCGCATCTGTAGAAGGCAGATAACTCGCTATTTCCAATGACTCTAACGACTTCAATAGCTCGACAACACGATCATAAGGCAGACCCAACTTACGTGCAAATTCGTATTCATTAATGAGGATATAGTTTTCAAATACACCACCATAGCTGCGTAAAATAGCCTTAATGAGCTTATCATATTTTACATACTGCACCTGAACTTTATACAATTCGGCGCTATCAATTTCAAACTTAAAGCGTGAGGGTATTGTGACAGCTTCGGACAAAACCAACCAAGTGTCCCGCTCCAGAAACTTCAGCGCATTCATAACAGGAACCAATGGCAGCTGATATTTTTTGGCAAATGCAACAACATCAAAATCTACAGTCACCCCTTCTCCAGATCCATAGGGAATCTGAAAATGATTACAAAGGTAATGATAGGTCTGTTGAATAAATGGAATATCAGGAAAGCTAGCTTGCAAATTATCGACAAGCTTCTGTTCATCTGTCTTTTGATAAAGAATAACGGGATAGGCCTTCTTACCATCTCTTCCTGCCCTGCCGGCTTCTTGATAATAGGCCTCCAGCGAATCGGGCAAATCGAGATGAATCACAAAACGCACGTCAGGTTTATCAATTCCCATCCCAAACGCATTGGTAGCTACAATAACGCGAACAACATTTGTCATCCACCCTTGCTGTTTCTGATCCCGTTCCTGCCCCGAAAGTCCGGCATGGTAATAATCTGCCGAAATGCCGTTATTGACCAAAATACGGGCTATCTCCTGCGTTTCTCGCCGGTTTCTGACATAGACAATACCGGATCCGCCCAACTTATGTATAATCCGGACCATACGTCCCATCTTATCCTCTTCTTCAATGGCCATATACGCCAAATTGTCCCGGAGAAAGCTTTTGACAAATACATTTTCTTTCGGAAAGCTCAGTTTCTGTTGTATATCGATGATGACACGCTCCGTTGCGGTCGCTGTAAGGGCCAGAAAAGGCACCTTGGGATGCAGTTCCCGTAATTTAGCAAGTTCTAAATAGGGCGGTCTAAAATCATACCCCCATTGAGAAATACAATGTGCTTCGTCTATCGCAAATAGATTTACATTCATAAATCGTATGCGCTCCCTTACTACATCATTGTACAATCTTTCAGGAGAAAGATAGAGAAATTTTATTTGCCCATAGACGCAATTATCCAAGGTAATATCCACCTCCCTCTTCCGCATTCCAGCATAAATTGCGACCGCCTGAATTCCATTTTTTTTCAAATGTTCAACCTGATCTTTCATCAATGCGATAAGCGGTGTAACGACAATACAAATCCCTTCTCGCATCAAGGCAGGTACTTGAAAACAGATCGACTTCCCTCCGCCAGTTGGCAACAAAGCCAAAGTATCTTTACCTGAAATGACCGATTGAATAATTTCTTCCTGCAGGGGTCTAAATGAATCGAATCCCCAGTATTGCCTTAAGATTGATATACTATCTTGCGTCATAAATTCTCCTTATCCCAAACATACGCAAAATTATCTTTCATGAGATAATTCTGTATCCCCAAACTATCTAACGTACGTTGTATATGCTTGGATTTTTCCTGTGAATTAGATCCATCCACTATAACAAGTTTTGGTCTGATTTGCCTCAATAATCGGGGTAAACCATCTAATAAATTTTTCCTAACGATAACGAGGTCAGCACGTGGCATAGTTTCTACGGCATGGCACAAAATAGCGATTTTACCCAAGGGGAGCGTAACAAGATAGTTTTTACGCTCCCGGCCATGCAAAGCCACAAACTGAACTTCTTCTTTCGTCAATAATTGAATTTCTCTTCCACATGCATATTGCAAGCCCCGGGCTTGCAAAGAATCAAATGTGCTGTAAACGATACCGCGCCCACCTTTGAAATAACCGATCGTCAACTCTTGTTTCGTATTATAGACCCGAAATCGTTCTGCATCTTTATTTTCTAAGCGTTTTTGCACAGTGATGAGTAGCATTCCAATTGCACAGCATCCCCCTAACCAAACGTATTTTTTATCTTTCCACTGAAAAGTATATAAACAAGAAAACAGTGCAAAATAGGTCAAAAATAGGAGCTCCAGCCCCATAGGATCAACTTTTATTGTTGAAAAAGCCCAACGGTCAATACATTTCAAACCGTATAAGATGAAAGCAATGAGATGCTCCAAGAGGAAACCCATTAAATCGTTAATCCCTTCCATTGGATTAATTGTCATGATAAAACCGAGATACATCGCTAGGGTTGAAGGAAAATCGACTAATAAGTTGGCTACCAGAAAATAAGTTGGGAATTGCCCAAAATAATAAAGGCTCAGTGGTGTTGTCAGTATTTGCGCAGCAACGGAAACAGCCAATGTATCTCTCAAAAGCCGTAATATCGGTCTTTTGACCGGAAGGAATGCTTCGACAAGCGGCGAGCATATCGTCATACCCAAAACAGCTAAAAAGGACAGCTGAAAACCCACATCAGCAACCGCCCTTGGAACGATCAACAGAATCAATACTGCGGCAATAATAAGCGAATTGAGCGTTGAAAAGCCTCGTTTAAAATGCTGTGCACAGAGTACAAAACTAATCATAATAGCCGCCCGCGTAATGGGCGGATCAAGCCCTGCAATAAAAGCATATATCCAGATCATACTCCATAATAAAATTAGGGGCAGCCATCTGAGACAGGAAGGCCAGGCAATTCGTTTGAAAATAAGGGATAAAAACCCGAATAAAACAGCAACATGCATTCCCGATACACTTAACACATGTATCGTTCCCGTATTGGTGAAGGCCTGTATGCTTTCGGCACTGATATCGCTCCGCGAACCATATAATAAAGCTGACACAATAGCAAAGTTCTCATCCCCTTTAATATGGGGTCGAAGCTTGAGCAAAAAATATCTTCTCATTTGTAAAGCGAGCGCAATCAACGAAAAAGTCGTTGTTTCTTGCCGGCTGATCAGCTTGTACTGACCAGAGACTGCGAAAAGTTCATGGTAGACATGCTGCCTTTTCAAATACGCCCTATAATCAAACTCCATTGGATTGAATGGCGGAGCTATTTCCCGGGGCTGACCTTTTAACCACAATAGGTCACCAAACTGCAGCGTATTCTTATGGCTGGATTTTAGGGATAACATGAGTCTACCTGTCGTTTCTATAAATTCACCTTCTTGGTAAGCCCCTATTATCTCTGCCGAAAACCGAATGATACCACGCTTCACTTTGGGCTCTTCAATAACTTTGACCACATAACGATCTGTCATTATATGGGAGAAATGACCGATTGCAACCAAAGGGTCCTCGCGCCAAAATTGGAAGATCCCAAATAATACAATAGATACATAATACCCGCAGGTATACCCGTATTTGCGAATTGTACCATTAAAAAAATAACTAATTATCGTTAACAGAGTCATCACAACCAATACCTGCTGTATATATTGAAAAATAGGGCGCGAAATCGGTATTTTAGGAGCGAAAAGAAGTGTCGCAATATATAAAATAGCTATTTTAAGAATAGGCAGCCGCTCTAATCTTTGTGTAAAACTTAGCTCTTTCATAACTGCCACCGCAACTGTACCTTAACCTCGGATTTTCTATTGCCCTCAATTTGGTCTAATCCAGTCCCGATATGCTCTCGTCCTGGATAATAATAGACCCCATATTTGGCCCATACCTGAAGATGGCGACTTAATCGATACTGTAGGTTGAAATACATTCTCCATCCCCTTGTATTGTACATTCCAAACCCAGAGGCATATAATACGTCTCGCTCATAAGCATAGATCCGATTGTCATAACTTGCCGCATCGAAATACGCAATCCGCATATTCGACTGCAATTTTCCAGTGGTAGACTTCCAAAGTATATCCTGATAATACATATATCCGAAACCATTTTCCTGATACTCTTTTTGGAATAAATTGGCTTCTACCCGGGAGCGAATAGTCCATATTGAACTTAGGCGGTATTGAAATTCTATCCTGAACTGCTGTTTGCCGGTATTCACAAGCCCATGCTCGGTTTGCCCCTCTCCCTGGTAGTTCACTTGTTTCAATCGGTTGCGATAGCGCAACGAAAGTTGGCCTTTTTTGTACCACATGTAACTCAGCTGGCTAAAGAAATCGGCGCCTGTAGATAGCGTATCAGCCTGATACTTTGCTCCTGGAAAACGAAATACATCGGCATAATTCGACCAGAGCAATTTTCTTCCCAGTTGATAGGTAAGTCCCAAATAAGCACCCTGTTCGTTGGAGCTGTTATCCGATTCACCAAATCCTTGTCCATAAAAAGTATGAAAATTCTTCTTGTAGTCCCGAAGCAATATAACCGATGATAAACGTGGATGTAAACTTATGATAGCTCCTGTCAATAATGCTGAACCGCCATCGATACTATTGGCATATTCACCAAATAAATACGTGTTTCGAATCGTATAGTTTACGTATAAACTTATATTTCGGAGCAAATCACCTTCAAAGTCCGCCTCTTGCCGTATAGCATTGCCTTTTGTTTTAAAGGCATTCAATTGAGTCTGATTGAAATGAATACCCATTTTGATCCGTTTATAGCGCCACAATAGATTCAGTCCATAGGCTAGTTGAGATGCAGCATGACGGTATTGCTGTTCGGTTGCTGTCCGATGCAGTCCGGTACTCGCGATTGTTGAAATCGTAGCAGGAGAAGCGATACGGTGAACTTTTCCATCAATGGATCGATAGGAGATATAGGGTGTAACCTCAAATTGACCGATCTGTAGTGTCCCGGCAATGCCCCGCATAAAATTTGCCTCATTTAAGGAAGTATATGACTTTACTCCAATCCCTTGTCTTGCTGTATGCTGTACCAATCCCCCTTTTCCAAAATTCAAACCGTTCCACATACTGAGCCCTTGTCCGAATTGTAAAGCATAGTCGCCGATTACGATATTCCTGAATCGGCCAAAATGCTTTATCGATACACTTAGGCTATAGAAATCAAATCCCATTTTTTGTTTATCCCTAAAAAAGGGCTCCCCGGCATCTTTCTCCATATTGACCGCTAATTGAACCACAGCGTTCAATTGGGCTCTATACCTAAAAGCATAGCGATTGGCATCGCCGAGATAATGGGATTTCGTCGTATCGACAATACGGTACCCTTTTGCTTTTTCGAGTGTCCGGGCATATCGTACCGTAAATTCCTGTTTAAAATTTCTCGATTTCAGGGTTTCAAGAGGAGATCCGGGGCCTACCCTCACAAAAGGTAACAGTAAACTGATTACACGCTCATTAAATCCTTCAATAGACTGTAGTTCAAGCACGTCAATAAAATTTCCTGAAATGGTCCTATGCTCCAGTAGGCGCTCGATCAATAAAGGGTCCAAAAACTGTAATTCTGTGAGTTCTCTTCCATCCGTTTTGTTGAGATCGATCGGGTGTTTGAGATAATGATACCACTTTTCAGTGAATTCACTCAAATCAGCATCTGCTGCGAGCTCATCCGATAAGCTTTCAAATAAATCTTGGAGATCGATTTTTTCATTTGTTTGCGCCAAACAGGTTATTCCAATAAAACAACCTATAAAGAGCAAAATTTTGCTACAATATTTCATAATAGGTTTTAATTAATATTGGCTAAATGCTAGGCGATGAACCCTTTATCCCGGCAGAAAAACGATTCACTCCTATGAAATTAGGAAATATAAAAGAATAAAAAAAGCCTGATGAAAAAATTTCATCAGGCTTTTTCTATTCTTTTATGATCAGATCAATTAAATATCAATTTTCGCATAACGTGCATTTTTCTCGATAAATTCACGACGCGGGGCAACTTCGTCGCCCATCAACATCGAGAAGATACGGTCACATTCAGCTGCATTTTCAATTGTCACCTGTCTTAAGGTACGCGTTTCAGGATTCATGGTTGTATCCCATAACTGCTCAGCATTCATCTCTCCAAGACCTTTATAACGTTGTACGTGTACACTATCTTCTTTACCTGATCCTTTCAAACGTTGAATCGCATTGATACGTTGGTCTTCATTCCAAGCGTACTCATGCTCTTTCCCTTTTTTCACCAAGTATAGCGGCGGTGTAGCGATATATACATATCCTCTTTCGATCAATTCCTTCATGTATCTGAAATAGAATGTCAGGATCAAAGTTGTAATGTGGGACCCATCCACATCGGCATCGGTCATGATGATGATGCGGTGATAACGTAACTTTTCAAGATTCAGCGCCTTAGCATCTTCGGCTGTACCCACACTGACGCCTAAAGCTGTAAACATGTTTTTGATCTCCTCATTTTCGTAGATCTTATGTTCCATTGCTTTTTCGACGTTCAGGATCTTACCACGTAAAGGCATGATCGCCTGATGTTTTCTATCACGACCAGACTTGGCAGTACCACCCGCAGAATCCCCCTCGACAAAATAGATCTCACATTTTGTAGGATCATTGTCTTGGCAATCGGCCAATTTACCAGGAAGTCCGGAGCCTCCCATAACGGTTTTACGTTGTACCAAATCACGGGCTTTACGTGCAGCAGCACGTGCTTGAGCCGCAATGACAACCTTTTGAACGATAGATTTTGCCTCACGTGGATTTTCTTCCAGATAAACGCCTAAGATCTCACCTACGGCAACATCTACAGCCCCCATGACTTCAGAGTTACCTAATTTCGTTTTGGTTTGCCCTTCGAATTGAGGTTCTGCAACCTTCACTGAAATTACTGCTGTCAATCCCTCACGGAAGTCATCACCTGTAATTTCTACTTTTAAGTTCTTAAGCAAACCTGACTTGTCCGCATACGCTTTCAAGGTACGAGTCAAACCACGACGGAAACCTGCAACATGTGAGCCACCTTCAATCGTATTGATGTTATTCACATAAGAATGGACATTTTCAGAATAGGTATCGTTATACTGTAAAGCCAGTTCAACAGGGATACCTTGTTTTACGCCTTCAACATAAATTGGTTCTGGAATCAACGACTGACGGTTACCATCCAAAAACTTCACAAACTCTTTCAGACCGCCCTCTGAATAGAATGTCTCTTTCTTTTCAGAACCGTCTTCATTTGCTTCACGCTCATCATTCAACGTCAAACTCACACCTTTATTTAAAAAGGCAAGTTCACGAAGACGATTGGCCAATGTATCGTAATTATAAACCGTTGTCTGCGTGAAAATCGTCGCATCTGGATGGAATGTTACAATAGTACCCGTCTTATCCGAAACACCAACTTCCTTCACATCATATAAGGGTTTACCTATTTGGTATTCTTGCTGGAAAATCTTTCCATCGCGATGAACCTCGGCCTTCAAAAGAGTAGACAGCGCATTCACACAGGAAACACCGACACCGTGCAGACCACCAGAAACCTTGTATGTATCTTTATCAAATTTACCTCCGGCGTGCAATACGGTCATTACAAGCTCTAGAGCTGATTTATTCTCTTTTTTGTTGATCCCTGTAGGAATACCACGACCGTTATCCCGGACAGAAATCGAATTATCTTTATGGATAGTAACGAAGATATCTGTACAATATCCCGCTACAGCTTCATCGATTGAATTGTCAACTACCTCGTATACCAAATGGTGCAATCCTTTTACACCGGTGTCACCAATATACATGGATGGACGCTTACGAACCGCCTCTAAACCCTCTAATACCTGAATATTATCGGCCGAATAGGTGGATGCATTTTTATTTTCTTCGCTCATTGAAAACCTCTTAAATGTAATATTCAAAAATACGAAATTTTGGCCGATTTATCAAGTCCATAAGGAAGTATTGAGCCTATATTCCGAATTATAATACCAGGGATAATTTTACTTTTTTATTACTAAAAACTAGAATTTCGATTTTTTTATGTTAGGTTTGTTTTCAGTAATAATTTGCAAATAACAAAAAAATGAACACTATATTTTCAATTGTATCGAAAGTTTCCTTTGGCCTTTTATTGGTTGGAACTATTGCATCATGTAACCAAGGTGCAAAAACAGCAAACGAACCTACAAAAAATGATTCCAATACGGTAAGCAAGGAGAGCCAGGGAAGTAACAAAGATAAAATCGTCTATTTAAATTCGGATTCACTTTCTGAAAAATATCAATATTTTAAAGACATTAAATCAAAGCTTGAAAACAAAGTAAAGAAAGCACAAACAGATCTGCAATCCAAAAGTACTGCGTTCCAACGGGAAGTTGCCGAATATCAAAAAAATGCCGCTACAATGTCTGCTCCTGATAGACAAGCTACGGAACAAAAACTGGCACGTAAACAAGATGAGCTTGCACGTTTAGACCAAACAGCTTCTTCTTCCATTGCAAAAGACGAGTCTGAAGAATTCAACAATGTCTATAATAAAATTACTGAATTCCTGAAAAAGCATGCTGCAGAAAATGGCTACAAGTTGGTGCTGACTTATTCGAAGACCAACCCAACTGTATTGTATGCCGACCCATCTTTGGAAATCACGAATGAGGTAATCAAACAGTTGAACGAAGAATATAAATCTTCAAACAAATAGAAGATCATCACAATTAAGGAAAGCCATCGACTAAGTTGATGGCTTTTTTTATTTTCTTTCTTATCTTGTCCTTACTAAAATTAGATTTATGGTCAGAACGATTGTTGAAAAAGAAATCGCAAACTACGAATGGATAGATATAGCTGAGCCAACTTCAGAAGACTTCGCCTTCATCAAAGAGCGCTTCAATTTGAATGAAGCTTCGATCAAGGATTCCAAAGAACCAGAACATCTACCTAAAATTGAAGAATTTGAGAATTATACTTTTGTCATTCTTCGTGTCATGTCGGACAATTTCAAAGAAAATTCAGACAGTATCGGAGAAATCACCGATCGCCTGACCATCTTCTATGGAAGTGATTTTGTGATTACGGTACACAAACGTCGCATCGAGTTTTTAGAAAAACTTAAAAATATTGAATTCACGTCCATCAAGACAAGAAATAGCCGTAAACTGGCTGTATTTATCACGACTGCAGCTGTATTTACCTTTAGCCAAACGTTAGAGCAACTTTCCACACGAATCGATGCTTACGAAGAATTGATATTCCTCAAACGCATGAAACAACAGCCGATACTGAAAAATCTTTATTTTATCAAAAGGCAGATTGATGTTGCGCGAAAGGTCATCTTTCTCTACAGGGAGGTCGTCGAGCATTTTCATTCTTCGTCAAAAAAAGATGTCTATACCCGGGATTTAAAAGATCTGCAGGTCCGGACATCAACCTTGTACGAAAACTTATCGGAAAATGTAGCTCAACTGCTTAATGTGTATTTCAACATCTCATCTAATCACACGAATGAGATTATGCGTATCCTGACAATTTTCTCCGTATTTTTTATGCCCATCACTTTTGTGGCAGGAATTTATGGAATGAATTTCAAAAATATGCCCGAACTTGAATGGTACTATGGATATCCAGTAGCCATGGGGATCATGGTGGCCATATCCCTTGCCATTTATCTGTGGTTCAAAAGAAAAGGTTGGCTATGATAAGCCAACCTTTTTCTTTGCCGTAGTAACCAAAAAATCTTTAAGATAGAATGGCTCGAAATAAGCAACATCCTCAAACTCTTTCCGCTGAAATTTATCAAAGGCCAACGTCGACAGAAAAGCCGCGGAATCATCAAATCCGCTCAATACATTGACTCGATCCGTTGCGTTGAACAAATCTTCAAATTTATCGGCACCCGAACCAAATAAATGGACACGATTGTAGTTCAGCAATAATTCATTGAAATAATCGAAATCGATAATTTCTGCTGATGTTGCTTTCACCAATGCAGCATTATGGTCATAAACAGCTGTATACACTTCCATACGACGGGCATCGATCATGGGAAGATAAGCATCACCTGCTGTTAAACCAAATTGCTCCTTATACCCTAGAAACAAAGCTTCTAACGTATTAATAGCGATTAAAGGTATATCTAACGCATAACAGAGACCTTTGGCCGTAGATACCCCTATACGTAAACCTGTATAAGAGCCAGGTCCCATGCTCACCGCCACAGCACTTAAATCCTGCATCGTTCGGTTAGTCTGTTTAAGGACTTCGGCGATCAAAATAGTCAATTTAGCCGCATGAGCATTAGGTTCATCGAGATCGAGAACCTGTAACGTTTGACCATTTTCACTCAAAGCAACCGAGCAAATCGTGGTTGAAGTATCAATTTGTAAAATTAAATTATTCATCGTCATTATAGAAATCAAGGTACAGGATCATGCCCGTGGCCGCCCCAGGGATTGCAACGTGCAATTCGTTTCAAAGCCATCCACCCACCTTTGAAAGGACCATATTTCAGAATCGCTTCCTTACCGTACTGAGAACAGGTAGGTGTATATCTACAATTAGCGCCTAAAAACGGTGAGATAAAAACTTGGTAGAAACGAATAATAGCCAAGAAAATAAAACTAAACAAGGGTCTAATCCCCTTTTTCCAAATAAACTTCAGCACATTCATCCTGCAATTTTTTCAGCATTTTATTCATTGCGGTGCTAAACACATCATACGCTAAGATCTGCTTGCCTACATATTGAATAGCTAGATACAAAGTTACATTATGTTTCAACAAAAACGGAATCAAATCATTCGATTTTTGTAAACGGTAACTCTCACGCATCATTCGTTTAATCGAATTGCGATCAACTGCTCTTTTGAACCTACGTTTGGATACGGAAATAATAGACTGACTGGAGGGAATATCGTCAGCCTCATTGTTTTTCTCGAAGATAAAAACAATTCTAAATGGATACAAGACAAAAGAAGAACCGCTTTTAAAAAGCGTATCAATACGCCTTTTCGCACATAACCGTTCTTCTTTTGTAAATGTATTTTTCATACGATGACTTAATCTTATTAGAAAAAGCTCTTATAAGCGGCCACCGATCCTTGTCAAAGATTAACCTTTGTGACGGTATTCGTCAGACACTGTAAGACGTTTTCTACCTTTAGCTCTACGTGAAGCTAATACTCTTCTACCGTTTGCAGAGCTCATGCGCTCTCTAAAACCGTGTTTGTTTCTTCTTTTTCTTTGCGATGGCTGAAATGTTCTTTTCATGACGCTATTATGCTAATTTGTTCTTACTTCAATTAATACAAAACTCCCCAAGAGGAATGCAAAAGTAAAGTTTATTTTAGACAAAAACAAACAATATTACGAACATTTAAAGTTAATGTAAAACGGATAAGCTAATTTATTCAGCTACAGCTTCAAAAAACAATTTTTCAACTACCGTAAAATAAAAATCAGCACAGTTTGACTGTGCTGATTTTTATAAATGAAGTATAAACCCTGCCCTATTTATTTTTCAGAATATCTCTGATCTCAGTCAAAAGCGTTTCTTCTTTTGTCGGTGCTGCAGGGGCCGCCGGAGCTGCTTCCTCTTTACGTTTCAACGAATTTAAAGCCTTAATAACACAAAAAATACAGAATGCTACAATTAAAAATTGAATAACCACATTAATAAAGTTTCCATAATTAATAGATACTTCAGCTTGTTTAGTCGCTTCATCAGCAGCTTTCAAAATCAATTTTTTGGATGAAAAATCAACACCCCCAGTTAAATAACCAATGGGTGGCATGATAATATCATCAACCAATGAGGTAACAATTTTACCAAAAGCTCCACCAATGACAACACCGACAGCTAGATCTACTACGCTGCCACGCATTGCAAACTCTTTAAACTCTTTTAAAAATCCCATATTTAAATTTTTTAGTCCATGAATTATGACAAAACTAATATTTGTCACATAAATCTAATTAAAATATGCTAATTTTTTATCGTTAAACTCATATTGTGCTATATTTTCTAACCCATGTCCTATTTTATAAAAAAGACATGTACGCCGCACCCCACTAATTTTTATTAACTTTAATTTCTTATATTTGCCCGTTAACTAGTAAAATATCAAGATATATTGTATATTGTTAGTACTTTATTTCATACAGTAATTAAAGCCCAGCATCAGATAGCATATCTATGAAAAAGATTCTTATAGCAGACGACCACGGCATTGTACGATTAGGAGCCTCCGTTATTATTAAAGAAACTCTTCAAAAAGCAGAAATATTCCAAGCTGAAACCTTTGACGAGGTTCTTGAAAAAATAAAGGTAGAGGATTTCGACCTATTATTATTGGACATTAATATGCCGGGAGGAAATAATATACGTGTCGTTGAGGAAATCCTTCAAATTCGGCCAAGCATTAAAATTTTGATTTTCTCATCTTATGACGAATCACTTTATGCTTTACGTTATATCGAAGCCGGAGCAGTAGGCTACCTAAACAAAACAACAGCTATGGCTGAACTTTCCAATGCTATTTTGGCTATTCAGGATAGAGGAAAGTATATGTCGAGCAACGTACAGGACCTATACATTCAGAAATTGACGCAGAGTAAGTCTGAGCTGACAAAACTAAATCCGTTGGCACGTTTGTCAAATAGAGAGGTGGACGTTGCTAAACAATTGATAAAGGGACTGGGGATTATTGAAGTATCTAGCTTGTTGGACTTAAGCCCTTCAACAGTGAGCACGTATAAAAGCAGAATCTTTGAAAAACTCAATGTTTCTAATATTCCTGAACTTATCGAACTGTTCAGAATACACTCCAACAACTAGTCATTTTGTTGGAGTGTATTTTTATCATACTAAATTAACTCATCCATCGTAACAACAGGAACATCTTTTACGTTCAGATCTTTTAAAGGTTGAGATTTCTTATAAGAATACCCCACCTCTGCTTCTAAATCCCATAGCATCGGTGCCAAAAAGTTAAGACAGGTTGTAAAACCTTGAACCGTTGCAGAAAAATCACCCGTGTCTTTCGAGTTTTTAGCTTCATTTTCGATCTCAAAGGGACCACTGAAACCACGCTCTTGCAATAAGTCAACAAACCCGCGCCAATCCATACTGTCAGATCCGCCAAAGCCTGGCAACATAGCTTCGTAATGATGTCTATCCCAGTCGTGGCCCGGTATACTTACATTCGCTTTTTTAGCCAATTCGGCGTCAACATGCTGCATGGGATACATCCCGCCCCAATCAATACGTGCAGCAGTCTGTAGATTACGCGTAGTCTTCACATGTATACGTTGTAAGCGCGTGATGTCCGTATTACGAATAACGTCTATTGGGTTTGTATTTTGCCAGACATCATGTGAAGGATCATAGATCTCACCATGAGCCTTACTTGGTATCATCGCATACATTAATTTACGAGCAGCAAGCACTGCTGGAAGATTGTTATAGGTAGAGCTATAACGTGATGAGCGCCATCCTTCCATTGGGCAGTTCTCATAAAGGATCGTTACACCTAAACTCTCTGCATAATTAACAATGGGCGCAAATACACGCTTGTATTCTTCAAGATTTTTCTGAAATCCATCAATTTGATTGCCCAATTCATGATTGTAGCCCACAAATGTCCCTACCTTAACGTTATTTGCATCACCTCCCAGCAAATGTGCAATACGGATCAATTTCAATAAATGATTTTGATTCTTCACTCGTTGCTCAGGATCTCCGCCAATCATATTTTCAAAAGCACCAAGCGAAAGTTTTAAATCAGCCTGATTGAACAGCTCAATGATTTCCCTCGCTTTTGCAGGAGTAAAATCATCATAATCCAAATGCGTTGCGGTATGATCTTCACGGGTACCATCTTTTCTAAACACACAAAGGTCTATCCCCCCTGCTCCGATTCTTTTGGTCGTCTGAATCAACTCTGGTAAGGATAATTTATCAAATGCAGAACTCATTACCCATACAGGGTTATTTAATTTTGTCGTCATAGCTTGTATAATTGTCTTATTTCGGTATTTAAAGATACTAAAAAAGCCATCCGATTGGATGGCTTTTTGTTATTTTATGGTGAATCAATTAGTCTACATTATCATGTAGGAAAGAATTGTTCGGTCTAATTTCAGTATTTCCGTCTTCAAAGGAAAGTGTAAAACGAGACACCTGAGATTGTGAAGAATGCGGTGTATCTTCCAATGACATTTGTTTCCGCTTATAAGCAGGCTCGTTTTCCAACTCATGTAGACCATTAGAAGATTTTAGTTTCATGCTCAATTCTTTAAGACGCAAGATGCGTTCTTTTGTACGAACCAGCTGATCTTCAAACGAAACTTGCTCTTCTTCTACCTGAGGGACTTCTACTTGCTCATTTGTTGTACTTGATGAAAATGTAGGTTTTTCCTCATATCCTGACGCAGAAGGAGCTGTGTAAGAATCAAACACTGTTGGCATCTGGAATTGAAACACTGACGGTGAGGTTTTCAACTGAAAATCACTATCTCCAAATGTAGTTTCCTCTTCATAACCACCATCAAAACCCAAATCATGACGTATTACCTGTGGTTCCTCAACAGCTACCTGTTGTTGTACCGCATTTCTGGGCGAAGTGAACAAGTCAGATTGCAAATTATTTGGAGTAGAAGTATTTGTAGAAGGTGCTGGTGTATCCACACGTTGAACCGGAGTTACGAAACTATTCGTAGCTGGAACTTCTCTTGGTGCTACCTGAGAAACAGGTTTGATAAAAGAATTAGCCGGTTCAGCAGTTAAGGGCATAGACACCTTTGTATTTTCACGTTCTTTATCACGTTCTTCAGATGTTTGAAAACCAGTGGCAATAATTGTTACTGACAATTCGTCTTCAAAATTCTCATCAATACAGTTACCCCAGATCAAATCTGCTGACAAACCAGCTTTTTCCTGAATGTAATCTGTAATGATCGCAACTTCATCCATAGTTACTTCTTTCGTTCCAGAAGTAATATTCAATAAAATATAGCGAGCACCTTCAATCTCATTGTCTTTCAACAATGGAGAAGCTAAGGCACCTTCCACTGCACGTAATGCACGATCTTCACCTTCGGCAACAGCATTTCCCATTATGGCAACACCACTATCGTTCATAACAGTGCGAACATCTTTAAAATCGACGTTTACATAACCAGGGATAGTTATTATTTCGGCGATACCTTTTGCCGCGGTAGTCAATATATCATCTGCTTTTGCAAAAGCCGCAGTCATCGTCAAATTACCAAAGATCTCACGAAGGCGGTCATTTGAGATCACAAGATAAGAGTCTACATATTTACGTAATTCCGAAAGTCCTTCCTCCGCTTGTGAACGACGGCGTTTACCTTCAAACGTAAAGGGCGTAGTTACAATCGCAACAGTTAAAATACCCAATTCTTTGGCAGCTTTCGCTAATACAGGACTAGCACCGGTACCAGTACCACCGCCCATACCAGCTGTAATAAACAACATCTTGGTATTGGTACCCAACATACGTTTGATATCTTCAATACTTTCGATCGCTGAATTTTCACCTACATCAGGATCTGCTCCTGCTCCCATTCCTTCGGTCAGACTTATCCCCAATTGAACTTTATTTGGGATCGGGCTCAATTCCAATGCTTGCGCATCAGTATTACACACGATAAAATCTACCCCACTAATTCCTTGTTTATACATGTGGTTTACGGCATTGCCGCCACCACCACCAACCCCAATAACCTTGATTATTGAAGATTGTTCTTTTAACATTTCAAACTGTATTGACATAACTTATCCCTATTTAACTTACAATGAAGATGATATCAAAACGAATCAAACCCACTATATGTAATGTAATAATAATATAATTTCAACAAAAGTTTTCCACATTTGTTAAATTGTGGAAAACTTCAACTATTGTGGAAAACTTACTTCTTATCTAAAAAACTTGCGTCATCGATTTCATTACCGTCTTTGATAAAACGTTTGAACCATGACAATAATCCTTGCTCCTTTTGTTGCTGTTCAGAAACTTCTTTTGTTGTCACCGTAGCGGCCTGCACTTTTTTAGATGGGGCGTGCATTTCTCTCCGGCTATCTTCCTCTTCCTCGTGCGACTGGATTCCCTTGATCAACAAGCCGATACTTGTTGCATACAACGGACTTTTCAATTCCTCAAACAACGGTTTTGGTAAAACCTCATTCTTAGAAAGATATTCATTCGGAAATCCGATACGACAATCTATTCCAGTAATATATTCAACAAGTTGTACCAAATGTTTTAATTGAGCACCACCACCGGTAATCACAATACCACCGATCAGTTTATTTTCATATCCAGAAGATTTGATTTCATAATACACGTGCTCAATAATTTCCTCCATTCTAGCTTGGATGATATAAGCTAGGTTTTTAACAGAAATTTCTTTTGGTTCACGACCTTTTAATCCGGGCACGCAAATCACCTCATTTTCTTTGTTTTCATCAGCTAAAGCTGATCCAAAGCGAGTTTTCAACAATTCAGCTTGGGAACGCAAAACAGAACATCCCTGACGGATATCTTCTGTGACGATATTACCGCCTAAAGGAATCACGGCTGTGTGACGAATAATTCCTTCATGGAAGATGGCAACATCTGTGGTTCCACCACCGATATCTACTAATACAACACCAGCATTTTTTTCGTCTTCATCCAATACAGCTTCTGAAGACGCTAAAGGCTCGAGAATCAATTCAGCAACTTCCAGATTGGAATTATCAATACATTTTTTGATGTTTTTAATATCAGTTACACGTCCCGATATAATATGGAAATTTGCTTCAATACGACGCCCCGCCATACCGATAGGTTCGCGAATCCCCGGCTCGTTATCTACCGTAAATTCCTGTGGTAAAACATGTATAATTTCTTCTCCTGGAGGCAGTACCAGTTTATACATATCCGAAATCAGTCGTTCGATATCGCGTCGAATGATTTCGTCGTCACCATCGGTTTTGGTAAATATTCCACGGTGTTGAATACTTTTGATGTGTTGGCCAGCAATTCCCACATTCACCACTTTAATATCCACATTGGACTGTGCTTCGGCTATCTCAACAGCCTCTAAAATACTTCCCACAGTTTTCTGGATATTAGCAACTACTCCGCGGCTTACACCGGCAGAGTCCGCTTTCCCCACACCTAATAATTCAATTTTGTTTCCTGAGCTACGTCTCCCAACCGTAACACAAATTTTGGTAGTACCAATATCGAGTCCCACGATAATTGGGTTTTCTCTTTCAATTTCTGCTGCCTTTGAGTTCATAATTTCCTGTATTGTTGCTGTATTACTATAATGTATTATTTGCTACTTTTTTTGTTTGATCGCCTGAAAAACTCCAGTTTCCTCGTTTTTCACAGATGATCTGACCTCCATATTTCACATTGACAACACCGTAAGCATTTATACCTACCTTTGGCATGATCTGCGTATAAAAGGTCTTTAATAATTCAAATTTTTGTTCCAATGAATCTGCCGATCCAACAATTAATTGCTGTGTCCCTACACGAGGTACAAGTTCAATATCCTTATCCGAGTTCACATATATCTGCACAACCTGATTACTCCATAATTCGTCATTTTTGATAAATTCAACGACCTTAACCAAATCTTTAATCAATGGTGTTGCTATGGTATCCAGTGCTTCATTATATCCTTCTGCGATATTCCCTGTTGCAACCATGATGTGCGGTATATACTTCAACGTTGTCGGTATCTTCAATCCTTTGGGGTCAACATAAAACTCCTTTCCATTTTTGTTGATGATCCGCATAACAGCCTCGCGCTGATTAATATTAATTCTGATCGTACCATCCATATCGGCATGTATACTGGCATCGGACACATAAGGTAATTTACGTAAGGTTTTTTCAACTTTCTGAAAGGGAATTCCATTGACTTTCTTTCCCACGAAACTACCATAGTTATGTTCTATTAACTTAGAGATATCCGCCTGATCAATAAAGGCTTCTGTACCTTCAATGACAATCTTAATATCTTTACAAACTTGCTGCTCATCACGTTTCCCCACAATAGTCATAATCACGACGACAACAATTACACCTATAAAAAATAGTGTAAAGTAGAGGACACGATTCCATTGTATGTTACGTAATTTTTTAAGCATGCTCTAAAATTGCCTGTAACGGTTTAACCAATTTGTCAATATCACCTGCCCCAACTGTAACAATCAGTTCCGGCTTTTCATCGCGTGCAAATTCCAAGACTTCTTCTGCAGTTACAAGCTGTTTTTCCGCTGCCGTAATTTTATCCAATAACCAACTCGAATTGATCCCTTCAATAGGAAGCTCCCGTGCAGGATAGATTTCCATTAACAACAGCTTGTCAGCCATGGACAATACCTCGGCGAAACCATCCACAAAATCCCGCGTACGCGTAAATAAATGCGGCTGAAAGACCACATTTAACTTTTTCGTAGGATACAATTTCCGCATCGAAGTTAAAAATGCACGCAGTTCCTCTGGATGGTGCGCATAATCATCAATATACACCGCTCCAGGTTTACGGACAATATATTCAAACCTTCTTTTCACGCCTTTAAATGTCGTCAACGCTTTCTTAATAGCTTGGTCTGCAATTCCAAGTAAACGGGCTACCGCAATCGCAGCTACCGCGTTTTCAACATTGTGGATACCAGGGATACCCAAATGAATATCATCTATTCGTCCATTGGTATCTTTGTAATCAAAAAAGAACTCTCCATCGCGTACATGCACATTGGAAGCATATGCATCAGCGATTTCATGGCCTGAATAACTTATTTGCCCCTCAAACTCGAGGCCTTTTTTTATAATACGTGTACCTCCTTCAACAACTTTATCCAAGAACATTTGGAACGATTCAAGCAAATGGCTCCGATCGCCATAAATGTCCAGATGATCCGCATCAGAAGAAGTTACTATTGCGATATTGGGGTGAAGCGTCAGGAATGAACGATCAAACTCATCAGCCTCAACCACAACTGTATTATTATTTCCATAAAGCACATTGGTACCGTAGTTAGAACTGATTCCACCCAAAAAGGCCGAACAGTCGTAGCCCGAATCTTTCAATACATGTGCCACCATTGTAGAAGTTGTCGTTTTACCATGTGTACCAGCAACCGCTACTGTAAATCTACTCTCACTAATGATCCCCAAAACTTGAGATCGTTTATAGAGCGTATGTCCTTGTGATTCAAAAAAAGCTTTAATCTTCGAATCTTTAGGAATAGCCGGTGTAAAAATGACTAATGTCTCCGTCGTAGGTACGTTAAAAATAGCATCAATCGTGTTGATATCATCCTGATAGGAGATCGCAATCCCTTCCTTGACTAAGGTTTTAGTCAGCTCAGTTTCTGTACGGTCATATCCATTCACCTCACAGCCCAAATGCTTAAAATAGCGTGCAAGGCCACTCATGCCTATACCACCTATTCCGATCAAGTAAACTTGTTTTATTGCATCTAGATTCATACTTCGTCTATTTTTTTTTAACCAATTTATACACCTCCTCGGCAATCTGCACGTCAGCATTCAACTTACCGAGTTTTTTAATATTCCCACTTAATTGTGCGACATGATCTGCGTCTTTTAATAAAGTTAAAGCAGCAGGTATTAAGTCTCTTTGTGCATCACTATCCTTCACCAGTAATGCAGCGCCTTTATTGACCAATGCCATTGCATTTTTGGTCTGATGATCTTCGGCCACATTGGGTGAAGGCACAAGGATAACAGGTTTTCCAACCACACAGAGCTCAGAGATGGTACCGGCTCCAGCACGGCTAATAATCAAATCTGCCGCAGCATAAGCATAATCCATGCGCTGAAGAAAGGCCAGCATCTTGATATTACCTGGAAGTTTACCTGTCAACTCCGCCTGTAGGTTTTCAACATAGAAACTACCGCATTGCCAAATCAGCTGCACTTCTTCCTCCTTTAGCTCATTCAGGTAAGCAACAACACTTTCATTTAATGTTTTAGCCCCCAAACTACCGCCAAGTACCAAAATTGTTTTTTTGTGTGGATCTAACGCAAAGAACGCTAAGGCCTCCTCTCTTTTTCCCGCTATCGCAATAGACTCGCGTCTTATTGGATTGCCGGTGAGCAATACTTTGTCCGTAGGAAAGAATTGCTCCATCCCCTCATAAGCCACACATATTTTTGCAGCCTTAGCACCAACTTTTTTGTTGGTTACACCAGCATAGGAATTCTGTTCTTGCACGACTGTTGGCACCTCCAGCTTATTGGCCATCATTAGCAATGGACCTGAAGCAAAACCACCTACCCCTACAGCCACATCCGGTCTAAAATCCTTAATTATGCTTTTTGCTTTATTTAAACTTTTCATAAGCTTAAACGGCAAAAAGATATTCTTCCACAGCTGCTTTCTATTGATTCCCTGAATGTCGAGTCCAACAATCTTATATCCTGCTGCGGGCACTTTATCCATTTCCATCCGGCCATTGGCACCCACAAATAGAATTTCATTTGCAGGATCCATTGCCTTCAACGCATTTGCAATTGAAATCGCCGGAAAGATATGTCCTCCGGTTCCACCACCACTGATAATTACGCGAATTGCCATGCTTAATTTATTATTATGCAGGAATAGATCCTATAACCACTTTTTTCGGTTTAGGCTTTTCATCCAGCTCTTCTTTACCTTTTAATTCTTCAATATTTCTACTCACACTCAGGATGATTCCCAAGGCGACACTCGTAAATAAAATCGAGGTTCCTCCCATACTCACTAGAGGAAGCGGAACCCCCGTTACTGGTCCCAATCCGACGGCAACAGCCATATTGGCCAAAGCCTGAATTGTCAAACTAAATCCCAAACCCGCAGCCAGAAAAGTACCAAAAGCTTTGGGACTCATCGTGACAATACGTATACATCGATACATAAATGCCAAATACAGAAATAGCAGAATCACCCCCCCGACTGTTCCATATTCTTCAATGATAATCGCGTAAATAAAATCGGAATAAGGGTGCGGCAACACATTACGTTGCACACTATTTCCCGGTCCTTTTCCAAAAAGCCCACCAGTTGCTATAGCAATTTTCGCATTGTTTGCCTGATAATTTTTATCATCCTGGAAGGATACCGTTTTATCCACTTTTTCAGTATGAAAAAAAGATTTTACCCGGCTGATATAAGTCGTTCTACGGGGACCAAAGAAGATAACCATCATAAGGAGCACCCCTCCGCCACAACAAACAATGGCAATCTGCTTAAAACTAATCCGTCCGATCAAGAGCAATAAAACACTCACGCCAAACAGCATCAATGCGGTAGATAGATTGGCCAAGGCAATCAGAATAAACACACCACACACCGACCCCATAATGGGTAAGAACGATTTTTTCACATCTTTGATCTCTTCCTGCTTTCGGGATAACATCCTTGCAAGAAAGACGATAAGTGACAACTTTGCTAAATCCGATGTTTGAAAGGTCAAACCTATACCAGGGATAGTCAACCAACGACTAGCTTCATTAACTTTACTTCCGAACAACAGCGTAAACAACAATAAAGGGATTGTAATACCCATCATTATTTTGGATATACCCGCATAATACCGATAATCTAACTTGTGAGAAAGATACATCAGGACAAAGCCTATGGCAATAATAGAGAAATGCTTTAACAGATACATTTCAGTCCCTTTCCCTTCTTTATAAGCCAAGGTACCCACCGAACTGTATACAGCCAAAAGTGACCATCCCGATAAGATAATCACAATGATCCATATCCATCGATCACCCTTCAATTTAGACATTATATTCTGTAGCATATCCTTCCTCCTCTTATTGGGTTACACCATTTATAATTCCATTACAGCAGCCTTAAATTTATCGCCACGATCTTCATAATTCTTAAACCAATCAAAACTAGCACAAGCAGGAGACAATAAGACGGTGTCACCTTTTTGAGCTAAGTGGGACGACAATACCACGGCATCTTGCATGGAGGTACTGTTGACAATAATCTCCACATCTTGTTCAAATGCTTTATGAATTGCAGCCGTATCTTTTCCTAAACAAACGATAGCGCGCACCTTGTCTTTGACCAAATCAGCAAGCATACTGTAATCGTTTCCTTTATCCACGCCCCCCAATAACAACACGATTGGTGTAGAGAAACTTTCCAAAGCATACCATACCGAATTTACATTCGTCGCCTTTGAATCGTTAATGTAATTTACACCGCCGATACAGGCTACATGTTCAAGGCGATGTGGAATATTCACATACGATCCCATACTTTCTTTCATCACTTGATTTCTCAATTCCTGCACTTTCGCAATTAACCCAGAAGCCATGCTATTATAAATATTATGCTTCCCCTGCAATGACAATTCCTCAGCTCTCATAGTGAATGTATCGTTATTTGGTGTATTAATAATTATTGTTTTGTTGGCATTTAAATAAGCCCCCAATTCAACAAGTTGTTCTTGTGTAAAAGGCAAATAGGTCCCTTTACTATGATGTCTTTCCAATCCTTTAACTGTTTCCGGATCGTCCAGGCAGTATATAAAATAATCCTTCTCCGTTTGATTCTGAATCATTCTGAATTTTGAATCCACATAATTTTCCATTTTATGGTCATAGCGATCCAAATGATCAGGAGTAATATTCAGTATAACAGCAACATCTGCTCTAAAATGGTACATATCGTCCAGCATAAAGCTCGATATTTCCAATACATAGCAATCGAACTGTTCTTTAGCCACCTGCAATGCAAAGCTTTTCCCGATATTACCTGCCAATCCGACGTTTAAACCGCCATGCTTAAGCATTTCATAAGTCAACATCGTCGTCGTAGACTTTCCGTTTGACCCTGTAATACAGATTAACTTTGCATCCGTATATTGCGCCGCAAATTCAATTTCTGCAATCACAGGTATATTCTTTGCTCTCAATGCAACGACCAATGGTACGGTCGCTGGAATACCAGGGCTTTTTACAACCAGTGCAGCATTCAAGATACGGCCTTCGTCATGTTGACCTTCTTCGAAAGCTATTCCCTCCGCTTTTAGTTGTTCCTTATAGTGGTCTGCAATAAGCCCTTTATCTGACACAAATACATCAAATCCCTTTTCTTTCCCAAGAATCGCCGTTCCAACACCGCTTTCGCCTGCCCCTAAAATGACCAGACTTCCAGATTGAGGATAATATGTTGTTGCAATATTTGACATCATTATCTAATTTTCAATGTTACAATAGTAAGAATGGCCAATATGATTCCTACAATAACAAAACGTGTTACAATTTTCGCTTCATGATACCCCTTCTTCTGAAAGTGATGGTGCAATGGTGACATCAAAAAGATCCGTCTACCCTCACCATATTTCTTCTTCGTGTATTTGAAATACGACACCTGAAGAATAACCGAAAGATTTTCCAACAGAAACACACCACACAAAATTGGGATCAATAATTCTTTCCGGATCAAAATAGCAAAGGCAGCAATAATACCGCCGATCGCTAAACTTCCCGTATCACCCATAAAAACTTGAGCAGGATACGTATTATACCATAAGAAACCTACGCAAGCGCCAACAAATGCCCCAGCGAAAATCACGAGTTCTCCGGAATTGGGGATATACATAATATTGAGGTAATCTGAAAAGATCACGTTACCCGACACGTACGCTAAAATGGCTAAAGTAACACCAATGATGGCGGATGTACTCGTGGCTAAACCATCGATACCGTCCGTAATATTTGCGCCGTTTGAAACTGCCGTAACGATAAAAATAACAACAACTAAAAAGACGATAAAAGTCAGATAATCGCTCTGTAGTCCAAATATTTTAAACACCTTGGCATAATCAAACTCATTATTTTTATAAAACGGAATATTCGTCTTCGATGATTTTACGTTTTCAGCGTAGGTCTTCTCACCTGTACCTTCATTGATAACCACTTCAACAGGCTTGGTAGAGGTTGGTTTATCGACCCCTTTTCGAACTACGATATCTGGATGAAAGTACATCGTACAAGCAATTATTGCTCCCAAGCCAACTTGTCCAACAACTTTAAACTTACCAGCTAAGCCTTCTTTATTATGTCGAAAGACCTTGATATAATCATCTAAAAATCCAATTGCGCCCATCCAAAGTGTTGTCACAATCATGATAATCACATAGATATTCGTCAATTTAGCAAATAACAAGGTAGGGATAAGAATACCTGCAATAATGATGATCCCACCCATTGTCGGCGTACCAGCTTTCTTTTTTTCTCCTTCAAGCCCCAAATCACGAATTGTCTCTCCAACTTGCTTATTATGCAAGAATTGAATCAATTTTCCCCCAAAAACCGTGGTAATAATCAATGAAGCGATTACAGCCATAGATGTCCTAAAAGAGATGTATTGAAGCAAACCTCCTCCAGGTATATGAATATATTCGCTAAGCCACGTAAAAAGATGGTACAACATATTTCTATTGTTCGTTAAATGTATTCTCTAAAATTTCTTTATCATCAAAATGATGTTTTACACCATTTATATCTTGATATTTCTCATGCCCTTTTCCTGCAACCAGGATAATATCCCCAGGATTAGCCAGCTGATATGCTGTCCTTATCGCTTCCTTACGATCAGCTATAGAAAGCGTCTTCGCCTTTTGGTCTGCTGCTACACCGGCTTCAATATCTTTAATAATCTGATAAGGATCTTCTGTACGCGGATTGTCGGACGTAATCAAAAATCGATCACTATAACGCAGAGCCGCTTCAGCCATTTCAGGTCGTTTAGTTTTGTCCCGATCGCCTCCGCACCCCAATACGGTAATAATTTTTTGTTCTGGACGTCGCAATGAACTTATGGTCTTCAATACATTTTCAACTGCGTCAGGAGTATGCGCATAGTCCACAATTCCAAAAACACCAGAAGTCGATTTCATCGTTTCAAACCGCCCCTCTGCCCCCTTCAAGGTACTGAGTGCGGTCAATACTTTCACCGTTTCCTGCTCAAGCAAGATAGCGGCACCATAAACCGCCAAAAGGTTATATGCGTTGAAATCGCCGATCAATTTTACCCATACTTCCTGTCCATCAACACTCATCAACATACCATCGAAATGGCTTTCGATCACCTTTGCTTTAAAATCCGCTCCAGAACGTAAGCCATAGCTTTTCCGATGTGCCACTGTATTTTGAAGCATGACCTGACCATTTCTATCGTCAGCATTCGTCAAAGCAAAAGCATTCGCATCCAGATCGTCAAAAAACTTCTTTTTCGCTTTAATATAGTTATCAAAAGTTTTATGGAAATCCAGGTGATCATGCGTAATGTTCGTGAATATTGCACCCGCAAACACCAAGCCTGCAATACGTTCCTGAACGACAGCATGCGAACTAACCTCCATAAACGCATAATCACAGCCATCATCAACCATATCCCGTAACAATTTATTCAATTGAATAGGGTCTGGTGTTGTATGCGTTGCTGGTATAATCTTTGTTCCAATTTGGTTTTGCACCGTAGATAATAAGCCTACGTGGTAGCCTAGCTCAGTAAACAGCTGAAACAACAATGTGGCTACTGTCGTTTTACCATTCGTACCGGTCACCCCAACAAGTTTCAACTGCTCAGCAGGATTTTCGTAGAAATTAGCCGCAGCAACCCCTAAAGCATAAGCAGAATCAGCCACCAAGATATAAGCGACAGAGTCTAACGTCTCTTTGGGCAACTCCTCTACAATAACGGCTCTTGCTCCCGAGGTAATTGCCTTGTCTACAAACAAGTGACCATCTGTTTGAACACCCCGCACTGCGATAAACAAACTTCCCAACTCCACTTTTCTGGAATCAAAGCACAAAGAGTGCACATCGACCTCTTCGAGGTTCCCTACAACCTGCTGTACAGGGATAGCATGCAATACTTTTTTTAAATCCATCATTTACTTAAGTTCTAAATTTATCGCCGTTCCAAAAGGCAGTTTCTGCCCCGCAGCTAACGACTGTATTCCAACTCTTCCTTTTCCCGTCACGTGCGCCTTAAATCCGGCATTCTCCACAACATATAAAGCATCCATCAAACCCATGCCAACCACATTCGGAACAATTCCTTCTTTATATTTTAAATCCATAAATGGCACGCCTCGTGTAGAGGTATCCACCTCTCCCCGGGCAATTGTATCCCAATTCACGGTATTAATTCCCAACCTATCGTACACTTTTTTACTAGCTTCCTTCGAACCCTGCAAAGTCAATGGCATTCTTCCGCCTACATTGACCGCTTTAAACGTCTTTTTCCCCTCCATTTCCATATCGTTTGCATATACCATGTCTGCAAGCTCTTTAAACACGGGCCCTGCAATCGATGCACCATAGTATCCATTTCTCGGGTTACGGATTACCACAATAATGGAATATTTTGGATCTTCCGCAGGAAAATACCCCGCGAATGAAGATTGATATCGTCTGGCACCGTATCCTCTCGAACCATCAGCCATCTGTGCTGTACCTGTTTTACCACCAGAGCTATATAACGGACTAGCAACACTTCTACCTGTTCCTTCAGTCATAACACCTTCCATCATTCCCCTCACCTCTGCTAAAGCATGATCCGAAGCGATCTTTTCGTTAATCACTTTCGCTTGAAACGTTTGAATAGTATTTCCTAAATGCCGAATTTCCTTAACAAATAGCGGCGCTATCAACTTTCCGTTATTTGCGACAGCATTATAAAATGTCAACGTTTGCAATGGTGTAATTTTCATTTCATAGCCGTAAGCCATCTGTACCAACGATAACCCACTCCAGCTTTTGCTTTTCGACGTTTTCACCAAAGGCACACCTTCCCCCGGAATCTGTAGATCGAGCGTCTTACCAAAACCAAAAGAATGTAGCTTTGATGTAAACTGATCCGGGTTATCTTTATAGGCTTGATATACAAACTTCGTAACACCCACATTCGACGACTCCTCAAAAGCCCTTTTCGCTGAAATTATAGACTTCTTAGGCGCATGTGAATCACGAATCGTATGCTTATAAATTGGCCAGTTACCATTACCAATATTCACAGTTGTACTCGAGTCTATTTTCTTATCATCAATCAAAGCCAGATAAGAAGCTAACTTAAATGTTGAACCTGGATCTGCACTTTGTGCTATTGCAAGATTGAACTTTTCACGGTAGACTCCGTCTTTATCGCGCATAAAATTAGCCACCGCACGCACCTCGCCTGTTTTCACCTCCATCATCACAACACAGCCCTCATCCGCATTACTCGTAATCATCTGCTTCTCCAGAGCCCTTTGCGCCATATCCTGCATATTCACATCAATAGTAGAGATAATATCAGACCCATCAACCGGGGCAACCTCAATATCTTTGTTAACAGGAATCCATACCCCACCAGCAATACGCTGCATTAACCTCTTTCCGCTTCTTCCGTCGATATATTCGCCATATGCCCCTTCCAAACCAACATGAATATTTTCTTTCACATTTTTATAACCGATGGTTCTCGCAGCGAGATTGACAAAAGGTAAAATACGCTTATTCTGCCTATCTGTAATCAAACAACTTGGAAAACGTTCTTTATTGACACGGGCAGATTTAAGTAAAGGGAATTGTTTTACCCGCTTTAAATCTTGGTGCGACACATTACGTTTGAGCAACAAGTAGCGCTGCTTTTTATTCCGTGCCTGTTTTAATAATGTCAAATACTGCCGAGATGATTTATCTTTAAAAAAATCAGCAAGTTTAATAGCCAAGGAGTCAACTTTCAAATTGAAATACTCTTCATCTTCTTCGGGAATCGCCATTGCATCAAAACGAAGCTCATATTCAGGCACCGAAGTAGCCAATAAGCTTCCGTCATTTGAATAAATATTACCACGAGCAGCTTCCACCTCCCGTTCCTGAATAGAAAGGCTATCCGCTAAAGCTTTCCAATGCTCTCCATCGACATACTGCAACTTGGCCATTTTTCCAAATACCAAAAACGCAAGTAGTACGATAAGCCCAAAAGCAAAATAGACACGCACAAGAATCGTATTTCTGATACTCATAACTCTTCCTATTTATCTTCTTTATTCTCTATAACTTCAACCTTGATCGGTGGTTCCACACGCTCTTTCAACCCCAAAGAATCGACACGTTTGGCAATTTCTGTCTGTGTAGACATTTTCATCAGTTCGGCAGAGAGAGACTTATGATCCCAGCCCAATTCCTTTACCTCTTTACTCACTTTATCGATACTCCGAATAGTTCGCTCTGCAAAATGACGATTGGAAATATACAGTAACATCAGAAAGGCAATAAAAGCTCCGAAAGGCAAGTAATGCAATATTTTATTTAACGAAAGGTCTCCAACGGTAAAAAGCGTTTTAATAAACGCTTCTGTTTCTTCCGCCTTTTCCTCGACAGTTTCTTGCAGTTCCTCCTGAACTTCTTCACTCAATTCTTTCTGTCTTATCGTATTTCTGCTCATCCTCTCGCTCCATTTTTAAGACAAATTCAACTTTTCAGCAATACGCAGTTTCGCACTGCGCGATCTATTATTTATCGCCAACTCTTGTGCAGATGCCGTAATTGCTTTACGGCTCAACACATGAAATGGCTTAATTTCATTTCCAAAAAAATCCTTTTCAACTTCTCCTTTAAACTTACCTTTGGCCATAAAATTCTTAACCAAACGGTCCTCCAAAGAATGATAGGACATCACAGCCAATCGGCCCTCAACACGGAGTACATCAACTGTCTGCAACAAAAATTCCTGCAACGCCTCCAACTCGCGATTCACTTCGATACGAAGAGCCTGAAATACCTGTGCATGGTACTTATGTTCTTTACCCTTTGGAACCATACGTTGAATCACCTCTTTCAATTCAGCAACAGTCTGGATCGGCTGTGACAAACGCGCAGTAACAATTGTTTTCGCAAGCGATTTAGCGTTCATGATTTCACCATACATACCAAAAATACGATGCAGATCCTCCTCCGAATAGGTTGCCAACAGCGACTTTGCATCCAAATCGCCCACCTGATCCATACGCATATCCAAGTCTGCATCAAAGCGAATAGAAAAGCCACGATCCGCAGCATCGAATTGATGCGAAGAAACACCTAGATCTGCTAAAATACCATCTACAGAACGTACACCTTCCAAACGAAGGCTATTCTTTAGAAACCTAAAGTTTTGGTGTATCAACGTAAAACGAGGATCGTCAATTGCATTTTCCAACGCATCCGGATCCTGATCAAAAGCAAACAACTTCCCCTTCGGCCCTAATCTCTTCAGAATCTCTCGAGAATGGCCACCACCACCAAAAGTCACATCCACATAAATACCATCCGGCTTAATAGCCAAAGCATCCATGCATTCTTGTAACATTACCGGAACATGATATACATTCTCCATACGCTTATAGTCCAAAATTAATATCTCCCATTACCTCCGCAGCCAAAGATGATATATCCTCTACACCGCCATCACCCATCAATTCCTCATACCCTTCTTTTGACCAAACCTCAATCTTATTAAACTGACAAGCCAAAACCAGCTCAGTGCTTATTCCTGCAAATTCCAGCAAACTTTTGGGTAACAAAACACGACCCGCAGCATCCAATGTCAATTCCGTAGCGCCACGCGTAAAAGCACGGACAAACGCCCGAACTTTAGGATCGAATTGATTCAATTTCGCCAGTTTAGCCGTCATCAAATCCCACTCTTCTCTTGGATAAAATACAAGATGTTTCTCAAAACCGCGATTCACCACAAGACCATCCCGCTCTACATGAGGCATTTGCCTCTTGAGCGCAGCTGGTAACACCATTCTTCCTTTGGCGTCTAACTTGCATTCGAATTCTCCGATCAACTGAGTCATGTCGTCAATTATCCTATTCTAATTTAAATGTAAAAGTATACACTTTCTCCCACTTTCCCCCACTTTATAACATAAAAAAGTTTTCCACATCAACAAATCGCTACAACAAACAGAAGTCGACTTCAAAAAAAATACATGTAAAACCTTATTTACAAGCAGTTAAAAGCCAATTTTCCTGAAAAATAAGCTACTACGCCAGAAGTGATTTTTCACTCGTTTTTTTATCAAAATCAGCAATGAATTGTAAAAATTTCCTCTTTAGAAATTTAATTTTAGCCAATTTTTGTCCCAAAAGGGGGCAAAGTGGGAGGAGTCAAAAACAGAAACAAAAGATGTGGCAGAAAGTGGGAGAAGGCTCCTCAAATAACCTGAACAGAATTCGTTATTGTCGAGTAAAACCAATAATTTTGCGTCAAATATAATTTTCATAACGATATGCACAGAACACACACTTGTGGAGAATTAACACTAGCTGACTTAGGGAAAACGGTTACCCTAAGTGGATGGGTTCAAAAATCGCGCGATTTGGGCGGTATGACTTTCATCGATGTTAGAGACCGATATGGTATCACACAATTAACGTTCAATGCAGATGATGATGCGTCCTTGCGCGCAAGTGCCCGTGAGCTTGGAAGAGAATATGTCATCAAGGTAACTGGAGAAGTTATCGAACGCTCTAATAAAAATGCTAAAATCTCCACTGGAGATATTGAAATCAAGGTTTCAAATCTTGAAATATTAAATGCCGCTAAATTACCTCCTTTTACAATAGAAGATGAAACAGATGGTGGTGATGATATCAGAATGAAGTTCAGATACCTGGATTTACGTCGTAATCCTGTACGTGAGAACCTAATTTTACGTCATAAGACCTCTCAAGAGGTGCGCCGTTATCTTGACTCCCAAAACTTCCTGGAAGTAGAAACCCCCTATCTGATCAAATCAACTCCAGAGGGAGCACGCGACTTTGTCGTACCTTCCCGTATGAATCCTGGAGAATTTTATGCGTTACCACAATCCCCACAAACCTTCAAACAATTATTGATGGTTTCAGGTTTTGATCGCTATTTCCAAATTGTAAAATGTTTCCGTGATGAAGATTTGCGTGCAGACCGTCAACCAGAGTTCACGCAAATAGACTGTGAAATGTCTTTTGTAGAACAGGAAGATGTGTTAAATATCTTTGAAGGTCTTGCAAAACATATCTTCAAAACAATCAAGGGAATTGACCTAGGTACCGTTCCACGTATGACTTACGCAGACGCGATGCGCCTATATGGATCAGACAAACCAGATATCCGTTTTGGAATGCAGTTTGTCGAACTAAACGACGTTGCCAAAGGAAAAGGTTTCCCTGTATTTGATGCAGTGGAGCTAGTGGTTGGTATCAATGCGGAAAATTGTGCGCATTACACCAGAAAACAACTGGATGCATTGACAGATTTTATCAAGCGTCCACAGATTGGCGCAACAGGCTTGGTATATGCGCGTGTGAATGAAGACGGTTCAGTGAAGTCGTCCGTTGATAAATTTTTCACACCAGAACAACTGTCGGCAATTGCAGAAGCGTTCCACGCGAAACCTGGCGACCTATTGTTAATTATGGCTGGTGGAACAGACAAAGTTCGCAAACAACTCAATGAATTACGCCTTGAAGTTGCGTCACAACTTGGTTTCCGCAACAAAGAAACCTTTGCTCCATTATGGGTTGTTGATTTTCCACTATTGGAATGGGACGAAGAAAGTGGCCGTTTCCATGCCATGCATCATCCATTCACATCTCCAAAACCGGAAGACATCCCACTTTTAGATACCAATCCTGGAGAAGTAAGGGCAAATGCCTATGACTTTGTTTTAAACGGTGTAGAAGTAGGCGGTGGATCAATCCGTATCCATGACAGAGACCTTCAATCGCTCATGTTCAAACATTTGGGATTCAGTCCTGAAGAAGCAAAAAAACAATTTGGATTCCTGATGGAAGCCTTTACCTATGGGGCTCCCCCACACGGCGGATTGGCTTTTGGCTTTGACCGACTCGTATCCTTATTGGCAGGTTTAGATTCCATCCGCGACGTGATTGCCTTCCCAAAAAACAACTCGGGAAGAGATGTTATGATTGACGCACCGTCAACCATTCACCAAGAGCAACTGGACGAGCTAAGCTTAAATATTGCGATAAAAGCATAAATTATTTAACTCGATTTTCGAGAAACAATTTATTAACAGTATATTTAAAAGTTGGTAATTTTTACCAACTTTTTTTTGTGAAAAATTAGCAGATTAGATGACAGAGAGTACCGCTAATACGTTTATTAAGGAAAGTGCGCAAAAAGCATTTGACACCAAACACCGCGATATTATCAATTACAATATCGACAAATACAGCATGGCTTTCGAAAAAGGCAAGAGCAAATTTGCGGACCTTGAAAATAGTAAGATAAAAGCGAACCTGATCAAATGGAAGGTCATGGAAAATCTCGATCGCTATTTGTTGCAATTTGAAGCAAACTTCACGGCTCGAGGCGGAAAAGTAATCTGGGCCAATGATGCTACGGAAGCCTTGGACGAAATCTATTCGATCATTGCACGTAAAAAAGCAAAATCTGTCGTAAAGTCAAAATCGATGGCGACAGAAGAGATCGAGCTTAATCATTTTCTGGCCTCCAAAAATATTGAAGCCATAGAAACTGATCTTGGCGAGTATATCATCCAGCTGCTGGATCAAAAGCCCTATCATTTTGTTACACCGGCTATGCATTTGAGCCTGGAAGATATTGCCAAGCTTTTTCACGAGAAATTTGACACACCACTAGATGCATCTGCGGAGCAACTTACAATGAAGGCCCGTGAATTACTTCGAGATCGTTACCTATCGGCAGAAATTGGGATTACTGGAGCCAATTTCTTAATTGCCGAAACTGGAAGTATAGCAATTACCGAAAATGAAGGAAACGCCCGATTGACATCGACCTTCCCCAAAACACATATCGCCGTCGTTGGAATAGAAAAAATCATTCCCAATGTACAAGATTTAGAAGTCTTTTGGCCACTCCTGTCCACACATGGCACGGGTCAAAATCTAACAGTATACAATACGCTACTCACTGGGCCAAAACAGCCTTATGAATCAGATGGGCCCGAAGAAATGTATGTTATACTGCTTGACAATGGCCGCAGCAAGCTCTTAGCGCAAAAAGAACAACGTCAGGGTTTGTACTGCATTCGTTGCGGAGCCTGTTTAAATGTATGCCCAATCTACCAGAACATCGGTGGACATACCTATGAAACGACTTATCAGGGCCCAATTGGATCGCTCATATCGCCACATTTAAATGGCATGAAGGAATTCAAACACCTGAGCTACGCCTCCACACTCTGCGGAAAATGCACCGAGGTCTGCCCCGTGGGTATTGACATACAGCGCATGCTTCTCGTTAACAGAAAAGATTCAGTTGATCAGGGTCTGGCAACAAAAACGGAACAAAAAGTCTGGCAGTGGTTCACCTACGGGATAATGCGAAGAAAACTGATTGATTTCTTTGGCGGAAAATTCAAGAATTTCTTCCTCAAGAAATTCTTTCAGAAAACCTGGGGAGATCAACGAGAGCTACCCAAATTGGCCGATAAATCTTTCTCTAAACAATGGAAAGAACATCAAAAAAATAAAGAATAACAAAAAAGAAAGAGGGAACCAATGGTTCCCTCCTCTACTAACACTCACCACTATTTAATATGAAAACTATCCTTGTTTAATTGTTATGAAGCTTTTACTTCAGCATCATTTGTTTTATTCACTTCTCCTTTTCTAAAGTCCTTTCTTTTCAGCTGTCTGTCTCTTTTCCAATGTTCTTTGTGCATTTTACGATTTTCAGCATAGGAATCCTTTAACGTTTTTTGTTGCTCTGGAGTTAACATTCCCATCATTTTTTCATGTTCTGCCACACGTTGTTTTTTCACTTTTGCTCGATATTCTTTGCGTTCAGCAGCTAATTTCTGATGGTCCTTTGCTTGCTTCAAATTAAAAGCATAGATATCTTTACGCTGTTTATCTGTAAATTTCAACTTTTGATCCATGCGATCAGTTTTCATTTTAGCAACTTCCTCTGGAGTTTTATTTTTAAAACTATCGTGCATTCTTCCTGTTTTATGTTTATGCATAGAAGCTTGCACTTCTTTCATTTCTGGTTTAACATCTTTTTTTTCTTGAGCGAAACCGGCTAACATCAATCCAGATAGCGCCAAACTTAACATCAACTTTTTCATTTCTTTATTTTTTATAAAACCAACAATCATTCTTTTTAATAAGTACTCATTTTCAACTTATTTATCAGTAAGAGTCGTCTCGGCTATCGAAAGTTTAATTGATGATCTGTTAAATAAAGTTAAGAAGCATTTATTGGGAGACAGCACTTAAACGAATCGGTAAAGTATACGCTACACGTACTTTAAGCCCGTTTTGCACTCCTGGTTTCCATTTTTTCGCTTTCTTCAATAAGTTTATAGCAGCATCTCCCGTACCAAATTTCATATCACGTTTAACAGCAATATCTGTCAGTGATCCATCTTTCTCAACGACAAAAGAAACCTCTATAACACCCGAAACTCCTTGGTCTAAGGCCTGTTGTGGAAAGTTGTAATTCTCGGCGATCCACTTCATAAAAGCAGGCAGTCCCCCCACAGGTGTTGGCATAATTTCTACTGATGTAAATGTATTGTTAGCATTATCATCAGTTCCGCCTCCCGATAATGAACCATCTTTATAACCAGTAATATCACCATCTCTTTTTGAAGAACCAAATTCACCGCGCGCAATATATGTCCCCGATGGACTTGCTTTCAATGTGATCCTTGAGGTCATTGTATTGGGGTTTTTCAACTCATCCTGACTCACAAGCTCTTCGGTAACTCTGCTCGCTGCGGTCACTTTTATATCGGGCATCCGAACCAAATCAAATTTGGATACATCTTGGGCAACCTGCTGCGGGGCTTTTTCCTGCATCATAACAGGTTCTTCAGGAACCTCCTCTTTTTCCTCCACCTTCTTTTGAATTTCTTCCAGCATGTCGGGTCCAATATCTCGTACTTCATAAATCACGGCCGGAACAGTTTGCTTAAAATATTTATTATATGTATAGGATCCTGCAATCAGCAAAACTGCAAAAGAAACAACAATTCCTAACCCCATATTTGTTGCTCTATCAGAGAGATTTCGCAACTCGTAAGCACCGTACATTTTGTTGCGACCAGCAAAAATAACGTCCAGCCATTCTTTGCGGTAGATATTCAATTTAGAGTTCATCATAACATTAAAGTTTAAATCTTTTCATTATGATGAGCGAAAGCCTTATATTTCACAAAAAAATTCAAAATACTTATGAAGTCACTTTTTTCAGCTATTTTTCTACTTACATTGTATGCTTGCGGGAACAATCAAAATCAATCCAAAACTGCAATCAAGCACGAAAACAAGGAAAAGACTATTTCGCCATATTTTGGTTTTTTAAACCAACAAAAAGATTCGCTTATCGCTTTACCTATGGATCAAGCGATGGAAGGACCTGAAAAATACAACTATGTGATTGTGGAAAATCAGGTAAGCCCGCTAGAATTTGTTCAGAATAAAATGGACAACAAAGAGAGTAACGGAAGACAGACCGCCCAGAACTTTGCGAATAGTGAAGGTTCGTTATTTAAAATTAGTGACGCGATCAAGTCTGGCGAATTTGGTATGCTTGTCAACAAAGCTTTTATAGATCAGTATAAAATTGAGAAGTTTACAAAAGTTCAAAAAGAAACTTCTCCAGAGATTAAGGAGCAGCTTGAAAAGAAATACAATAGGAAGATTAATAAAAGTACGACAGTTGCGATCCTCAGTGATCAGTCCGAGTTTAATCTTACGGTGTTTGAAAATCAACAAGACTCTGCTTTAGCTGTATTTTCCTACGCAAAGGACGAACAGCTGATCAATTTGGATTTCCCGGCTTTATACGATGATATCAGCACTTGGCGTGTTGATGATGGCGGTCAGTTTGACAACGAGGCTTTTCAGATACTAACCATATTGCGTTCTGAGCAAGGAATTAGTTTTATCAGCATTTTTTGGGGTGCTGAGGGTTATGAACTGAACTTTTACCAGCCAAAGAAAAATTTATTTACCTCTGCGGCACAAGCCTATGGGTACAGTTCCCCCTTATAAATAAACAAGTTTAAGTTTCCCCGGCACCGAAGGACAGTGTCCGGGGAAACTCATATACCCGTATTAACTACAGATGCATCCTAGCCATAGGAGCAACGTCCTGACCAACGAAATCTTTCTTTAAAAACTTGTGATAACCTGCAATAGCAATCATCGCTGCATTATCGGTACAATATTCAAATTTTGGGATAAACACCCTCCAATTGTATTTCTCGCCCATTTCAATTAAGCTTTGCCTCAGGCCAGAGTTCGCCGAAACGCCACCCGCGATAGCAATATCCTTAACACCAGTTTCCTTTGCTGCTTTCTTCAATTTATTTAGTAGGATTGATACAATACGCGATTGTACACTAGCACATAAGTCGGCCATATGGTGTGTCAGAAAATCTGGGTTCTGCTTCAATTGATCTTGAACCAAATACAATATCGCAGTTTTCAATCCTGAAAAACTAAAATTAAGACCTGGAATCTGTGGTTCGGGCAGCTTATAAGCGGCTGAATTACCTTCTCTTGCAAATTTATCGATAAGCGGTCCACCGGGATAAGGTAGATTCAGGATTTTAGCTGTTTTATCAAAAGCCTCCCCTGCCGCGTCATCCAATGTTTCTCCCAAAAGTTCCATTTCAAAATAATCTTTCACCAATACAATTTGCGTATGACCACCAGAAACAGTAAGACATAAAAACGGAAAATTCGGCTTCGGATCCTCAATAAAATGAGCCAGGATATGCGCCTGCATATGATTTATGTCAATTAAAGGGATATTCTGTGCAAGTGCAAATGATTTTGCAAATGATGTTCCAACCAAAAGTGCACCTAATAATCCAGGCCCCCGCGTAAAACTCACTGCATCTATTTGATTTTTGCTTACTTTTGCTTGGCGAATGGCTTCTTCCACTGTTGGAATAATATTTTGTTGATGAGCACGTGAAGCAAGCTCGGGAATCACTCCACCATATTTTGCGTGGATTGCCTGAGTTGCAATAACATTTGAATGAATTTCACCGTTAATACAGATAGAAGCGGAGGTTTCATCACAAGAGGATTCAATCCCTAAAATAATAGCCATAGCTTGAGGTAATAAATTTTAATACAAAAGTATCAAAAAAATAATTAAAATAGTGTCAATAGTCCTTGGTAGTATATTCATTATACTGCTTGCATTGGCGTTATCACTACAGTTGAAACCGGTACAAAATTATGTTGCCCAAAAAGCTGTCGACTATTTATCCAACGAACTAAACACTAAAATAAGCCTCAAAAGCATCTATTTCAAACCTTTTAAATCTATTGTAGTAGAAGATTTTCAACTCTATAGTCCACAAGGAAAAGAAATATTAAAATCAGGAAGGTTAGAAGCCAACGTCAACCTTTCTCAATTCATTGAATTGAACAAAATTGTGATCAACAAACTAACCATTGAAGATACCGAAGCCACTTTTGAGCAATTTCAGGACAGCTCCAATATCTCATTTTTAATCCGTTACTTTAACCCACCTAAAAAAGAAAAAAAGAAAAGTTCAAAAAAAATCATCTTCGATATAAAGGAACTGATTATTAAGAACAATACATTTAGCTATGTTAATCATAGACGTAAGCATTACAATAAAGTGGTCGATTTTGGAGATTTAGGTATTTCCAAACTTAACGCCCATTTTGATAAGATAAAAATAGATTCCAATCAAATTTCGGCGAACATAAAGACATTCAATCTGCGCGAAAAGAAAGGTCTAGTGATCAAAGGCCTTCTTGGACAAACGACAGTAAGCAAGACAAGCATTGAACTCAGCGAGCTTATGCTAGCCACCAACCGTTCTACATTCAAAAATTACATCAAGCTTAGCTACAACAGCTTTGACGATTTTTCGGACTTCATCAATAAAGTTCATGTAAAACTTCGTGTTTGGGACTCCCGTATTCACTCCGAGGATATTGCTTTCTTTTCCTCTCCTATGCACCAAGTCAAATTTGACGTGAATATCAAGCGCGCAAATTTAGAAGGAACGGTATCTTCCATCAACGCATCACAGGTCGATTTAACAATTGGAAAAAAAACCAGTTTGGCAGGTAAGCTTCAGATTATCGGTCTACCTGATATTGACAAAACTAAATTTATTGTTCCCAGTGTAGTAATTTCATCTGAGCACAAAGACTTAAATGACGTTATTAGCGATCTCGGCAATCTAAAAAATTTTAAACTCCCTGAAATTGTTCAGATATTCGACAAATTTTCATTCAAAGGTAGCCTAAATGGCCTATACAATAAATTTAAGACCAAGGGAGTATTCACGACTGCAATCGGTAATGTTGAAGCGGACGCCTTATTGGATATCCAGAAGGAAATAAAATATGCGGGAAATTTTCAATCTAAAAAGTTCGATGTAGGTAGGATAACAAAACTAAAAGATCTGGGAACTACAGGCTTCAACCTACAGGTTGACGGAACAGGTACCGACCCCAAGAAACTGAGCTTAAAGATAAAAGGAGATCTCAGTAATTTCAATTTCAAGAATTACAGCTATCAACATATACAAATTGAAGGAAATACAGCTAAACAGTTAGTTCTTGCTTCAGGGCAAATATATGATCCAAATTTAAAACTACAGTTTACCACAGATATCGATTGGTCTGTCAAACCCAACTATCACCTGGATGCTGATATCCAACAAGCGAATCTAAAAAAGCTCAACTTCTTTCAGGGGGATTCCATCAATATTATTAACACGAAATTCCACACCAGTTTAATTGGGGACAACATCAATAATGTTACCGGTGAATTTAAATCAGACAGTGTCAATTTCACTTCCTCTAAGGGTCAATTCGTCATCCGCGATATCAATTTCCTTGCCGAAGGAGAAGAAAATGCACGCTCCCTTACCTTGCAGTCGGCTATCGGACACATTGATCTTAAAGGAAGAATAGACCTCAATACAATCGTTCCTTATTTTAAAGCTTTAGCTATGCGCTACGCTCCGGCAATCGGGTTTGAAAACAACATTTTTAATCGCCAGGACTTTGACCTGAATATTAATATAACTTCTTTTAAACCGATCGCAACATTCTTCCGAAAAGACATTGCTCTAGACAGTGGTGCGACGCTCAATGCAAAATTTGAAAGTGAAAAACAAACGGCCAGTTTTAATTTTTACGCACCTGAATTCAAATACAATGGTATTCGACTAACTCACCTGATTGTGGATCAAAATGCCAATTTGAAAAATATGGAATTGCAGACCTCCATCGATCGCATCAATTTTACCGACAGTACCTATATTAAAAACGTCAATATTTCAAACACCTTGGCAAACGACAGTTTACAATTCAACATCAAAATGTCGGAACTTGAAGCGAGCAATAGTCTGGATCTCAATGGCGTTATACGCTTTGCCCATGCCAAACCTGCCTATATCAATTTCTATCCATCGAATATCTTAATCAATAAAGAGCGGTGGCTTGTCAATAATGATGCGCAATTGAAAATATCGAAAGGAAAATGGTACTTTGAAAAACTGACGCTGAGTCATGACGAACAAAAAGTTCATATCGATGGCATCCTGTCAAACGAAGTCAGTGATCAGATCAATCTCAAATTTCAGGACTTTAATCTTACATCCTTAAATGGTATTACCAAGCCACATGGCATCAATCTCTCCGGCAACTTAAACGGAAATATTGAAGTTAATTCTGTATTCAAAGCTGCATTTGTTGTAGCCAATATAAAAACTTCACCTATCCTCTATAACAATATTCCCATCGGCTCACTAGCCCTGAGTGCCAACTACGACCCCGAGAATCAACTGGTAAAACTAGACAGCAAGATAGAGGAAGGAAATAAATTAATTCAGTTACAAGGTTCCTATAACCATTTAAGTGAAAACAATAAGCTTAATCTCAAAGCTAAACTCGTAAACACAGATGTGTTTGTTTTCCAGCCCTTTTTACGAAGCCTGGTATCCAATATTCAGGGCAAGGTCAATGCAGACCTCGATATCGAAGGCGATATCCTGAACCCCAAAATTACAGGTTCCGGAAAATTGGATAATGCTTCGATGGTTATCAATTACCTCAAAACACCCTACCGACTTTCTGACGAAATTGCGGTTACCAATAACCGAATTTTTCTCACAGGGCTAAAAGTATACGATCCCAAAAACAATATAGCAACCATTGATGGCGTTGTAGATCTCAACAAACTGAGTGATCCCGATATCGATGTAACTGCAGAGACGAAGAATTTCCTGGTATTAAATACCACAATAAAGGACAATAATGTATATTATGGCACTGCTTACGCTTCGGGCACTTTTCAGTTTAAAGGACTAACGTCTGCCATGAATATCAATATACGGGCTAAATCCGAAGAAAACACCGTTATTAATATTCCCTTTAATAGTGCCAGTACAATATCAGATACGGACTTTATCTACTTTATTGAGAAAGACTCGACCAAAACAAAGAAAAACGTTAAGAAACGAGATTTCAACGGTCTGACGATGAATATGGACCTCTTGATCAACCCGAATGCAGAAATAAATCTATTCTCCAGTATGGGCGAGTTATCAGGAAGGGGAAATAGCAATCTCAACATGCGGATATCTTCATTGGGAGATTTTGAAATGTTTGGGGATTTTATTATAAACAGCGGAAAATTCAATTTCACCGCTCAAGATTATATCAACAAGATTTTTGATCTCAAAGAAGGCGGAACAGTACGATGGGCGGGAAACCCAACTGAAGCGAACATTAATATCAATGCCATCTACCAACAAAGAACAAGCTTAGCACCGTTGTATAATGCTGCAGGCCGGGAAGAAAACCCTGAACGTGTATTGGCACAGGCCGATATGATCCTAAAAGGGCAGTTAAGTCAGCCGGAAATCACGTTTGACATCAACTTTCCACAAAACCCCGGAGTTAAGGATGAACTGCAGGGATACTTTTCAGATGCCAACAATGTAAATCAACAGGCGCTTAGTCTAATCGTGAGACGAAGTTTTACACCTGGCACACAGACAGACTTTGGTAAAGAAGTCAATAACACTTTGCTATCTGCAGGAACTGAAATAGCATTCAACCAAATCAACAACATCATAGCCCAATCGCTAAACATCAATTTCTTTGATATTAATATCAAATCTTTAAATGACGCATCTGCCTCACTACGTCTATTCAACGACAGACTTGTTTTGACAGGCGGTATCTCCGACCGTAGAAGTCAGGCGCTAACAGATTTGAATGTGTTTTCGGATCGGGTCTCAACCGATGCCGAGGCTATGTTTTATTTAAGAAAGGATGGACGCTTGGTCCTACGTGCTTCCAATCGCCTAAATACACGCAACTTTCTTCTTAGCCCCAATGACGGCGAATATATTAGTGCTTTCGGACTACTCTATCGGCAAGAATTCAACACCTTCTCGGAGTTCTTGAAAAGGCTATTCCCTTTTGGTAAGAAGACGATTACAACAGCTCCTGTTGAAACAAAGAAAAGCAAGGTCAATTAAGCTTGCTGAATAATCCCTTTGCTATTTCAATAGGTCTCTTGCCATTCCAGTAGGCTTCTTTCAATTCTGGCAGTCCACCTTTAATCCCAACCGCATTGCGCCTATTCTGAGCTCCGCCTCGATTCCACCAGTCGACCTTTTCCAGCGTCATATAACTTCCTATACAGGCGATCTGTGGATGAGCTGAACAACTATAAACGAATAGTGTATAATCCGCTACCGGACTGCAATAAAAAAGTCCCTCCAAATAAATGGAAGGACTCTTTTTTTATTTAAAAAATTCGCTTATGCTAATTTCTCAAATTCTTTGTATTCAATGTCCGTAGCATTCAATTTCACTAAACCTTTCAAGTGATCAAATACTTTTAAAGCTTTAGCTTCTTCGAACAAACGATTACCTTGCTCTCTATCTTGCAACAATTGAATTGCAAATTGGTTCAACTGCTCATCAGAAGGTTCTTCGTTGATGTTATACATCTTGATTTGCGCGTAGATACGTTCTTTTGCTAAATTGATAACTTCATCATATTTAACTTCAAGACCATTTTCAGTAACAACGCGGTTTTCGATGATTGTCCATTTCAAGTTGTTCAAGAAGTCAGCAAAACCTTCGTTCAATTCTTCTTCAGAAATGCTTGGGTTAGTTGCTTTCAACCATCTTTTCAAGAATTCTTCAGGGAAAGATACATCAACTTTCTCCATACCAAAAGTATACATATCATTACGTAATCTTTGATCTGAATTTTGTTTGAATAAGTTCTCAACTTCTTCTTTCACTTTTTCTGTGAATTGAGCTTCTTCTGTTACTTCACCTTCTGCGAATAATTTATCGAAAAATTCTTGGTTTAGATCAGCTTCCTCTAAACGGTTGATATTCTTAACAGTCAATTCAAATTTAGTGACGTCTAAAGCAGTTGCTTCCTCTTCAGTGATACCTAAGATACGTGCTAAATCTTCAGTTTTGAATGCTTTTTTAACATCAATCTTAACAACATCGTCCTTTTTAAGACCAACTAATGATTTTTTGATCTTAGCATCTTCTACGATATCTGTGCGGATAGAAGTTGTTTTTTCTAGACCTTCCTCTTTATCTTGTTTCAATGTTGCATATAATACATCACCTTCTTCAGATACTTCTGGATTAGTCATTTTTCCATAGCTACGACGCAAGTTCTTGATACGATCTGCCAATGTCTCTTCATCAGCTTTGATTTCGTACGAAGTAAATTCAGTCTCAGCAGTAAAAGGCAATTCAAAAGCAGGAGCAAGACCAATTTCATATTTGAAGTTGAAATTGTCTTTATAATCCCAGCTGTATTGTGCATCATCTTCCAAAGGAAGTGGTTGACCTAAAACTTCTAATTTATTTTCAGCAATATAATTGGTGATTTTCTCATTCACTAATTTATTGATCTCGTCAAATAAAATAGATTTACCATAAGTACGTCTGATATGTCCCACAGGAACTTGACCTGGACGGAAACCTGGTAATTTTGCTTTTTTAGCTTGCGCTTTAATCTCTTTGTCGACTTGAGGATTATAATCTTCAGGTGCTAATGCGACGTTGACTACCGCATTGATTGCATCTACATTCTCGTGTGAAATATTCATACTCTTTTTAGCTATATCGCATTCATAAAAAAATCCTCCCGAGGTTTTAAGTTCGGGAGGACATCAAGTGCGGAAGAAGGGACTCGAACCCCCACGCCTTGCGGCGCCAGATCCTAAGTCTGGTGCGGCTACCAATTACGCCACTTCCGCATTAGGATTTCTTTTGATGCCACAAAGATAGAAACCAAACCTATATCCTGCAAGTATTTTCTACTCTTTTTTTTATTTTTTTTCAATATTCTCCCAACCCCTTGCATAATTCATTATTATTCATTTACTTTGAATATCAAAGTACTTTTATGGAACAGAAAGATTTATTTAGAGAACTTGGACAGATCAGATCATTAATGGAAAAATCGTCCAAATTTGTTTCAATAAGCGGATTATCAGGTGTACTCATGGGCTGTTATGCTTTGCTGGGAACACTATTGGGATACTATATTCTACAGCAACCCGAAAGTACCGCGCTACTCTTGGGCGAAAATCTGAATAAGCCCCTACTGTTTTTAATGATTGCGCTCATCGTCCTCTTATCATCCCTGGTGACCGGCTGGCTAATGGCACGTAAAAAAGCGAGAAAAAATAAACAGTCGATTTGGAACATTACAAGCAAATCTCTTTTATTTGCAGTTTCAATCCCCTTACTAACGGGTGGCATGATTTCCTTGTTGTTTTTTGTCCAAGGCTACTACCAGCTGATTGCTGCTATGCTCCTGATCTTTTATGGACTGGCACTGACTGCGGGTAGCATCTATACCTTTGCAGAAGCAAAAGGCCTGGGTATACTGGAAATCTGCCTGGGTTTGATTGGTATATGTTTCCCGGACAACGGCTTATTATTTTGGGGATTAGGATTTGGTGTGCTACACATCATCTATGGTTTTATCGTTTACAAAAAGTACGAATCGTGAAATTAGATCTTTCCTTATATGACAAAATATTTGAAAACAGGGTTCGCCTCCAAATTATGAGTGTTCTCGCTGCCAATGAAGAATATGATTTTAATTCATTGAAAGAATTGTTGGATGTAACCGACGGTAACCTTGCTTCCAACCTAAAAACATTGGAAAAAGAGGAATACATTAGTGTCGAAAAAAGCTTTGTAGACCGGAAGCCGAACACCCGATACAAAAGAACGACAAAAGGACTTAAAGCCTTTGAAAATCACCTTATTGCACTTGAAAATTTAATAAAGCAACAATACAAATAATTTTTTTATTCATTTACTTTGAAAATCAAAGTACTTTTAAAACATGATTAAATGAAAGGAATTCGATTAAAACTGATGCTGCACCTCTATAATTGGTCTTCCAAAGTATATGCAGACATCTTTAAATGGAACAAAAAAGCTTGGGGAATATCTAAGGCAAATTTTATGACCTACCCCGTTGGAAGCATCGGCCATAATCTGGGGCTCTTTTATGAAAGTAAAGGTTTCGATGTCATGCCCAAACTGGAAAATCACGATGTATTTCATATCCTGACTGAAACCGGAACAGAGATACAAGATGAAATTGCCATGCAATTCCTCTTACTTGGTAATGGAAAGATCAGCCTCTATCTTATGGCAATGATTTTTATTGGCGGAATCTTATTTCCCGAGCATTTCGGTTATTACAAAAGACATTTTCAGAAAGGTCGATCGCTCCAAAACTTCCATCATTTAGAATTTAAAGAAATCCTTCATTGGCAATTAACGGAGCTTCAAATTGCCTTATACAGTAAAAATATTCAAATAGATTTAAACAACTAAAATCATGGACTACAACAATTCATCATCGATAGAGCAATCGTCATTTTTTGAGAAAATCAGTAATTCCACTGTCCTAAAGTTATTTGTCATTTTCTTTCTTTCCCTGATATTGCTCATTCCACTTTCGTTAATAAGCGATTTAATAGAAGAACGGAAAAATAGGGAACAGGAAGTTTCTGGCGGTATTGCATTAAACTGGGGAAAGGAGCAGGTTATTTCCAGTCCTGTGTTGGCTATCCCCTATCGCGAGACTATACCACTTTCTGCCGAAAAAGCCGAAAAATCGAACCTTAGAGAAGAGCTGAAATGGATATTTGTCTTACCCAAAACATCCAATATCACAACCGATATAACGCCACAGCATCTCTCTCGAGGTATTTATAATGCCGTAGTTTACAACAGCAACATCACATTAGACGGTTCTTTTGACAAAATATCCCTAGAAAAACTCGAGATCCCAAATGAGCAAATTGACTGGAAAGGCAGTAAGCTTATTTTCGGCATCCAGGATTTTAAAGGCTTAGGCAAGCGCCCATCCTTGAATTGGGATGGCAATGAATTGACTTTCGACCCAGACTTTAATAATCTCAAATTATTTAAGCAAAATTTAGTCTGTCCTGTACCTTTGGATCCGCAGAAAACAGACAATCGTTTTAAGATAAAACTAAATCTAAAAGGATCCAAATCATTGAATTTTCTTCCGCTGGGTGATCAGACAAACATCCAGGCTAAGGGTAACTGGGCTAATCCAAGTTTCACAGGTGCATTCTTACCGGGCAAACGTAATACCGAAACCTCCAATTTTTCGGCTTCCTGGGAAATCCCTTCTTTCAGTCGGAAGCTGCCGCAACAATGGACAGGCGATGCCCGTTCGATCTTTCAGTTCGATAACAACCTCGAAAATGGAAATGAGGGCAATGAGCAAAAGCCAGCACAAGCCGTCAGCACTACAATTGCCTCTGCAAATAACCTATTGGATAACGCAGACATGATTACAATTAACTTCCTACCAGATATCAATAACTATCAAAAAACAACACGGGTCGCCAAATATGGTATTTTAGTTATCATCCTGACCTTTACTTCGCTCCTATTCACCGAGGTGATCAAGAAAAAACGGATCCATATCATCCAATATATTCTGATTGGAGCAGCTATGGTTCTTTTCTATACATTGCTGCTCGCGCTATCCGAGCATATTGGATTTAATCTAGCTTACTTAACGGCTTCAGTCGCTACAGTTATGTTGATTGGCAGTTTCATTAAATCAATTACCAAAGACCAGAAATCGGCGCTATTGCTGAGTTCTATTCTGGCTTTATTTTATCTTTTTATCTATATCCTGATGCAACTTCGGGATTATTCCCTTATCGCTGGAACAATTGGCATCTTTATCATTTTGGCGATTTTGATGCGCGTTTCAACAAAAATAAACTGGTATCAATTTGATAATATCCATGTGGATCAATAAACAACGTCTTCGACTTTATTGGGTATTAATTCAGATACTATTAAAAAAATAAGGATTTACAATTCTAATAAGCCATTTCTAAATGAAAGAGATGGCTATTTTTTTACTCGACTTAGCATTTATGACCAAATTCTGTAACTTGCGAAGAAATTTTTCAGCGGCATAGATATGTTTAAACAGATGAAAAAACTTACAATACTTACATTAGCGATTATGGCGTGTAACCTAAGCAATGCGCAAGAAAGCAAAGACGGAAAAAATAACTCCAAATTAGTGTCGGAATCGCCACAACCGATCAACCCAACTACACTTTGGGACCTTGGTCGTGTTTCGGCCGAAGGACTTTCTGCAGACGGCAAAACATTGGTATACGGTGTTTCCAATTATAATCTGGAGAGCAATTCAAGTGAAAAAAATCTCTATACAGTTTCACTCACAAACGGGACTAGCAGTCAGTTCACCGACCAAAAAGGTGGTGAAACAGTCGTTCAGATCGAACCAAATGGCGACGTCATTTATTTGTTAAAGGGGCAGTTATGGAAGAAGAACCTATCTAAGGCTGAAGCAGTTCAATTGACGAATGGCGATATTGCTTTAGAAAATGTCAAGTTTTCTCCTGATGGAAAACAAATACTCTTCAGCCAGTCCGTGCTCGTAAAAAAATACCACAGCACAGATAAATATCCCGAACTACCAAAGTCGGACGTTTATATCTATGACAACTTAGACTACAGACATTGGGATACCTTCAATGATGGCAAATTCAGTCATCCTTTTGTGGCGAGTTATATTGATGGTAAAGTTGGCGAGCCGGTAGACCTATTAAAGGATCAAGCTTTCTACAGCCCTCAGGCACCATTTGGTGGCGCAGAAGATTTTGCCTGGTCTCCCGATAGCAAGGCAGTGCTCTATGTCTGTAAAAAGAAATTCGGAACAGATTATGCTGTCAGTACCAACACCGATATTTATCGCTATGATCTCGCTAGCGGAACGACGTCTAACCTGACAGAAGGAATGAATGGGTATGATACAGCCCCAACCTATTCTCCCGATGGGAAAAGCCTAACGTGGCTCAGCATGAAGACCGATGGTTATGAATCGGACAAAAATGACATCATGCTATTTGATAAGAATAGCTCGATTCGACTTAACCTAACAGCACATTGGGATGGTACCGTCAATAGTTTTATCTGGAGCAACGACAACCGGAAAATCTATTTTACAGCTGCAACGAAAGGCACAGTTCAATTATTTGAACTTGAAGTACCGACCAATATCAAAGCTAAAAGTTTACCAAAAATACATCAAATTTCAGAAGGTGACTTTGACATCACCGGTATTGTAGGCCAAGTAGCTGACAAATTAATCGTTAGCTCTACAAAGTTTACCCGTGCAACCGAAATCTTCAGCTTTGATCTAAAAACCAAATCTTTAACTCCGGTCACTAAAGTCAACGATGCAAAATATGCAAGCATTAGCGAAAACAAAATTGAAAAACGTATCGCAAAGGCATCCGATGGAGCCGATCTGTTTTCATGGGTAATCTATCCGCCAAACTTTGACCCTGCAAAAAAATATCCAACCATACTTTACTGTGAAGGCGGCCCTCAATCTGCCCTGACGCAATTTTACTCCTTCCGTTGGAATTTACAATTGATCGCATCACAAGGCTATATTGTCATCGCTCCAAACCGCAGGGGTATGCCTGGCTGGGGTGTAAAATGGAATGAAGCCATTTCTCAGGACTGGGGCGGTCAGCCAATCCGGGATTACTTGACAGCGATAGACGATATCTCCAAAGAATCCTATGTAGATACAACTCGTCGTGCGGCGATTGGAGCTAGTTATGGTGGGTACTCGGTTTATCAGCTAGCTGGCGTGCATCAAAACCGTTTCAAAACTTTCATTGCGCACAATGGTTTATTCGACATGAGAAGCTGGTACGGTACCACAGAAGAACTCTTTTTTGCCAATCACGAACTGGGTGGGGCGTACTGGGATAGCAAAAATGAGAAATCCTATACCGCATTCAACCCCATTGAAAAAGCAAATAATTGGCACACACCAATTTTAATCTTTCAAGGCGGAAAAGATTATCGTGTTCCAATCGGACAAGGGTTAGCGGCATTCCAATTGGCTCAGCTCAAAAAAATTAAGAGCCGCCTGGTCTACCTACCTGATGAAAATCACTGGGTACTGTCAGGACAAAACGCACAAATTTGGCAAAGAGAATTCTTTACCTGGCTTAAGGAAACTTTATAACGAGATGTGCAAAATCCGCTTGTAAAATCAGGTATTTTCGCAACTGACAAAGTCGGCCTTCACCTGTTTAAATTCCAAAAAGCGTTACTCAGGGAGTGGACATATAAAAACAAAAAGCCTGCAATATGCAGGCTTTTTTATGTATCCCATTTGATCTGATTGCTAAATCTATTTCTCGCCTTTTTTTCCAAAGATGGAAAGTTTGATATATTTCCCGGGTTTCTCTTTCACATCCTTCATCAAATTATCCATTTCCTTTGAAGCATTATTGAGATTATTATATAACGCTTCGTCATTTAACAATAAACCAATAGATCCTTTACCACTATTGATTTTTCCCGTGATCTCCTGAAAATCATTGACTGCGGCATTTACTTTGTTCATGGTATGTTCAAAATCCAATCGGGCGGCCTTATCGGTAATATTATTCAGATTAGACATGATCGCATTGATTTTCTCGCCATTTTGTGAAAAATTGGATGTAATTGATTCGAGATTGGCCATGATTCGATTGAGTCTCCCCTTTTCATCCCCCACTAGACCTTCGACATCTTTGGTGATGCCTTCTACATTTTTCAAAGAAGTGGAAATGCTATGAATACTTCTTTTAAAGTCATCCTGAAACTGTTTGTCTAAGACATTATTGACAACCGATAATGTTGAATCCAGTTTAATGGTAATTGTTTCAATCCGTTTTTGAATGGGTTCAACCTTATCCATAATATTCGGTTGGACACCTGAAGCTAAAAAGTCTCCATCCTTTGCCAATTCCTTACTGTTGCCCATTTCGAAAACAATGGCCTTACTTCCCAACAAATCTGTGCTTGAAATCCGCGCAATTGTATTCTTTGGAACGTCATAATGGGAGTGTATTTTGAACTCTGTCTTAATTTTTCCATCAGGTAGGAGAATCATTTTTGATACACGACCGATTTGATAACCATTTACTAAAACAGGTTTTGATGGAGTTAAGCCATCGACAGCTTCATAAGTTGTGTAATATGTGTTGTCGCTGCTAAAAACATCATTTCCTTTTAGAAAGCTATAGCCAATAAATAATAAAACTATCGCAACTGTTGCTAATATGCCGACTTTTGTCTCGTTTGAAATTTTCACAAATAATCTATTTAGTAATGATCATTAATTTAAGTTTAAAACAGCATAAAAGCAAATCTGTTTAGCGTTCTACAGAATTTTTATAAATTTTCAGAGCCGAAACTAAATTATTGACAATTTCCTGCTGCCCTTCATCAGACAATAGGTAGCTCTCTTCTTCTCTATTACTAATAAAGCCAATTTCTGTAAGCACAGCGGGCATACCTGCTTCAGCCAATACAGCTAAGCCTTTCTCCCAGAATCCTCTACTATATCGCCCTGCCTTCACATACTCACCTTCAATCATCTGCGCCAGACGAATACTTTTTTCACGGAATCGGTTTTTCATCAAGGAGAAGATGATAGCACTTTCAGGGTCTTTTGGATCGAATCCTTGATAATTTTCTTTATAGTTTGATTCCAGTAACAAGGACGCATTTTCACGAACTGCAGCATCTTGCTGTCCCAAACGATGCGAGCCAGAGACCAATGTTTCGGTACCATGTGCGCTAGCACCACTGGAATTACAGTGTATTGAAATAAATAAATCTGCTTTATTGGCATTCGCCAAGCGAATACGTTTGTAAAGCTCAACAAATTCATCCGTCGTTCTCGTGTAGATGATCTTGATACCCGGAATATCTTTCTGAATCTGCTTTCCCAATTTTAACGCAACTTCAAGGGCTACATTTTTCTCCAACGATCGCCGCCCTTGTGCTCCGGTATCTTTACCGCCATGGCCCGCATCAATTACAATCGTTTTTATTTGGTAGTCTGGAGGCACTGCTTGCCCATTGTTTAATGTGAAAGAATTCAATAAAAAAAATCCCAAAGTAGCGAACACAACACTACACCATTTTCTAATTCTTAAATCTGATTTCATTGAATAATTATTTGCTCTACTATAAACGAATCAAAATGCGTCAATATTATTTCTTTAATAGATAACGATATTTAACATATTTTCTATTGCTTTTTTGACTAATTTTGTCTCTCGAAGTTTAACATTATTTCACAAAAATAACATTTGTCTTTAATTTTGAAGTCGTTAATCAACATTTTAACACTATTTATCATTCTTGCAATGAGCAATGCTAGCTTTGCTCAAAGTAATATTCCATTAAAACAGAACGGACTTCAAGGTAAAGATCCTATTTCGGCGACCAATAAATCGCAAGATACGAGTAAATCGAAAACTGCAGATACGACCAAATCTGTAAACGATACAACCAAGAAAAAAGGAAGTGGCTTGCAGGCCGAAGTGAGCATTATTGCGGTTGACTCGCAGAAATCTGAAGTTGCCAAGAATATCAGTCACCTTTATCGCGGAGCAAAAGTAAAGTACCAAGATTTTGAACTTTCTGCCGATTATATCCGTCTTGATCGAAACAAGAAAAAGATTTTTGCTTCTGGGATCTACGACAAAAGTGGTAAATATGTAGGGCGTCCTATTGTCATCATGGGTAATGGTGAATCACCGAAAACAGTAGATTCACTCTACTACGATTACGAAAAGCAAGAGGGAAATACCTACGGTATTATGACCGAAGTTGATGGTGGATTTATCCAGGCCAATGTTGTTCGAAAGAATATCTACGACGAAATGTCTATTTACAAGGGATTATATAGTACCTGTAATCTACCTTATCCACATACCCATTTTGGAATTCATATCACCAAAGGAATTGTCACTAAAAATCAGATTATTTCTGGTCCGGCCTACCTTGTCGTGATGGGTGTACCGATGCCCGTGGCATTTCCATTTGCATTTTTCCCAAAACCAGATAAAAGAGCATCCGGGTTTCTCTTCCCTTCTTTTGGAGAAGATTATACCAGAGGATTCTCCATGCGGGATATCGGTTGGTATTTGGCCTTCAACGATTACTGGGACAGTGAGATTAGAGGTTCCTTGTATTCTAAAGGTTCGTGGGAAGCTTCCATCAATACGCGCTATACCGTCAACTACAAATTTAACGGTGGTTTTAATATCCGTTACGCCAATACCAAAACAGGTATTGAAGGAACATCCAATTACGGCTCTAATAAGGATTTTAACGTCACATGGAACCATACCCAACGGCAGGAAGCCAATCCAGGAACATCTTTCTCTGCAAGTGTTAACTTTGGTACAAGTTCTTTCTTTCAAAATACCGGAACCGGAAGTACACAAAATACCTATGAAAATCTTGCCCGTAACCGTATGGGATCGTCCATCAGTTATGGAAAAGTATTTGCCGATGGTAAGGTAAACCTCACGGCCAGCTTAACGCATAACCAGGACATGGCTACACGCAGTATACAGATGAGTTTACCCAACATCAGCTTAAACGTATCCTCTTTTAATCCATTTGACAGCAAAGACCGTGTCGGTGAACAAAAATGGTATCAACGCATCAATGTCGGTTATAGTTTCCAGGCGCAAAACTCGGTCAGTACCATTGATACATTGTTGTTTAAACCAGGAGGTTTCAAAAAATTCCAAAATGGTTTCCAACACAATATTCCAATCAGTCTATCACTCAATGCTTTTAAATATTTCCAGTTCAATACCAGTGTAAACTATACCGAACGTTGGTATTTACAAAGTACGCGACAAAGCATCGACAATACCGCTGCAGGTTATAAACAACGTATCGATACCGTTCAGGGATTCAATCGTGCATACGATTACTCGGTATCGACCGGACTTTCGACCAAGGTTTATGGTAATTATTTCCCTAAAATAGGTAACCTTAAGCAGATCAGACACGTTGTTACACCGTCAATCAACCTGAACTATAGACCCGACTTTTCGGATCCAAAATATGGTTTCTATCAGCATTATAACGATCAATATGGAAACAGAAATGTATACTCAATCTTTAGCCAGGGTGTCTACGGTTCCCCTTCCGCAGGAAAATCTGCGGGGATAGGTTTCTCCATTGACAATAATATCGAAGCAAAGGTCAAAAGTAAATCTGACACCACGGATGGCGGTATGAAGAAAATCCCTATTCTTCAAGGTCTGACGTTCAGTGGAAATTACAACTTTGTGGCCGACTCGCTAAAGTTGTCCCCAATTACTTTCTCTGGCCGTACAGCTTTTTTCGACCAAAAGATGAATGTAAACTTCAACGGTACATTTGATCCTTATTCGGTCAACGAAAATGGTGTCCGTGTCAATCGCTACGCCATTAAAGACGGTAGCCTTGCGCGCCTGACAAACTTTGGTCTTTCCTTTGACTATAGTCTGAATCCTAAGGCTGCGAAATCACGTAATAACAATATTGATTCTTTAAGAAAAGAAATGACAGGAGCGGGTATGACTCCCGAACAGGCACAAGCCTTAGCTCGAATCAGCTCAGATCCAAACGCATTTGTGGACTTTAACATCCCATGGAACCTTGCGGCATCGTTCAGTTTCAATATGGCAAAATCGTTCAACTCCAGTACACGAAGAATGCAGAGCCAGATCACAAGCACATTGAATTTACATGGCGACTTCAGTGTTACGCCAAAATGGAAAGTCACCTTTCAATCGGGGTACGATTTCAAACAGAAGGAAGTGGTCATGACCTCTTTCAATATCTATCGCGATCTGCATTGTTGGGATATGTCATTTGGCTGGATGCCTTTTGGGCGGTTCCGAAGCTACAACGTCACCATTCGTGCCAAGGCATCGATCTTACAAGATCTTAAGCTCACAAAAAGAGCCAGTTCAGGAGGCAGTTATTTTTAAAATAACTGCTTTTTTTTTGAAATGTTATATTCATATTGGCCAAAAAGAATTTTCAGTTTCTTTTCAAAAAACTTCTTCCATCAAATACATCTTAAACATTTCGTTGAGCCGCAATTTTATGTAAGTTTATATACTGAATCTTCTGGGATTGAATTTTCATTTTTTAGGCGCTAGCGCATGGACATTTTAACACCAGAAGATTGAGAAAATCAAACACGATACATACCCACATATGTATTTTTCACCGTAGGGATGTGTCGCATAATTATTTTAAAGATGAAAGCAGAGATTATTACCATAGGCGATGAGATTCTCATCGGTCAGATTATTGATACCAATTCAGGCTGGATTGCCAAACAACTGCTCCAATTCGAAGTCGATATCGTTCAAATGACATCGATCCCTGATACAGAAGAGGCTATTTCAACGACATTGAAAGAGGCTTCAACGCGGGCAGATCTTATTTTAATCACTGGAGGCCTGGGGCCGACGAAAGATGATGTGACAAAAAAAACGGCCGCAGCATATTTTGGAACCACCTTGATCCGCGATGAGCATGTACTTCGGCATGTGACCAACATATTTGAATCGCGCAATCTAACAATGCTCGACATCAATCTACAGCAGGCCGATGTTTTAGCAAATTGTGAGGTCCTATTTAACGACTATGGCACCGCGCCCGGCATGCTGGTCCATCAGGACCAAAAGAGGTTTATTTTTATGCCTGGCGTGCCCTTTGAGATGAAATTTCTGATGGAAAAACATGTGCTGCCCCTATTAGCCAAACAGGATCCTGACTTATTTATCTGTCACGAGACCATTTTGGTTGGCGGAATCGGAGAATCATATTTGGCAGAAGAAATAAAGGATATCGAAGCAGAACTTCCTTCCAGCATAAAATTGGCCTATCTACCAACCTTGGCCTTTATCCGATTGAGACTCTCTGGAAAAAGCAGGAATAAATCTGACATTATGCTCCAGGTTGCCCTTTTTAAAACAAAGCTACTCCATCGTTTACAACACCATGTCATCGCGGACTATGACACAAGCATCGAGCCCTATCTGATTAAAGAGCTTGGCCGCCGAGGTGCTACATTGACTACTGCAGAAAGTTGTACCGGGGGTAGCCTCGCCGCTTCAATAACCGCTGTAGCGGGAAGCAGCACGATATTCCTTGGTGGTACCATCCCCTACTCCAACGCGTTAAAACAACAATTGTTGAACGTCGAGGAAGAAACACTGATCCAATATGGAGCAGTAAGTGAGCAGACTGCTATCGAAATGGCTTCCGGTTCAAAAAAGGCATTTTCTTCCGACTATGCTATTGCGACAACTGGAATAGCGGGACCAGGTGGTGGAACAGCTGAGAAACCAGTTGGCACTATTTGGGTGGCTGTTGCCGGGAAAAAGGAAATTTTAACCAAGAAGTTTCAATTTGATAACGACAGACTGATCAACATCGAACGTACCCGTATGATTGCTTTATTACTTCTATGGAAGTTGCTTGTAAAAGAAAAAGAACAGGATACACAATAAAGTAAAATAATATTTCAAAAAACACGTTATTTAAGGAATAATATTTTAAATTGTTGAAAGTAAACCACAATTTATTTAACTTCGTTTTTCTATAACGAGATTGCTAAAAAATATGGCTTTATATAAACTCTTGCTCCCAAAAATGGGAGAAAGTGTATCCGAGGCAACAATCACAAAATGGTTAAAACAACCTGGTGACCTGATTGAGGAAGACGACACTTTATTGGAAATTGCAACTGACAAAGTTGATTCAGAGGTACCTTCCCCTGTAAAAGGTGTTTTAAAAGAGCATTGCTATACTGTAGACCAGACTGTCCAAGTTGGTGAAGTCGTTGCAATTATAGAAATTGAAGGCGAAAATGAAGAACCTGCGATTCAAGCACAAGAAAATATCGCTCCTTCAGCGGCAACTCCCGAAGAGATCATAGCATTGAACATCCCAGGTGTAGACCAGCTGCCCAATTTAACAGCTGAAATTCCATCTTCTTCATACGAAAATACCCTTCGCTTTTATTCACCTTTAGTGAAAAATATAGCACGCCACGAAGGATTGTCCCAGGATGAACTTGACCGTATCCAGGGTACCGGAGCAGAGGGAAGAGTGACTAAGGAAGATATTTTAACGTATGTATCGCATCGGGATTCCTCCTCAAAATCGACAAAAGCCATTCCGGCAGAGCACACGAATACTAGCACGGGCATGGGTACGGATTCTCCAAAAATAACCTCCGCCGCTCCGTCGCATGTTCACACCGTTGCCAATGGCAGTGATGAAATCATTGAAATGGACCGTATGCGGAGATTAATAGCAGACCATATGGTCAAAAGCGTACAGACCTCTCCCCATGTATGTTCTTTTGTTGAGGCAGATGTCACCAATTTAGTTTTGTGGCGCAATAAAGTTAAAGATGCCTATAAAAAACGCGAAGGAGAAAACATCACGTTTACCCCTTTGTTTATCGAGGCTATTAGCAAGGCTCTCAAAGATTTTCCATTGGTCAATATATCGATCGACGGTTACAATATCATCAAGAAGAAAAACATCAATATTGGTATGGCTGCAGCATTGCCTAATGGCAATCTCATCGTTCCGGTCATCAAAAATGCTGATCAATTAAGCTTAGTAGGGTTGAGTAAAAGTGTCAACGACCTCGCACAACGGTCACGGGCGAATAAATTGAAGCCTGACGATACCCAAGATGGTACATTTACATTCACCAATATCGGCGCTTTCGGTAATATTATGGGAACGCCTATCATTAACCAACCGCAAGCTGCAATCTTGGCTGTCGGTACCATTACGAAAAAACCAGCGGTCATAGAAACAGAGTATGGCGATATGATTGGTATTAGACATATGATGTATCTGTCACTCTCTTACGATCACCGTGCGATCGATGGTGCCCTCGGAGGTACTTTCTTAAAACGTGTGGCCGACTACCTGGAAAACTGGGATAGCAATAGAGTAATCTAGCAATCAGAATAAAAAAACGGCTCTTAACAGAGCCGTTTTTTGTTATTTAGTATATACTTTTTGTTACTTAAACATACTTTGTTCGAACTGTATTTTTTTCTTCTTAATCACCAATTGAAACCGCAGGTACAGTAAAAGCGAAGAGCTTAGCAGGCCCAGCGTTAACCCGTACCAAATCCCCTTGATACCCCAGTTAAACACGACGCCCATGAGGTAGCCGCTTGGTAGCCCAATAATCCAATAAGCGATAAATGTGATTAGGGTTGGTATATTCACATCCCCCATCCCACGTAACACTCCCAGACCGACAACTTGCGTACCATCAAACAATTGGAAAAGGCCCGCAATAATCAACAGCTGAGAAGCAATAATCACCACAGCATGATCTGAGGTAAAGATATAAGGCAAATAATCATTCAATAGCGCGAACAAAGACGCTGTAATCACCATAAAAATCAACACCAATTGATACGACGTGATGGCAAATCGTTCGAGACGAAAAAGATTTCGATTACCATAACTATTCCCCACCTTGATTGTTGCAGCAGCAGCAATACCACTCGCCATCATATACGTCATCGCGGCCAGCTGTATGGCTACTTGATGAGAAGCTTGCGCTGTCGCACTTATGGTACCCGCTAATAAGGATGCCCCTGCAAAAGCCCCAATTTCAAAGACATATTGCATAGCCACGGGTGCCCCGATCCGTACGATCTTCAACAATCGCTCCCGATCGACCAATGTCACTTTAAAGTATTGAATATATCCTTTAAATTTCTGCGATCGCAAGACATAGGTCATCATCACAGACATCATTAACACACGGTCGATCAATGTACTGTATCCGACTCCCTTGACCCCCATTGGGCTGATGCCAAACATCCCTTTGACAAAGATGATCGCCAAAATAATGTTCAGTACATTCCCCCAAATAGTTACATTCATCGCTTGCTTAGTAAACCCCAGGCCTTCAGCAAATTGCTTAAAGGTGCTAAATACCATTAATGGAAGCATCGATAAACTCAGAATAAGCAAATAAGGCTTTGCCTCCTTCACCACAGCCGGATCTTGGTTGAGGTGATCGATCGCCAACATTGAACCAAAATAGACCAATGCGAATAACAAGAGTCCCGCAATAATATTTAACCAAAAGCTATTAGACAACAAAATAGCACATTCTTTTTTATTATCACGGCCATTCTCTTGCGCAATCAATGGCGTGATGCCATACGCTATCCCCAAACCAATGACCATAACAACCATAAAAACAGCATGTACCAACGAAACTGCCGCCAATGGAATGGTTCCTGCAAAATGTCCAACAATCACACTATCTGCGGTATGCACCAGCGTATGTCCCAATTGTGAGATCACCACTGGCCCCGCCAATACCATCGTACTTTTGTAATACGGTTTAAATGTTTTAAATTTTCCCAACATAATCGATTTCCCCAAAAAATAGCCACAAAAATACGAAGATATTTCCGCCCTATCGTCGTATTAAAAAATATTTAGCAAAAATATAACAATTTACACCCATCAAATAACCGCACTTTGTTAAGTAATTTTTATGTTTCAAATACCTTAAAATTATCTTAAATTTACTTTTGGGTCTAAGAACTATAGAAATATAAATGTACCTTAGCATCTAGTTAGTAATCAAAAGAAGAGGAAAAAGAGTATGTACAATCCAGTAATAGCATTTCTAAACATCGGAACACAAGAGATGATCTTAATTGTGTTTGCAATCTTGTTACTTTTTGGAGGCAAAAAACTTCCTGAATTGGCGAGAGGTTTAGGAAGAGGAATACGTGAGTTCAAAGATGCATCAGAAGGTATCAAACGTGAAATTTCAGATCAGATCAATAATTTCGAGAAAGACATAGACGTTAAAACAGAAGTAAAAGAAGAAGTTGTTCCTAATGATGTTCGTTTGGCTGAAGAGCAGGCTCAAGCAGCACACGAAGAAGGGGCTAAGCCCCAGGAAGCCGTCGAAGGTTCAGAAACAGATCAACCAAAGAAAAAATATGAATTCACAACACCTGCCGGTGTCGTCGAACATAACCCACATAAACAACCCGATTACGGCGAAGAGCCATCTCACATCACGTACGGGTATAACGATCATTTTGCTGAAACGAAAAACAACGAGGTAGAAGATAAAAAAGTTCCTGAGCAGGACAATACCAGTAAACCTGCTTAATTTTACTACTTTAGTTTATAATTAGATATACTTAGAGCTGTTGAATCACCATTCAACAGCTCTACTTTTTAAGATTAAACCGACAATGAGCTTATCAACACACGAAATTACCATTGCTAATGAGCTTTCTATTAGCGAAAAACAAGTTCGCACGACTATAGCACTATTAGACGAAGGTGCTACTGTTCCGTTTATCTCACGCTACCGTAAGGAAATGACGGGTAGTTTGGACGAAGTTCAAATCACCACGATCAGAGATCGTTTCCAGCAGCTGCGTGATTTAGATAAACGTAAAGAAGCTGTTCTTAAATCGATCAACGATCAGGGAAAATTGACACCGGAGCTTGAGCAGCAGCTTTTGGGTGCCGAAACCATGGCCAGTCTCGAAGATATCTATTTGCCTTACAAACCCAAGCGTAAAACTCGCGCCGGTGTGGCACGTGAAAAAGGTCTGCAACCTTTAGTGGATCTCATTTTAGCACAAGAAATAGGAGATTTCCTCCCCCTTGCCGACAGTTTAATAAATGAAGAAAAAGGCGTTAAGAATACAGAGGAGGCACTAGCAGGTGCCCGCGATATCATCGCAGAGATCATTGCGGAAGATGCGACAGTGAGAGCCAAAGCGAGAGCGATATTCCTCGAAAAAAGCACATTTGTTTCACGGGTAGTTCCTGGAAAGGAAGAAGCTGCACTAAAGTATAAAGATTATTACGAATGGTCTGAACCGTTGAAAAATGCACCTTCACATCGTGTGCTGGCCATGCGCCGCGGAGAAAAAGAGGAATTACTCTATTTAGATATCGATATCAATGAAGAAGAAATTCTACCAGGTATCGAATCCATCTATATTAAGGGTTCCAACGATGCCGCAGCTCAGGTAAAACTCGCCTTGGTCGATAGCTACAAGCGGCTGTTAAAACCTTCTATGGAGACGGAAATTCGTGTATTGACACGTCAAAAAGCCGATGAGGAAGCCATCAAAGTTTTTGCCGACAATGTGCGTCAACTACTTCTAGCCGCTCCACTAGGGCAGAAAAGGCTGCTCGCGATCGACCCAGGATTTCGTACAGGCTGTAAAACGGTTGTTCTGGACGAACAGGGACAGCTTAAAGAAAATACGGCCATCTTTCCGCATACAGGAGTCAATGGACTTGCAGAAGCAAAAAAAACAATTCAGTATCTAGTATCAAAATATGATATCCAAGCCATCGCAATCGGCAATGGGACCGCAGGTCGTGAAACGGAAGAATTTGTACGGAGACTCGGATTAAATAACGTTACCATCGTAATGGTCAATGAAAGTGGAGCCTCTATTTATTCGGCTTCCGAAACTGCCCGTGAAGAATTTCCAGATCAAGATGTTACGGTACGCGGCGCAGTATCTATTGGTAGACGGTTGATGGACCCATTGGCTGAACTGGTTAAGATCGATCCAAAATCGATCGGTGTCGGACAATATCAGCATGATGTAGATCAAAATAAACTCCAGACTTCATTGGATGATACGGTCATCAGTTGCGTAAATGCTGTCGGTGTCGAATTGAATACGGCCTCCAAACAAATTTTATCCTACGTTTCCGGTCTTGGTCCATCCCTGGCACAACAGATCATCAAATACCGGAATGAGAACGGTCCTTTTGCCTCCAGGCGCGAACTGAAAAAAGTTCCTCGCCTTGGCGATAAAGTCTTTGAACAAGCTGCAGGCTTTCTACGCATCCGCCATGCCGCAAACCCACTGGATTCGTCGGCGGTACACCCCGAGCGTTATGCATTGGTCGAACAAATGGCCAAAGACCTTGGCAAAAAAGTAGAAGATCTATTGACTGACGCTGACTTGCGAAAATCGATCCCTTTGAAAAACTATATCTCAGAGGAAGTTGGATTACCGACATTGAATGATATTCTCAATGAATTAGCGAAACCCGGATTAGATCCAAGGGAAAAGTTCGAAGCATTCTCATTCACAGATGGCGTCAATACCATTGGGGATTTAAAAGTGGGCATGAAGCTGCCAGGAATCGTGACGAATATTACAAATTTCGGAGCCTTTGTTGATATTGGCGTACATCAAGATGGCTTGGTACATCTAAGCCAATTATCGAATCGCTATATATCGGACCCCCATGAAGTCGTCAAAGTACAGCAACACGTCATGGTAACAGTAACAGAAGTAGACGAAAAGCGTAGTCGTATCGCATTGTCAATGAAAACAGATGAAAAGCCTGCGCTACCCAAAAACAAAAAAAATGAACCTAAAAAGCAGGCCGAGCCACAAACGGATATGGCCAGCAAGCTCGCTGCATTGGCGAGTAAGTTCAAATAGATAGTTGTAACATCCTATCGAAAAGCTGACCGTTCGCCGGACTGCCCCTCATAAAAGTGCTTAACATTTTTTGGCGGCGCTGCGGCGACTGGTCAGCTTTTTTTTGATTCGATTAAATCCAATGTCCGTCATTCGTATCGCTGTTTTATTTTGTATCTTTAGAGGAAACAAGTTTAGACCCGTTATGAAAAATTGTACCTTACTATTCTTCCTATTTTTTGGAATTTATTTTTCTAAAATCCAGGCACAGCAACTTCACGACGGAGCCTATCTATACCAGGATGGCATCAATAAACACTTAATGCTCGTTAAAGATCATTATATCTCGTTTATAAGTTACGATGCTGTCAGAAAACGTTTTCAACATACCTGGGGTGGGCCACTTGATAAACAGCCTAATCTGATCAATATCGCCATCGAGTATAATTCACAGGATTCATCTGCCATCGGCAAAACAACTCAATTGCCGTATCGGAGTGAAGCAGACTCCCTTCGCCTAAAAATAGCCAATAGCTATCATCTCTATATTAAACAGAAAAAAGTCCCGCAGGACCTGGACGCACTTTGGCGCATCACTGGTCGCCAACAAGGAGAAAAAATGCAGGATATTCCGAAAGCAGACCGCAAAACAATCAAAATATTGGTTGATGGCTATTTTCAATGGATAGCGATTAATCCTGCACAAAAAGGTTTCTATGGTACTGGCGGGGGCAACTATCAATACGATAACAATCGGTATACTGAAAAAATACAATTCTTTTCGAGAGACAATAATCGAGTTGGGCAAGAACTGGCCTTTGACGGTGAAATTGTAGATGGCAGATGGCAGCATAGAGGAAAAAGCTCGAAAGGAGACGATATTTATGAAATTTGGAGCAAAGAAATAACTGAATAAAAAAATATGACAATAGAAGAATTTCAATCACTTGAAAGTCCACTTCAGCATTGGACAGCGGTACAAAAGTCACTTTGGTATGATCTGAAAGGAAATTGGAAAACCGCGCACGGCCTCATCGATCAATTGGGGGGAACCGACGCAGCACATGTTCATGCTTATTTACACCGCAAAGAAGGTGATCAATGGAATGCAGAATATTGGTATCGCCGCGCCAAACAAAATATATACAGAGGCAATCTTGATGATGAGTGGAAAGAACTCTTCAAGTGTTACGTTGTGTAATAACAATTACCCTATTTTCGGACAGGGGCTGTTCTCTTTTATATACACATGCGGAAAGTTTGCCCAATAAAATAGGCGAAATTTTACCAAAAATTAACTCAATCCTTTTTCAAACTACTTAACATCTTTAAAAACATAAAAATATTACCAAATAAGATATAACATCAACCAAATCAAGTGATATTACGTAACAAAAATAACACAAAGAAAAATAGTATAAAACTAACAAGTAGAATGGCACAGATATTGAATATAGTCTACTATACTTGAGAAAGTATACTTTTCATAAATTTAGGTTAATAATTGGTTAGGTTAAACACTTGAAGTTCCCCACTTCAAGTGTTTTTTTTTAGCAAAAACTCAATCGAAGTAACATCAAATCCACTTCCCCATTCTTTTTTTAATTAGGACACTTTCCTTCATTAAAAGGTATATTAAAAATTTAAAACAATACATTGTATTACTATGTATTTTGTTATATATTTACTTCCATGAACAAAGAATTTATTGACAAATGGATTTCACAGCTAAAAAAAGGAAGTCTTTCTTTTGTTGTATTAGGTATTCTTGCCTATGATCAGGAATACTATGGCTACGATCTTATCCAGGAGGTCAAGAAGAAAACGGCCATTGATATTGCTGAAGGAACATTATACCCCTTATTGATCCGTTTAAAAAACGAAGGCCTGGTCGAATCGAACTGGGTGCCTCAGGAAACTGGGATTCCAAGAAAATATTATAAAATAACAAAGGAAGGCCAAAGTACTTTCTTAGAGATGAGAACGTACTGGACAAGCTTAAACCAACATTTAACCACTTTGACGCATGCATTATAACCAGATACCCTTTACAAATAGATCCTCAGCTCAGCTATATCAAGACTACATGTCAACAGCGACTGCTCTTGTAAAAAAATTAGCCTTGGAGCAAAGACAGGATATCTTATGTGAAATCAATAGCCACATATTTGAGGCATTGCAACAGCAGCTTCCCCCACAATTAATCCATGACGCCATGCCTAGTCAGCTCCAAGAAATCTTAGATAAACTCGGGTTACCAGAGACTTTTATCAAGGAAATGATTTTGTCAACGTCCATTGCCCCGTCAATAGAATCTCCTCGTAAATCCCTATCCTTATTACGAGTACCTATCATGCTCACACAAGGGATCATAAACATGATTTATTATATCATCTATACCCTGATGCTCATCGCCGTATTTCTCATCGTGGCCAAGTTTATTGATCCTCAGGGAGTCGGATTCTTCTATGCGCCCAACAAGTTTTTCATATTCGGCAAACTTATTTTACAGCACGAAGAAGCCCTACGTTACGAACAATTGGGCAATTATTTCATTCCGGCCTTTCTATTTATCATCAGTGGACTTTACTATTCCTCCACGTTAATTTTGAAACTCAAAAAATCTATTCCCCATAAATTATGAAAAAAACCACAGTGTTATTGTTCCTCTTAGGAACCCTATCAAGCCCCATTCTCAAAGCCCAGGAATTCACACCTGTTCGCATGGACAGCCTGATGGCCGTTATGGATAAAAATAATGTCTGGATGGGCAGTATTGCGATCAGCAAAGGCGATCAATTACTCTATCAAAAGGCGATTGGATATGCAGACCTGGCGCAGAAAAAGAAAGCCAACATAAATACGCGTTATGGAATAGGTTCAATCTCCAAAACTTTCACAGCAACACTTGTACTAAAAACAGTTGAGCTCGGAAAACTGAAGTTAGACGAACCAATTTCCGCATTCTTTAAAGATATTCCAGACGCTGGAAAAATCACCGTTCGCCAACTGTTAAATCATAGCAGCGGATTACACAATATCACGGATGACAACGATTATTTGACATGGAATACTAAACCACAGACAGAGAAAGAGCTTGTTGAACGTATCGTCAAAGGCGGAGCCGACTTTGCTCCCAGCAGTAAACATGCAAATAGTAATTCAAACTACATCCTACTTACCTATATCTTAGACAAAGTTTGGAAAAAAGACTATGCTTTTTTATTGAAAGAATACATCTGTAAGCCATTAAACTTGCAAGAGACAACCTTTGGCCGTCCACAAAATAACAGCAGAGATGTTAGCGAATCCTATCGATTCACCCAAGAATGGACCCTTGAACCACACACGGACAATTCTGTTCCGCTTGGAGCCGGAGCAGTTTGGTCAACTCCGGCAGATCTGGGCAAATTTTTCAATGGTTTATTTAGCCATAAAATAATCAATGCTGCAAGCCTGGAAGAGATGAAAAAAATAGATCAGGGCTATGGACTGGGCTTATTCCAATTGCCATTCTATGAACATATGGGCTTTGGCCACACAGGTGGTATAGACGGATACTCCTCGGTAGCGGGCCATTTTGATGATGGTAATTATAATATCGCTATCATTAGTAATGCCAACAATTATAATAATAATGGAATTCTAAAGTTCAGCCTTGGCGAGCTTTATAAAAAACCTTTTCCACTTCCTGATCTTGCGGAAATACAATTGACAGAGGAAGAAATTTCAAGTCTCATTGGCGAATATAAAAGCGAGCAACCTCCTATTCAGATAAATATTACGAGAGAGGGCAACAAGGTATTTGGACAGGTCGTTGGTCAATCTTCATTTCAGCTAAAAGCGAAGGATAGAAACACGCTGGTCCAACCGCAATTTGGTGTAAAGATCGTTTTTGAACGTAACGAAAACAAAATGACACTCTATCAAAATGGACATACACTCGTTTTAAGGAAATAAGGAGATACTGCCGTTAACTACCGCAACGATTCATGGCCCTTATTCGGCACTATCTGAAATTTTTAATTAGGTAGTTATGAAGTTATATCGACATCCTCCATGCGGACCGATGCCCTCGTCATCACGCAATATCGCTAAAAGAGCTGTGGCTGAACTAAAACCACTGCTCTTTCAACTAACGTGTCTTACAGTTTTTCTAAATAGAAATCATCACCATACACAGTACCGCTCAAGGGTTTATAGAAGTAGACCGTAGCCGTAGTATTATTGGCGCCAGTTGTAAAAGTAACCGAAGCATTGGAATAGCTGGTCGTACCAATAGTCGCATTGACTGCAGTTCCACCAAAGTTTTTGACGCCGATACTAACAGACTGGCCAGCTGTAGACACTTTGGCGTAGCCACCGAACCGATAGGTCGTATTTGGCGTTAAACCGGTCAGGTATTGTTCAATGGATGTCTCCCCGCCCGTTTCGCGGATGCATCTGCTTCCTGTCCGGGCGTCGGTGGAAACGACCGATGATCCGCCACCCCATGTTGTCCATGGATAGATGGTACCACTTTCGAAATCGCCATTGCTAAATAAAGGTAGCTTATACACACGTACATAATCAACCTGCATACTAAAGGGCAGGTCAGCATTTGTGATCGCTCCTGGCCATCCAGCTCCACCGGCCTGATTTAAAATCAGATAAAAAGGTACGTCAAATGGCCATTGTTGCGTTCCGCCACCAGAAACCCTTGCGTAGGTATATTGCAATACATTGTTGACGTAAAATCGAATGTCGTTTGGACTCCAGATCATCGTATATAAGTTGTAATCTGTCGTATTATAAGTGGCCGCTTTTGAAGCGGTGCTTCCACCATTTGCATTAGTAACCGAGCTATTATGGATCGTATGATACATCACACTTTCGTTGTTGACATGCTCCATAATATCAATTTCACCACAGGCTGGCCAGCCTCCATACGCCGTAGCCGGTTCGGGCATCATCCAAATCGCGGGCCAGGAGCCTCTTCCTTGTGTAAATTTAGCCCTCACTTCAACTTTACCATAAGTCATACTAAATTTTCCCATCGACTTAACTCCACCCGCATGATAGGCAACAGGATCTCCGGCTACAACAGCATTATCCATACGCAATACAAGATTGCTCCCGTCTTGGGATGCATAAGCCGGCAAGGAGGTCATATACTTATTCCATGCGACAGTGCCCCTGTCTGCATAAGACCATTTTGTGGAATCAAATCCCCCGTTACTATTAAACTCATCCGACCAGATCAGTTCGTAATCTGTTGTCGCTACGGCAGTAGCATTGAATAGCTTAGTCGAGGCCTTCGCCTTACTGACTTCCGGAATCGAAGTTTTTGTTGTTGTCGAGTCTTTTTTGCAGGCAAAAATAGACAGGCTAGTTGCGATTAGGCTCAACACCAGCCAAAATTTGGTTTTTCTCATTTAGTTTTGGATTATTGGTTTTAATTAAGTTTATAGCGTTATTTGACAGCCTGTGGAGCAAGCTGCATTAGAAACGAAGATTCATTTTTTTCTTTCATTTCTTCCTTCCTGTTTTAACCAAAAGGAAGAAATGAAAGAAAATGTGTATTATTTCGATAACACGATGTGCCTGATTATTTAAAATTTACTGGCTGAAAGACAATTTTGCTGTAATTCTCTTTTTCAAATAGAACACCGAGTTTATTTTTATTTAAAAGTACTAAATCGGAATAAGCAGCATAATCCCCTTTCACACCTTCGGGAGCTTTGGCAACGACCTGATTGAAATACCATGTTTTGCCCTGATCTTTACTTAAACGAACGGTTAGATTGTCCCTTCTGTGGGTTGATGCAGCATTACAAACAGCCAATACATATTTCCCTTTCTTTTGCCAGGAAAGTACCGAGCCCTGGTTGACTGGATCGGCCAGATTTTTATCATAATAGGTTGTATCCCAACTGACACCACCATCACTGGAATAGGACACAATCCTCGATTTTACGTTACCTTGTTGATTACGGGAATTCATATACAGTCCTGTATGCGATATTTGCGCGGCCATGGTTTCATTTGATCCTTCAAATTTCACGCTCGCCCCTATCTTGAAGGTCTTTCCATGATCGTCCGAGTAATACGAATGCGCAAAATAATCCTTGCCATTTTCTTTCGGATTTCCTTCAGAATGGTTAGCAGGAATATAAATGCGTCCTTTATACTTACCAGAATCAAATTGTAAAGCATGCCCAGGTGTATTCGCATAGGTTCGCCAATCGTCCTTAAAGGTATATTGCACATTCACTGACGGTTGATTGGGGCGATGTGTCTCGAGCGTAATATTCTGTGGCTTGGACCATATTTTACCGCCATCGGATGAACTAATTGACCAACATTCCCGCAGGCCATTCCCTTTGCGCACTTCTCCCTCATGATTATTCCCCGTATTGTAAAAAAGTAAGAGACGTCCTTGAGGATATGCTGGATCCAATAGATCAACTACAGGTGCCGGATTTCCGACCTGTAAATTATCGTTGTCCACAGCGACTTGCAATGGCCCCCAGGTCTTTCCATTATCCTTACTGGTTTTATAAACAATATCCACATTACCAAAATCGCCGGCATGATCCACCCGACCTTCGGCAAAAGCAATTAACTGCCCATTTTTATCCTTTACAATGGCAGGTATGCGATAGCTTTTATAGCCCTCTTCGCCTGAAACAAACACATTCACTTCCTGTGCATGGCAGATACTGGCTAACATTGCAAATACCACCATTGTTCCTAATTTCTTCATATCGATATAAGTTTATTGTTACTTTTCTTTAAAATTTCATCTGCATTCATGCATTGTGATATACGATTTACTGCTCCCTTTCAATCGGGAGGCAGGTAAACATCCATTTTAGTGGATTTTGCCAGTCTTTCCCTTGTAATTTCCCCACGGGCAGTTTGACTACAATGGTATTCCAGCCCTTGCGCAATTGAATCATCGTAGGACTTCGGTAACTGTATCCCTCATCAATTAAGGGGACTTCCAAGTCTCCCCTTTTACCCGCCTGTTGCCAATCTGGCGGAAGCACTTTATGTCCATTGACCCAAAGTGTGCTCATTCGATCGTCCCAGGTCCCCAAATGTGGTGAATCACTGGCATACGAACGCGAGAGATCATTAAAACCGATCCAAAAACCTTGGTTGCCCCCTTTTTCACTCCACACTTTGCTCAGGGCATACACGGTACTATTTTCAAGTGGACGGTCAATCGCCCCTTTAACAACATCAGCCCACCAATGGCGCAATACAATGGTACCTCCGTAAAACTCGCCGATCTTTTTCAAAGCGTTAAAATCTCCTGCAGCTTCATTTTTTAAGGCCATACCCAGATCGCCTTTATTTTCCACAGGCCCGTATAATATCCATTTTTGCCTACTTTGTTGGTGGTAGGGAAAGATAAGACCATTAAAATACAGTTGTTTATGTGTAAGTAAACGCTTTTCAAATTCGACAAAATCAGCCAATCCTTTCACATCCGTTTTGATATTACTACGCCATGCAAAATCCCCTCCCCCTCGCCAGCTGCGCTCCGCAAATGTCAATAAAGCGGGGTAAACTCCATTTTGACGAAATAGATCGTTTTCATTCTTCACCGCGCGATCGGGCCATGAACATAGCGTAGCACCCATTAACTTTTCATTTTCTGCAGACTGTCCGCCCAACTGCCTATAGAACAAGGTCGTCACCGTTTCTAAAGGATCCATGTGATTGATGTACAAGTGCTTTGAATCAATGACTTCAAAAGGCGAATCATTGGTAATAGCTTTTGGGCCACCCATCCAAAGCTGCCGGATTGTGTTTGGTTGCAAATTGCCGCCGGGTTCCCAACCAATAGTTTTTAGACCCAAATCCTCCGTCCATGTTGTCATCATCGGTAAAAATTCTTGATTATGAATTTTCACCTCATCCCCCCCAATATGCAGATAAGGTAGTCCCGGATAAGTGTTTGCAAATTCCTTAACCAGTTCCTTGAGGATAGCTATGCCGCTATCGCTCTGCATATCAGTTTTAAAATAACGGCGAAATGCTGCTGAATGTCCCGGCATATCAATTTCGGGTACAAGTTGGATATGCCGATCACGACAATACCGAATTAGTTCTTGCATTTCCTCAACGGTATAATACTTTCCCTTCCAACGCTCCATATTCGTCGAGTCGGTCAAACCGGGATATTTTTTGCTGATCAGTCGCCAAGCAATATCCTCAGTGAAATGAAAGTGAAAAATATTCAGTTTATAGCGCGCCATGACATCGATCTGCTCTTTTAGCACATCCATTGACTGAAAATTTCGTCCGACGTCTACCAAGTAACCGCGCCAGCGAAAGGAAGGATAATCGGTAATGGAGCAATAGGGCAACTTGCCATCACTGCCTCTGAGTTGACCCAGAGTTTGTAAGGCATAAAAAACACCGGCACTCGTTCTGGCTTCGATCTGTATTCCCTGTTCATCTACGTCGATCCGATAAGCCTCCAATGATGCCGAAGGTAAAACCAATTCGTGATCACAAACAATGGTGATATTTTTATTCTTGAAGTTGTCGAAAATAACCTGAGTTACATTCCAATCTTTCAACAAGAGGCTTAACATCTGCCTATCAGCATTTTCAACCTCCCCTTTGATATGCACATGGACAAGATCCGGCAAACAATAACGCCCTGTTTTCCAGCTCACAGCATGGGGCATAGGAAGCAAAGGAGGTTTGATTGAATCCGGTAGACAGCATAAAGGACTGATTAAAATAAGAATAACCAGCAGACCGGATAGCAATGTACATGTAATGGACTTTTGGTGCTCCATAATCTTCTACTTAAGGGAATTAAATTCCTTTAAAGTTTGCATACAATACCATTCTTGGCGAGGGAGATGGAAAGGACCTTTAAACAAATTCCCTTTTGCGGTTTGGGCAATCTTCCCATCACGATGGAGGTAACCATACCACTCACCATTGATTTTATCGTGAAAATGATCATAGGCATACTGATTGATCTGCTGATGCCAATTTTTATATTTCTCATTCCCAGTCATCAGGTAAGCGAGTAATGTTGCGATAATCGTTTCATTCTGCGGCCACCAAAATTTCATATCTTGCCAATATTCTTGTACTGGCTTTCCATAGACATCTCGAAAATAGAGTATACCACCATATTCTTTATCCCAGCCCCGTTCCCACATATAATCCAACATACGACAGCCTAGGTCAATCAAATGCGGATCGTTTCCCCGGGATCTAGCTTCATGTAGGATAAACCAAGCTCCTTCGATAGCATGTCCGGGATTGAGTGTACGACCGTCAATATGATCGACAATTTCACCTTCAGGTCCTACTTGTTCCATCACGCAGCGAATATCGTCCTTAACAAAATCACGTTCAATCTGTGCGATACAATCACTGATGACACGATCACAACGCGGATCCCCAATGGTCTCACGAATCTGCTGTGCCGTATTGATCATAATCATCGGCACACCTATTCCCTTCATTGGCCTTGTGGCTTCATACTTTGGTTCGATCAATTTTTCTCCATTTGCATACGCGAGGCAAATTCCCAGCAGATGTCGTGCTTCATCTGCTATCTCCTCATCTCCAGTAGCTTTTGCATAGGCTGCAAAGGCGATTGCTGCGAAAGTCTCCGAAAAGAAATAGCGACGCATACGAATAGGATCGCCTAGGCGGTCAACATGAAAATACATTTTTCCATTAGCGTCAAAACAATGCTCTTTCAAAAATTCATAGCCGATTCGGGCTCCTTCCAGCCATTCCTCTTTTTGTTCAACCGTATTGTAAAGTGTGGCCAGCAACCAGCATGCCCTTCCCTGTATCCATACGGCTTTATCGGTATCTATCAAAGTCCCATCCTGATCGCGCATGAACAAATATCCGCCATATTCATGGTCAATAGACCGTGGAAACCAAAATGGTACAGTGTCTTTTAAAAGCTGATCACGATAGAATACTTCCAAATCCTTCAAGTAATCCCTGTCTATTATTTTTGCGGTATCTTTTATACTTATCTGTTTCATGTGTTTTACTACTTACATCAATTCATTTCTATTTATTGAATCGTCAAAGCGAAAGTGGATACCGGTGTTCCAATTTCATTTTGAAGATTTGCTCTACTGAATGGTTCGAATCCATACAGGATTTTGGTGATTTGGAAATTCGGTTTAACGATCTCGATGGTATTATCTGATAGGATATTTGCGTTTACATTGAAAATCCGTCCTTTATTGTCCATCAGCTGAAACCCTCTTACCGCTGTATTTTCCTGAGTTTTTAATTTTTTACATTGATCAAATATCAATACCAGCTTATCCTCATGAAATGCACAACTGACCGGCTCAGGATGATCGGCATTCAGTTCAACGTTATAAAAGTGTTTCTGCACTAAATTTGCCAAGCGCTGGCCTACTGTAATCTTTTCACGGGGATGTACATCCAAAGAATCACCTACATCGAGCGTTACGGCCATGTATGTACCTTTAATACCCTTCTCCAATAAGCGTTGTGCGTTTCTAAAATCTCCCCATGAAGGCCTGTCTATACTGGAGAGCTGCGCGAAGAAAAAGGGCAGTTCTTGGTGAAAATTCTTCCGCCAGGAAGAAACCAATGTTTTAAAAAGACGTTCGTAAAGTTCTATATTATGCGCATTGCTTTCACCTTGATACCACAGTATTCCTTTCAACCCGGTGTTTAACCATTTGCTGACGCCAGCTTCAAAATTGTAAGCTGGTTGATACGGATGACGTTGATTTTTCACGTTCGAACCAGCGAGATTCTGACCCGCACGTTCCCGACAGAACTCCTGCACAAAATCAGATTTTTGCCAGTTATGAATATAAGAAGCCAGCAAATCATCGTTTTCCAATGATTTACGGTCAATCCACGATTCGGTATTGGATCCACCGACAGACAGATCAATAATGCCAATAGGAATATGTTGCTCATTGGCAATCTGTTCGGCAAATGAATAAGCAACTGCAGAGAACTGTGCTGCTTCATCTTCAGCCGCTTGCCTCCAGCTGCCGTTGAAATAGGCCAAATCGTTTACTTCCCTTAAGGTTACGGTATCCCATGCAACTGCATTGGTCTCCACAAGGTTGCGGCACTTAAAAAGGCGCAGATTGTGTAGTCTACCGGCATTTCTGATCAACGGATCGCTGTTTGCGGCACGGCGAAGTTGAAAAGCCATATTCGATTGTCCCGAAGCGAGATATACATCGCCAAAAAGAATATTTTTCAACACTATTTTCTCTCTGCCGGAACTTACTTCGATGTCATAAGATCCCCCAGCCTCCATTTTGGGCAACTTGATTTCCCAGGAACCATCAGGATTGACCTTAGTCTTATAGCTTTTCTTATTGAAAACAATGTTGATCTCAGCGGCAGCAGTGCCCTTACCAAAGATGCTATTCTCCCAATTACGCTGGAGCACCATATCCGAACCGATGGTTTCGGCCACTTGTAGTTTTTGGCTAAGAGGTACCAGTGCATTAGCCACCTGTCTCGCAATCATTGTTGCTCCTTGCTTATTTGGATGCAAGTAGTCGTCGAAAAGATCTATTCGATACCGAAGCGGGGTGTTGAGATCAATCAGTCCGACTTGATTATTTTGAGCAATCTGAGGAATCAATTCCTGAATCTGGTTGTACCAATCGCGGGTTCCTGAGAGAAAACGCGGATGACCGCTAAAGATAGGCGTCAATCGACAGATGTAAATTTGCATTTTGGGATTAACGGATCGTATGGAATCAATCAAATCCGCGTAATCTGATGCAAAGGAGTATTTATAATTTGGCCAGTTTCTCGGATCGGTATCATTGAGTCCCAAATGTATAATGGCAACATCGGGTTTAAAATCCAAGGCCTTCTTGTATTCCTCTGTTTTAAAATAAGGTCTATGCCCCTTACGTAAAAGAGTGGCTCCTGAATGGCCAAAATTCCGTACTTCAAACCGCTGGCCCAACAATGACTGAAGCTGCCCTGGATAAGAATCCAGCCTAGGATTGCCGAGGCCATAACCAAAGGTTACGGAGTTACCAATACAAGCTACCTTTGTCCGGGGCTGTCCCAAGGAAATTAAGATGGAAAGGATCAAACAAAAAAGTAGGCCTCCTTTTTTTGAAATACTGATAAGCATTATGTGGATGAAGGGTTTCATATTCATGATCTATTCATTCAGGATATAGCTGCGGTTACTTTTCCAGTGTTTTCGGTTTAAGAAATACGATTTGCAAGAGAAGTGCTAACAGTACCGCAGCCCCCAATAATGCAAAGCCTAACCCAAAATGGCCTTCATCCTTAAATCTTCCCAGCCATTGTGTGATGACAGCTCCAGCAAATACACCTACCATATTCATAAAGCCATAAGCGGTTGCCCGCAAATTTTTGGGAACAACCTGACAAAGAATAGGCATATTGTTGGCATCGAAAATACCAAAGCCAATTCCAAAACAGACTGCCGCCCCCACAACTGCAGGTAAGGTCTGACTTAACCCTAAAAACAATAAAGCCGGTATAGTCAGTCCAAGGCCAATGGCACTGGTATAGATGCGACCGCGGATATGTTTTTGCACCCATCGGTCACTGAGTATTCCGCCGACGATAACCCCGATAAAGGATGAGATCGCAATTGTAATTGTCGACAATGGACCTGCACTGGCCATTGGAATATTTAGGCTATCTGCAAACAATGTTGGCAGCCAATTTTTGATGGCCCAACCCGGTAAGCTTGGAGCGGCGAAATAAAACAATAGAATCCAGAATGCTACATTGGAAAATAGCAGCAGTAAGCTTTTAGAGAGGGGTAATTGATCTTCTGAAGTACGCTCATCAGTTGACGGTTCGTGCTTCTTCTCCAGGAGCAAGACTGCAAGTAGGAGGGCATAACATATTCCGATAATTCCAAACCAATGAAAAGCGGTATGCCATCCTTTTGAAGCGGCTAATGTTGCACCAAAACCGCCCAAAGCCTGCCCCGTATAGAGTCCTGTCATATGTAGCCCAATGGCCAGCGATCGATTTTTTCCAGTATGGTAATCGGCGATCAAGGAAAGGGCTGTCGGGATATACAGCGCTTCACTAAACCCCATAATAGCCCGTAGTACCAATAGTGTTGTGTAATCGTGCGCCATCCCCATACCATAAGTTACCGCTGACCAAACAAAAAGACTGCCTACGATCAGCCATTTTCTATTGCTACGATCGGCAACGATACCCGCTATCGGACTCATAAGACCATAGATGTAAAGAAACACGGCCATCAATACACCAAAAGTCTCAGCACGCTGCAATTGTGGAATATCGACCTGCATGGCTTCGCGCATAGTTGATAGCATCTGCCGGTCCATATAATTCAGCAGGGCTACCCCCCAAAGGAGTGCTACAACGAGCCACGGGTAAAAAGATTTATGTCGTAAAGAAGAGATCATCTTAAGCTTTATCAGGGTTATATGAATTTTTTATATCTTATTTTTTCAATCCTATTTATTAGAAAATGTTGCTACTAAAATCTCAGGAGTACGAACGCCTGCCTTAATTTCGCCGCTAGGCAAAATGATCATGTCGTCCCAGACCACCGCTGTCGTGGTCACCGGCCCATCCGATGGCAGATCCGCCATCCGGCTCCATTTTTTAAGATTCAAATCATAGCGCCATATTGCTCTACCGAAACCAGGATGATTGATTTGCAATTTGTTTTTAGCATCAATAAGTTGCTGTCTCTTCGATGGATTCGCTTCCTTTTTAGCGTCAAAGATCAACGATTCCACCCGATGGAAGGTATCACCCCGATCTGCGCTCAGCAACCATATTCCTTGGTCGGGTAATAAACATGCGGTTCCTGCCGCAGCAGGAAAAGGAATGTCTGCCTGTTTAGACCAGGTACGACCATCATCGGTAGAGCACCATAATTCATGGTATAACGTTGAAGGGCTCTCAGGATGAGCCTTTCTTCCACCCAGTAGATAAAGATTATTTTGGCTATCAGACAACAATTGTACATGGGAGACGGCATAGGGTAATTTTCCCACACAGCCCCATCCTTTTTCAAGATGCGCCAGATCCAATTGCAACACTTGGTCCGATACCGTATCCTGCTTTTCACCACCGACGATGACGAGTTTATTCCCATAAACTACCGCTCCCATATTGGCAAGCGGAAATGGGAGATCCGGAAAGTCTGACACCGAAATTTTCTTGTTAGAGCCATCGTATTTAATTAGTCTACAAGCAGCTGTTTTTCCTTCAGGAGTCTCTCCACCGATAACCAGCAATCCATCGGGTAGACTCAGGCTGGCAGCGTATGCAACCGCCATAGAAAGACTATCCTGCGCTGCTAAGCGTAGTCTTACCCCTTCTTTTCTGTAAATAAATACTTCTTTTTGGATCTCTTTCGCACCGCCTTCCCAGGGTGGTAAATGCGGGAAATTCGCTCCACCGGCAATCAGAAGACAATCGCCTGTGACACCAGCTATTGGTCCTGCCAAACCAATATGCGCCTTTCCATCTTGCATAGCCGGCAACGTAATGCCTTTATGCCATTCCAATTGACCGACTTGTGCATCAACAGCTCCTGTAAACAGTATTCCCACGATAACTCCCATCCAATGTTGTTTTGTCATATCTATTTATTGTTGAACATACTCGCCAAGCTATTCTTAGTTATCTCCTGAGGGAAACACGTTAGCCCACAAGAACAAGTGAGCTAACTTAATGTACGCAAAAACCCTGAAAGCCAACTTTCACCGCATCTTCCGTAAACAGTTCAAACTGCTCAACAGACATATTTTTCACGGGCAGTCTAAATGCTCCGCAGTCAAGCCCAATTAATTTCATATACGCTTTCCCTACTGAAATACCACCATACTTCCCTAACAACGTGATCATATCGATAGATTGCTGCTGCAAAGCATTAGCTTTTTCAAGCTCTCCCTTATCATAAGCCTCCATAAGTGCAAGGTATAAAGGTGCTGCGTAGTTATAGGTACTTCCGACCGCTCCTTTGTTACCTAATACCAAAGCGGACAGCATATTCTCATCTCTTCCCCATAACATATCATACTTGCGATCTGCATAATTCATACAGCTTAGAAAATCCATAAAATCTTCGTGTGTATATTTGATTCCCTTAAAATTGGGTATCACCCCATCAATCTGCTTCAACAGGTCGATCATCTGGAAATTTCCGCCGGTCAATACAGGAATATGATAATAATAGAAAGCCGTATTCGGTGCCGCACGTGCAATTTCCACACAACATTTTGCCAATTGATCCACATTAGCAGGTTTGAAATAAGATGGTGCAGTAAATGACACGACATCGACCCCTGCTTGCTCGGCCAGCCTAGCCAATTGTTGGCATTCTTTGATATTTGTTCCGCCCAGAAGCATCATGAGTGTAAATGCATCATCCTCTTTTGTCAATCTGGCCCAAGCTGTCATCACTGCAACTTTTTCCTCAAAAGTCAACGACACCCCTTCTCCGGTAGAGCCACAAATAAAGGCTCCCGTGACGCGGTTGCGCTTTAACATCGCATAGTATTGCGGAATCAGCTCAAGATTCAATTCTCCGTTTTCATCGAAAGGAGTAAATGGCGCTGCAATTAATCCTGAGATTTTTTGATTTAGCATATGGTATTTTATATAAAAAGTTAACAATATCCTGTCTCAGACCTTCGCGTGGGATTGAGACAGGATATTCGTTTTTAGGTTCCCTTATAACCTGGATTTTGCTGATCATTTAATTTGGGATCTACAGTAAGTGTCCCCAAGTCTATTGGCCATAAGATTTTATGTTTCTGACCATCAATATTGTTCAATACGCCGACTAAGTTCAAATCTTTACGAAACACCAATGGTTTTCCAGCAGAATCCTGCATGCGTCGCAAATCGAACCATCGCTTGCCCTCGGACACAAATTCCTTTGTACGTTCATAGAAGATCGCTAATTCGTTTGCCTCAAAACTGCTATTTATAAACAAAGGTGCTTTTCCAGCGTATGCCCGATTACGTACAGCCATGATTTCAGCAGTTGGATCCTCTCCCAATTTATTCTTAATTTCCGCCAACAATAAATAGGCCTCCGATAGACGATAAACAGGATAATCATCAGAATAGTTACGAACGCCGTCTATCAAAGTTCCCAAGAATTTTCTAAATACTATAGCAGATGTATTTCCTTTATTAAAATTAAGGAATGTTGCATTTGCCCTCGTATCAGCCTTTTCATATAATCTGTAGAGGTCCATTTTATACTCGTAACGGATCAAACCCGTGGATCCAGCCTGAAGAGGATCTTTTGGAATTGCCTGCCCATTATCATCTACATAGCCTGTGATATCATCACTTGCCGCATAAATGAAATTACTGAAAAATGAAGTCGCTTCTCCATTTAGGTAACGAAGTACAAAGATCATTTCAGCATTACCTTTCATCGCTGGTACACTGGCAGATTTAAAGGCCTCTGCAAAATTGCTGACAAGCGTATATTTAGGAATTACTTCTTCTATAGCGGCTTTTGCAAGTTTTAATTCCGCAAGACTATTCTCTGGGGCCTTTCCATCCACATCAACTTTGGCCGACCATAAATATACCTCCGTTTTTAACATTTTTGTTGCCGCCAAAGACCATTGTGCTTTTTGATTTTTAGTCTCGTAGTTTCCTGAAAACGATTTTTCCGATTTATCAACTTCCGATTTGATAAAGTCTAAGGTTTCTTTTTCCGTTTCTGTTCGCGCCTTATATGCTTCTTCTGCCGAGGTCGGGGTATTAATTGCTGCTTGTGGTTCTGTCACCAAAGGCACCCGGCCATAAGTTCTAAACAAATAGAAATAATAAAAAGCACGCAGTCCGTAGGCTTGCCCCAAATAGTAGCCCTTTTGCAGATCTGTCAAATAATCGGCTTTCTCAACCTGATAAATAAAATTGTTTACCTGAAAAATTGGCGCGTACAATCCAGCCCAGCCCGATATGCCAGGAGAACTTTCACGAATATCCTGTGTAATTATCCCTGCTGAGTTCAATGATGCTGTTCCTGTAAAACTGGTACCATCTCTTAAGGTTCCCCCACGCAGTTCACCCAAATTCCATAAGTTTTGCTGTTGTCCACGTAACTGGGTGTGGAGTCCCAACATAGCACCAGCAACCTGCTCGTTGCTTTTCCAGAAACTGCCGCTGGCAAAGTAATCCTCGGGACTAAGGTCTAAGTCAATTTCTTTGCAAGAAGAAAACAGAAAAACTGCAAGACCTATATATATAAATATCTTTTTCATAATTTGGAATTAAAATGTTAATTGAAGCCCAAGTATAAATGTTTTAGGAAGAGGGTATCCGCCTCCATTTTGTCCCACACTTCCACTTTCAGGGGAGAACAATGTATTTTTTGACCAATAGTGTAAATTTTGGCCTGTGGCGGAGATGCTTAAATCTTCCATTTTTAATCGGTTAGCAATGGATTTAGGCAAGCGATAAGAGACATTAATCTCTCTAAATGCCAGATAATTTCCTTTATTATAAAACATACTACTTTCCCGACTCGTATTATTTTTAAATAATTGATCTGCCCAATAATAAGTCGGATATTTTGCATTTGGATTTTCAGGTGTCCATGTATCAAATACACTTGTTGTCGTATTGAATGTTCCCTGCATCATTCCAAGAAACCAGGCTCTCGGTCCGTCATAAGCAACATAGCCCAATGCGTAATCAAAACGGGTACTCAAGTTAATATTCTTCCAGCGCAAAGCTGCACCAAATCCGCCCGTCCATCTCGGCACTGTATTTCCCATATACACCCTATCATAAGAATTGATTATACCATCTCCGTTTACATCCTTCCACATAACATCGCCTAAAGCTAATGGATAGTATAAATTCTTCTCACTACTGGACAACGCATTATAGACATCCGGATGTACCAATGTACGTGCACCGATCAGATCCTTCAATTGCAAGGCATAGCTATCCAACTGTTCTTTTGTCCGAATGATCCCGATGGCTTCATAAGCATAAGCAACATTCGGGTCTTGCCCCTCCTGATTGCCTCCTACCCAAATGAGTTCTTTGGATTTTGGATCATAAACCTGTAAACCGCCTTGTCTGTTATTTTCAACGCCATTAAAAGGCAATTTTAAGATCTTGTTCTTATTATACGCCGTATTCCAATTAAAGCTTAGATCCCAATCTTTCCTTCTCAGCATTTGATAATTCACCCCAATTTCGACTCCCTGATTCTGCATATCACCATTGTTGGTCGTAATTGTAGTAAAACCGGCTGAAGCTGGTAATGATAAACTTGCAATCTTATCTTTAGTCGTCCGATGATAATAGGCAAGACTCAAATCAATCTTATTTAAGATTCTGGATTCAAGTCCGACTTCTTTTGTAATCAAACTCTCCCATTTGAGGTTTGGAATTGAAAGCGTGGACATGGTGTACCCCACTTGCCCATCATACTTGTTTGTGCCATATGAACCTTGAAGTGTATAAGATCCGATTCCACTGACATTACCGTTCCCTCCATAACTAGCGCGTAATTTTAACGTATTTACGACTTTATCAGTGCCTAAATAATCCTTCAGGAAATCTTCACGGTGTAGAGCCCAACCGACTGAAACTCCAGGAAAGGTTCCCCATCGATTATTTAGTAATGTCGAATAACCATCTCTACGTGCAGTCAATGTCAAAAGGTATTTTTCTTTATAGTCATAGTTTACTCGTCCAAAATAGGACATGATACGTTGTCGATCATGGTATGAATCGATACTTCTTTTATTGGCCTCTGGACTCGTTAATCCAAGATCCATAAAGTCGTCTGTTGGAGCTCCACTTCCCGCAGCTGTAAATCCATTGTTATACGTATCAAAAAATTCCGACCCCAACATCGCGTCAATATGATGCGAACTCGCGATTTCAGTTCTGTAATTTAAGACTGCGTTATAGGTTTGATTATATATTTTATCATAGGAAGCCGAGGAATTTCTTGTGCGAACATAATTTCCTGGGCTGGCTATATAATCCTTATTAAAGGACTCCGAAGTAGACTGGTTAAAAAACCAGTTTCCACTGACGCGTAAGCTAAGATTCTCCAAAAAATTAATTGTAAAAGCTTGGGTAAGCGTAAGCTTCTGATTTAGATTTTTACGAATGAACTTATCATCATTTACCAGAGGGTTCCCATCTTGATAATCACGACCAACGAGCAGATCTCCATTGGCATTTGTACCACGCATTGTTGGAGGGGCCCCCAGTGCCCGCGTCATATAGTTTCCTTCTCCGTTAATAGCGTCACGCCATTTCGTATACGCGAAATTCACCCCTGACAATGAATGTAGCCAAGGTTTAACTTTATATTCGCCATTTAACACAAAAGTTGTACGATCATAAAAAGTATTGATTGGCATCCCTTTCTCGTTATACTTCCCCACACTTCCATAATATTTACCTTTATCGTTCCCACCTTGTAATGCGATATTATAATCTTGCGTCAAACTAGCATCACGAAGTGCATATTTAGCATAATCAAAATCTTTAAAAATTAGTTCTTTTCCAGTCACAGGATCAATCATGGTCTGCCATCCCTGTTGCAACAATTCACGATTGGTATCATCGAGCAACATGGTACTCCACACGGCATTGCTGGTAAGATTACCATCTAGGATATTTCCTTTATCATCCTTATATTTATTCCCCGTACCAAAGGGGCCCACACTCGTTAATTGATTCAATTGGGACGGTTGATATTGCCCAGATACCTGAACACCTTTTCTACTCCAGTTTAAGTAATCTTTGGCACTTAGGAAATCAAAAGGGTTGTTCAATTTATTAACACCAACTTTAGACGACAATGTAATATTGGAAACACCTTCTTTTCCCCTTTTTGTGGTTATCAATATCACACCGTTTGCAGCCCTAGCACCATAAATTGCTGTAGCAGAAGCATCTTTTAAGACATCTATCGATTCAATGTCATTTTGATTAATGTCATTAAATCCATTTCTAATCAAGCCGTCAACAATAACCAATGGCGTGCCACCGCCGCCATACGTAGTCCCACCTCGAAGCACAACCGTGGGTACAGCTCCCGGTCTTCCTGAAGTTTGCTGCACTCGAATACCCGGTATCGTACCCGCTAAAGCAGAAGCTGGGTTCGAGCGAACTCCAGTTTCAAGCACTTTTTTATCCAAGCTGCTTACAGACCCCGTTAAATTCGACTTCTTCATTTTTCCATACCCGACCACCACGACTTCATCCATTTGCTCAACCTTGGACTCGAGTTTGATATCCAATTGATTTAATTGCCCAACTTTCACTTCATATGGTCTATACCCCGTAGACGTGATAATTAATACGGTATTGGGATTCGTGCTGATCGAGAATGTTCCATCAGCGTTTGTCTGCAAAGATTGGCTGGACCCTTTGACTTTTACAGTAACATTGCCAAGCAATTCCCCTGTCTTTGCATCGGTAATTTTACCCCGCACGGCATGGTCTTGTGCTTGCGCTAAGAGCATGTTGCCCATCAAAATAGACAGGCTGAGGAGGGTTCGTAATTTTAGGTTTGAATACATATTGGTTTGTATTAAGTATTACATATATGCAAATATATAAATTACAAAATGTAAAAAACAAATTTTAATTAAATTATGTATAACATATTAATCACATTTATTAATTATCTTTGCCTTAACGCGCCTAATGCGCTATTATGTAATATATATGGAACCGAATTCTTCGTTCATAGAACATCTGAATACAATTGATACTTCTTCTCTTGTAGATCGTGCCGAAAAAGAAATCATCAATCTTTTTGTCAATCAAGGCTTAAAGGTTGGAGATGCTTTACCTAAGGAAATTGAGCTGGCAGAAACCCTTGGCGTAAGTCGTACGGTGGTTCGCGAAGCCATGTTGCGGTTGCGTATGGTCGGATTGATCGAGTCCAAAAAACATCGCGGAGCTGTTTTAACGAGTCCAGATCTTATAAAACCCCTACGCAAATCACTTTATCCGACCATTATGGAAAACAAGACCTTACAGGATCTTTTTGAAATGCGTATGGTTCTGGAGATAGGTATGGCGGATATTCTCTTTGAACATATACAAGAAAAGGACATTGAGGAATTGGAAGCGATCGTTGCAAAAGAACCTATAGATGCAGATAATACTATTTTCGACATTGAAACTGAAATTGCCTTCCATGGTAAGCTTTACGAAATAACTGGAAATACGATTCTCAAAGACTTTCAGAACATGCTTTTACCTGTTTTTCAGTATGTGCACAGCAGTGGCTTACTGACCAGTCCCAGCTCATCGAAAAGCTTTATCTCACACCGAGGCCTAGTAGATATATTGAAGGTGGGCAATGCTGAGGTGTTTCGAAATGCCATGCGCAAGCATCTTGATAATCATTATCAGCGCCTCTTTTTATATAAGAAATCTATTGGATAATCTGTTTAACAGGATTGATTCACTTTACGATAGAAAGGCCCGATTATATGATTGGGCTTTAAGCATCTACTAAAGCGAAGAGTATACACTTAATATTGCCTTAAATCCCATAATTGTCCTATAAAAAAGATCTGATCTATCCTTTATTCTCATTGTAATTCGAATCAAAAATACAGCGGCAATGATATGAAAAAGTAAATTCACTCACTTAATTATTTTATGTAATACATAATAATCATTATCTTAGTCAGCATGATAATGCTTCGCTAACGCTATACTATTTCAAATCGCATAGCTTAAAAAAGCTTGATTCATTCAATTTAAACCGAAAACACAATGAAACTCAGGATCTTTTTATTTGCTGTACTCGCAACATTTCTGCATAAAAATACATTTGCACAAAAAAAGCCTAATATCATTATCATTATTTCCGATGATCATGCCTATCAGGCAATAGGCGCCTATGGTTCGAAATACGGAAAAACACCACAGATAGATCGCATCGCTGCTCAGGGTGCTCTATTTAAAAATGCGTTTGTAAACAATTCCATCTGCGGACCATCCCGGGCTACATTATTGACGGGCAAGTACAGCCATAAAAATGGATTCAAAGACAATGAAACTTCTGAATTCGACTTTAGCCAAGATCTTTTTGTGAAACAGCTCCAAAACGTAGGTTACAATACCGCTTGGGTGGGTAAAATTCACTTAGGAGACAAACTGCAAGGTTTCAACTATTATGACATTCTTGTTGGGCAGGGAACCTATTTTAATCCAGATTTTATCAGCAAAGAGGGCCGCAAACGCACTGAAGGGTATGTATCCGATATCGTAACCGAAAAAGCAATTGATTGGTTAGATACCGTAGATGCTGAGAAGCCCTTTTGTCTAGTCATCGGTCACAAAGCTACACACCGTACCTGGATGCCGGATCCAAAGGACTTTGGGAGCTATGATGCTGTAAATTTCACCTTACCCGCTACTTTCTACGACAATTACCAAAGTAGGCCGGCAGCTGCATTGCAGGAAATGTCCATTGACAAGGACATGAAAATGGGCTACGATCTCAAAATGTTCAATTCGTTGGAAGACATGATGGCCGACGGTAACTTCAAGCGGATGAACCAAACTCAAAAGGACAGCTATATCGCCTATTACCGTCCTATTTATGAACAATTGAAACAGGGTAATTTGACAGGAAAACAGCTCGCTGAATGGAAATTTAGACGATATATGATTGATTATCTCAATACTGCCCAATCCATGGACCGCAACATCGGGAAAGTATTGGATTATTTAGATCGAAAATCCCTCGCTGAAAATACAATTGTAATCTATCTTTCAGACCAAGGTTTTTATATGGGTGAACATGGCTGGTTCGATAAACGTTGGATGTATGAGGAGTCTTTTCGTACACCAATGGTCATGCGGTACCCAGCCCTGTTACACCCAAACTCAACTATAAATGCTAAAATTGTCAACGCTGATATCGCTCCCACGCTATTGGAATTAGCTGCTATCCAAAAACCGAAAGACATGCAAGGTGAATCTTTTGTTCATGTTCTGAAAAATAACAGCGAGGAACATCGGAAAGATCTGTTCTATCATTATTTTGAAAATGGCGAACATGCCGTGAGCCCCCACTTTGGTGTTCGTGATGATCGGTATAAATTGATCCGCTATTATAAACGGATCGAAAATTGGGAACTCTTTGACCTTCAGAAGGATCCCAATGAACTCCATAATATCTACAAGGATCCTACCTATCGAAGCGTCGTCAAACGGATGAAAAAGAAACTTCTCACGCAAATGCGCCAATTTGATGACAAAGAAGCAGAAGCAATTTACAAAATCAACATCGACCAATAATGCCATGAGGGTATCCGATCTACTGGATACCCTCATTTTAATACTATACCCTTCTTCAAATTGCTTATCGAAATGCTAGCTATATCGTGAAGCACAATATAATCATCGCAAAAAGATTGCCCTTCAAACAAATAATTCAAAAGATATTGTAACAAATAAAATCCGCAATCGATTGTTTTTTAAATAAATTTTCATTTATAATATAAAATTCATTTCTTTAATATTGTATTAAAATGATTTACATTTAATCATTTTGACCCTCAATATAGCCAAGATATACGTACTTAAATTTTATGAAAATTTACTTATTTTTAATTTTATTACTAACCACAACTATAGTTATAGGCCAATCGAAGGGAAAAGTTCTCGGGACGGTATTTTCTCAAAACGCGGAACCATTAGAAAAAGCAACTGTAACGATTCTCAATTCAAAAGACTCTTCCGTGGTTTCCTATCTCCTTACTGATACAAAAGGTAAGTTTGAATTTGTTAAAATTCCAACAGGCACCGCACTAACACTTTTTATTTCACATGTCAATGCAAATCCCTTTCGTCAAGAATTCAATATTCCTAACGGAGAAAATTATGATTTCACTCTATTAAAGCTCGATTCCAAAAGTCTCGATGAAGTAGTCGTCAATATCGTTCCCCCCGTGCGGATGAATAAAGATACGTTAGAATATAACACCAACTTCTTCAAAACTCGCCCCAACGTCAACGTAGAGGAATTGCTCAAAGAACTACCTGGTCTGCAGGTCAATATGGATGGTTCGATTTACTATCAAGGAAAAGAGGTTTCAAAAGTAAAAGTAAATGAAAAGGATTTCTTTTCGAGTGATCTCCGTATTGCTACACGAAACCTGGACGCTTCGCTTATTAAAACTGTACAGGTGTACCGTGATAAGGGTGAAACAAAAAAGGATAATGAAGACGAAGATAAACTGCCGATCACGATTAATTTAAAATTTAAGAAAGATTTCCTCAGAGCGAGCTTCGGTAAGCTCTATGGCAGTGCCGGTACCCGGAGTAGATATGAGGCTGGCGGTTTATTCAATACATTTAAGGATACACTCCAGCTGAGTTTAATCGGTTTCGGAAATAACATTAACCGCCAAAGTTTTGACTACAATGAATTGAACCAAGAAGCTGGGCTTGGTCGTTCCGAAAATTATGGTTTTGATAATTTTGGAGGTAGAAACTATTCAGGTAAAGCCAACGATATAGGCTTAGGATTTAACCTCAACAATGACTGGGGAAAGAAAACCAAGTTGAATATCATGTATATGCTGAAATATAATAAAGCCGAAAATCAGAATACAGGCAATCAAATTTCTTTATTCGACCAGGAAAAACAATATTCAGAATCCAATTACCAACAACAGGAGAGATCTGTAGGGCATAATATCAAAACCCTGCTCCGTCATCGCATGGACACCACAGCCTACTTTGAATTTACACCGAGTTTGGGTATCAATACAAAAAACAGCTCAACCTTAGGAAGGAACCGCTCCTATACGGATCTCAAAAAACTAAATGACGCAACAGGTACAGGAGGAAATAATGAAAATACACTAAACTATTCACATGGTTTCTATATCGAAAAACAACTCCATAAAAATCATATTGTATCGTTTAGAAATACGGTTTCCATCAATACCAATGAAAAGACCGACAGCTCTTTCCAGCTTACCAATATTTACGATACAGCGAATCCTCAAACTAGTCTATGGCATAAAAACCTAACACAAAATAATTCCAACAATCTCTATTTTAGTGCTGCCTATTACAATAAAACTATTAAAAAACTCAACTTTGATTATTATTTTACCTATGTCACCAACCGGCAGGGACCACAGGAGAGTGTGTACATCAACCGCGACAGTACTGGAGAAGTACATGCCGCTCCCTATGAAAATAGTTACCGTTACAAATACCAGGATTATATTACGGGGATTATATTTTACTGGAGACCAACCAAAGATTTCAACGTAAAATTTGGAACAGCCTATCAAGTAAAGGCAAATCATTTTGATTTACTTAAAATCAATTCGGTCGAGAAATCATCTTTAGGCTACTGGCTTCCCAATATTAACATCCGTTATAAAGATCTAAACCTCGGCTGGTACAAAGATCTCGAGTCTCCCGAACTCTACGGAATTCAACAGCTCGTCATGGATCTAAATCCATTGTATACGCGAAAGACATCTTTTATATTCAACAATATCGAAAAACAGAATGTTAGTATATCCTACTATAAGTATACCTCGAAATTGCAGTTTAATGTCAATGGGAATATCAATTATGTCAATAACAGCATCGGGAGCCGTAGCTGGCGAAACAACAATACAGGACAAATGACCACCCAGATGTTTCTTGCTGGATCAAAATATAACTATAGTGCCTATACTTACCTGAGATACAACCTAAAAGCTAATAAAAATTGGTCATTCTATCTATCGCAAAACAACAATATCTACACCTATGAAAATTATAGTTCCATCAATGATGTTGATAATAAAGGGACCAATATAGGGATTAATGCCAGCCAACAATTTTCCGCGACTTGGAAAAACATGGTGACGATATCACCACAGTACACTTATTCTTGGAACAAAAACATAAATTCGGTAAAAGATAAACCCGACTTTATTGAATCAACCTATTCTACACATAAAATAGGCGCAGGAATGAATATTAATCCGATCCACGGGTTTTCATTGGAATCTACCTACTCGCTAGATAACCGGGCCAGCGGATTGAGTGGAAGAAAAAACTACCATATCTTAAATGCTTCAGTCTATTACACATTGAAAAACAATTCACAGCTAAAATTGACTGGCTTTGACATATTGAATCAGAATACCCAAAATTATTGGGGCAGTCAGGGCAACAGGACGTATTTTGGAAATTCACTAACATTAAAACAATATTTTATGGTAGGTTATATTCACAAGTTTAATATTGTCAAAACAAAGAAATAGATCAGGTAAAGAGCTGAAGCTTGTTCATAACAACGATAAAAATAATCATTACAATCTTTCAATATTCGATATCTTACTTTTCATTTCTTCAAGTTCAGCTCGTGATAAACGTTGCTTTTCAGAATAGCTATCTGCATGTTGCTCGCGCAATTTGCGTAGGCCCTTTCGGCTATCCGCTTCATAATCGTTTAGGTCAAAGATAACAGAGTCTTTCGTTAAATTGGCGATGCGATAAAGCGTACGCATGGTTTTTCCATCTTTTGTATAAGAAAACTCATACACATCGCCAACCTTTGGATCTTTCAGGTATTTTTCCTTCTTTTTTGCACCGGAAATTCCTGCTATAACAATAGCGGATACAAAAAGTCCAATCAGAACTAAGCCCGCAAAATATCCAATAGGTGTTTTACGGATAGTTCCCGATGATATGGACTGAAGTGTTTGTGGGTCGATTTCACGTTGATAACTTAGCTTTTTGCAATGGGTACACATGGTAATAATCTCCGAGGCATATGGAAATAGGGGTATCCAAAAAATATGAATGTACTTCACTTGTCTGTATGCAAAAAGAGACTGAGCAGTACCACAATATGCACAGTTGCCAATCGCCGATTGCGATCTGTTAGCTAATACCTTTGTTCTTGTGCCAAAAATAATCATTTTGTTATACGTTTTATTACATGGAATGGCTGAACAAGAATGTTGCCCTTTCCTATTTAAGAATACAAAGATTTACAATTCGTGCGTCGCTGTTTATGATTCGTATCCGCCAATCAATATTCTGATAGGCAACATATTGCATAGAACATATGAAGGTATTCCGGAAAGAAAACGAACTTGATTAATTAGCCTCCCCGCTCCTTTAACGACCACATCTCATCATTCTGACTCAAAAATTACAAAAAACAAAAAAACAAAGTATAGTTATCAGGTAGATTTTATATATTTGCATTAACATTTTTTAACACATGAAACAGCATACAGATAATATCCTTGAAAAACGAATGTCCTAAGGGGATGTTTTTACAGGTAAATTTCAAATATCTCCTATAACCCAACTCAAACAATAAACTCACTATTATAATTAATATGGCAAAAAATAACATAAATTTTGTCGTAATGGCCGCGCTTTGTCTTAGTACTGGTGCGCTATACGCACAAACCACTATAAAAGGAAAAGTAGTCGACAACAACAACAATCCTATCCAAGGGGCTACAGTTACCGAAACAAGCAGTAAAAAGCAGGTTCAAACAGATGCAAATGGATTATTTGAGTTCCCTTCGACCGGAAGCTCACTCAACATCAGCATTCAATACATTGGCTTTGAAACTAGGACTGTTCAAACCAATCCTACAGGTTTCACGACTGTTCAACTTCTGCCAACGACTTCACAGCTAAATGAAGTCGTTGTGACAGCCTTAGGTATTTCCCGCGAAAAAAAATCATTGGGTTACGCCGTACAGGAAGTTAAATCTGTTGAACTTCAGACGCGTCCCACCAATGCCCTCAGTGCCTTGTCTGGAAAAGTTGCAGGACTTCAAGTAACGACCTCAGGTGGAAATATGGGTGGATCTTCCCATGTTTTACTGAGAGGTATTAACTCAATCGCGGGGAACAATCAACCTCTATATGTCATTGATGGTACCCCAATTGATAATACCGATCTAAACTCTTCTTCTACTATCAACGGAAGTGCCGGTAAAGACGTTGGTAACATGATACAAGATATCAACCCAGACGACATTGATAATATTTCGGTATTAAAGGGGCCTTCTGCTGCTGCACTTTATGGTTCTAGGGCAGCCAATGGAGTTATATTGATTACCACCAAACGTGCATCAAAAGGTGAAAAAATAGATATTTCCTTAAATACTGGGGTTGATTTTGAAAATATCGTTCGATTACCCAAAAGACAACATCTCTATGGTCAAGGGTATTCTACAAGCTTTCAAACCCAAAACATCAACGGAACAGACTACAAAACAGTCGATTACGCCGCAGACGAAAGCTGGGGACCAAAACTGGACGGCACACCTGTGCTTCAATGGTATAATCTAAACCCTGAAGATGAGGCTAACTATTTAAATCCTTCTCCGTGGATTTATCCTAAAAATGATGTTAGTTATTTCTTTCGGACAGGTGTATCCAACACCAACAATTTTTCCATAGCAGGAAATAGCGGAAATACAAATTATCGCTTTTCCTACACTAATAAAAATGTAACGGGAACAACACCTAACTCCAGTTTGGGACGTAATACGTTTAACTTCTCAGGAGGTACACAATTAGGTAAACTGAAGATTAATTCGAATTTCAACTATATCCGTAATGCATCAGTAGGCCGTCCATGGACAGGTGCTTCCAATAGAAATATTATCCTGGAAGCATTCCAATGGGGAGCTGTACAAGTCGATTACAAAATACTGGAAAACTACAAACGTGAAGACGGAACCCCGTTAGCCTGGAACCGAACGGGATGGCAAAATACGCCTGCCGCCGAGGCGACCCGCTTTATTGATAATCCCTATTGGTCAGCCTATGAGTCGTACATGGAGGACAATAGAGATCGTTTCTACGGTAATATTGGTTTACAATATGACTTAAACAATTGGCTAACTTTAGGAGCTAAAGTACATGGAGATATTTATTCATTCCAATCCCAAGATCGAATTGCGGTATACTCACGAAGCACTTCTCAATACGAAGAAGCGAACAATAAGTTAAATGAATACAACTACGAATTTTTGGCTACCGCCAAGAAAAATTGGGATAAATTCTCCCTTATAGGAAACGTAGGCGCCAATCTCCGTGACCAGCAGCGGAAGCAAGACTACGCGATTACACAGGGTGGTTTGATTATTCCTAATTACTATAACCTGAAAAATGCCAATGCAGTTAAAATTGACAACTTCCGATACCATAGACGCATTGCATCAATCTATGGTAGCTTTTCTTTGGGATACAACGATTTTCTATACTTAGATGGAACAATACGTAATGACTGGTCATCTACATTGCCGACCAACAACAATTCATTTATATATCCATCCCTGACAGGTAGTTTTGTTTTTAGCCAATTGGAAGCCTTTAAAAAATTGGATTGGCTTAGTTTTGGTAAAATCCGCTTGGGATGGGCTCAAGTCGGAAATGACACAGATCCTTATCAATTGTATAAAGTCTACGAACCCGAACAATCCTTTGATGGACAAGCATCCTATGGGCTTCCAAGCACTAAACCAAATGCTAATCTAAAACCTGAAATTACCAGCTCTTGGGAGACAGGCGTAAATCTACAATTATTCAAAAATCGACTAGGATTTGATGTAACCTATTACAACAACAATTCTAGGAATCAAATCTTACCAGTTCCTGTTTCATCATCATTCGGGTATGCCGGAAAAGTATTCAATGCTGGAAAAATTAATAATAAAGGAATTGAAGTCGTCTTAAATGGTACCCCTATCAAACACGAAAATTTTACTTGGGATGCGACAATCAACTGGGCTAAAAATAAAAACAAAGTCATTAAACTGGATGATCAGGTCAATACATTGAGCTTAAGCAATTCCTTGGTCGAGCTCGTTGCACGTGAAGGAGAATCTTATGGTCAATTTTTGGGTTACGACTTTGTCTATGCTCCGGATGGACAACGCGTTGTACAGGCAGATGGCACCTACATGAAAACATCACAGTTGGTTCCTTTAGGGTCAGTACTACCCGATTTTACCTTCGGTATCCAAAACAGTTTCCGTTACAAAAACTTTAGTCTAGGCTTTTTAGTCTCGGGTCGAGTGGGTGGAAAATTCTTCTCACAAACCTATAAAGTTGGTATGTATTCGGGTATTTTGGATAAGACAGCTGCAAATAATATTCGTGAAACAGGTGTCGTTCTCGATGGCGTTAAGGGAGATGTTGCATTCCATAGTGATGGTTCGTATGATGTGAGTAACATCCAGCAGAATACCACCAATATTACCGCACAACAATGGGCGCGCAATGAATATAATGGCCCAACAACATTTTCAATTTTCGATGCAACATATGTTAAGTTAAGGGAAGTTACGCTGGGATACAATTTCAAATTAACTAATCCCAAAATTATCAAAAACATTGGCGTGAATGTATACGGACGTAACCTTTGGAACATTTATACCAAGAGTAAATATATTGATCCAGAGTTTACATCCAGCGGTGGAAATGTGCAGGGTATCGAAGGTGGAAATATACCTCTTCCGGTTACTTATGGCTTTAACGTTAATCTTAAATTTTAGAAGAATGAAACTCATCATGATTTATTCCGTAATATCCAAACCGGATAAATCTGATCGTTCATCAGCTTTAAAAGATAAACCAAGTGCAACTGATTCATAGATAATCAGAACAAGCACTTATAAATAAATATACACAGATGAAAATATCAAACATACTACATACTTCATTCATTGGCCTATCGCTTATTGCTACTTCGTGCTCCAAATCCACATTTAGCGATATCAATACAGATCCAAATCGACCTGCTTCTGTCACAACGCCAACAATTCTAGTGACAGCCGAGAAACAGCTAGTCAGTGCATTACGAAGTGAAGAGGTAAGCCTACGTGGTGCTCAATTATTTGCTCAGTATTTCAGTCAGAACATCTATACAGACCAATCTCGTTATCAAATACCAACAAGCTATTCAGACAACTATTGGACTGCGACCTACAAATCACTTAACAATTTAAATGAAATTATTAAGCTAAATACCAATGAATCCACTAAAGCGATTGCATCGGCAGGAACAGCAGGTACAAATACCAATCAGATTGCGATAGCAAGAATACTCAAGGCTTACGCTTTTCAGTCGCTAACAGATGTTTTTGGTGATATCCCATATGAATCTTATGGCAATAAAGATGCAGATTTTGAAGCTCTGCAGCAGGACCCGGATAACCTGACGCCGAAATATGCTAGTCAAGAGAAAATATACAAAGATATTCTCAATGAATTACAGCAGGCAGCTGATACACTAGCAAAGTATCCAACAGCCACGACTTTCGGAACAGCTGATATTATTTATAAAGGATCAAATACTAACTGGGCAAAATTCGCCAATTCGCTACGTCTACGTGTTGCGAATCGAATCAAAGGTAAAGATGCAGCTTTGGCAACGACACATATCGCCGATGCCATCAAAAAAGGTATATTCACCTCCAACAATGATAATGCGATATTTAAATACTCCAAAACATCACCAAATGAAGCACCATTGTTTAGAGCTACGGTAACTGCCAACAGAAAAGATTTTGCAATTTCTAATGTGATTGTTGAGACTTTACAGGGCAGCCGCGGTCCCTTTAAAATTGCCGATCCACGTCTGTCAAAATTTGCCAAACCGACAAGCTCAGGAAATATTTACTACGGCCAACCCTATGGTCTCCCCCTAGCAGCAGGCAATCTATTTCCTGTAGACAAAATATCATTGCCTAGTGACATTATCAACGCTGCAGATTATGGGGAAGTACTTATGGAATATGCGGAAGTAGCCTTTATTTTAGCGGAAAACAATAACTGGGATCAATCAAATTACGAAAAGGGTGTTCGGGCATCTCTTGAAAAATGGTCCGTGTCTTCTGATGAAGTAGCAACCTATTTGAGTAAACTTCCTGCTGCGAATAAGGAAAATGTGCTTTCTCAAAAGTACTTAGCACTTTTCAACCAAAGCATCGAATCTTGGTCCGAAATCAGAAGAACAGGGTATCCGTTATTCCTAATCAAAAAAGGTGATATTACATGGACCGGAACAGTAGAAGGCAAACCTGTCACATATACTTTCACTCCTGAGGTAGGCAGCACAATCCCAAGCCGTTTGGTGTATCCATTAAAAGAACAAAGTACCAATAAGACGAATTATCAAACTGCACTTTCACGACAAGGAGATGATGTAATCAGCACCAAATTATGGTGGAATAAATAAACTTCGGTATTTCAATCAGTTCACACCTGAAGCTTAGGCTTCAGGTGTTTTTTTATTATTATTTCTTATCTTCGTATAGCACTCTAAAGAATAAAATGCTATGGACGATCAAACATTAGACAGAATAGACCAACTTAGCGAGGAAGGAAACATCCAATGTGATGAAGGCAACTATCAGGAAGCAATTCGGGTGTGGACCGAAGCGCTTGATCTAGTCCCTAGTCCACAAAATGTTCATGCGGAAAGCCTCTGGCTCGAAGCTTCCATTGGAGATGCCTTTTTCTTAATGGACGATTTTCGCAATGCACTCTCCCATTTTGAAAAGGCAAAACAGAACATTATCGAAAATGCCTATGAAAACCCTTTTATCATGCTGCGCTTAGGACAGTGCTATTTGGAAGACAATAATAGCGAGTCTGCCCAGGAATATCTTCTCCGCGCCTATATGATGGAAGGAAGAGACATTTTTGACGATGAATCACCTAAGTATCTTAAATTTTTAGATGACAATATCGATTTGGATTGATAATAATTCGTCAAAACGAATCGATTACTTCGCCAACTTCCATAGGAAGATCAGACTCAAGAATGGAGGCTCCTTCCGCAAATATGGCCTTATACTTCTCGGCACGTTCTGCCTTTGTCTTCAATTTATCGTAGGTAGGTGCTGCTGAAATCATGCACATCACACCCTTTCTGTTGAAAAATTGATACATCGCCTGATTGGAATCCTTTAGTTCTGGCCCGATATAGACAATCATACGGTCGTAGGGTAATCCAGCGGATTTAAACTTCTCCAATGCAGCTTGATCTTTGATATGCATGGACATATACTGTTCTGGATTCTGCGCCAAATAAAACGCTGCCTGTTCAGTATTATGTACCGTAACCCACACCCAACTGTAGGCATTGTATTTTTTTAGTATTGCTGCTGTAGCCGCCAATGGTAAGTCTTTTTTATCTAAGTTGAGGATAGTTTTACCCTTTGCCCATTTAATAACTTCATCAAGTGTGTTAATACCATAGTTGGTCACATTTCCAGCCTGATCCTTTAGCTTCAGTTTACGCAATTCATCCCAGGTATGGTCTGCTATTTTTCCTTTTCCATTTGTGGTTCGATCCAATGTCGCATCATGCATCAAAATAGCAACACTATCCTTGGTATAACGCGGATCGATTTCAAAAATAGCCGTTGTTTTTTGCAGCACGGCCTCAAATGCCGCAATCGAATTTTCTGGAAGCCCAGCCTCAATCGTTCCCCGATGACCACTGACAATTTTTTTGTCGCTAGCATAGGTAAAATAATCTCGCATCGCCTGTGGAGAAGCAAACGCGAGTGAGTGGATTTTTTGTCCGACGACGATTGAGTACGACGAAACAAAAAGAAAAAAAGCAAAAAATGTTCTTCTCATGAATTTATAATTACGTTAAAATCTCTAAGCCTGCGACACACAAAAAACAGTATGCTAAATTAATCATCCAAGATCAATAAATCTTTAATAAAGCATTCAATTCGTGTAAACCCCTGCCCGTAAACATTTGCTTACCAATTCATATGCATCAAGTGCGACAAAATGAACTTGAAAATCACGACCTAACATCTATAAAAATCAAAAAAATAACGTATAGCTGTCGGCACAATGATAAAATAAACTATATTTGCGCATTAATTTATATTTAATCTAAATAAATTACCATGAAAAATAGAACATGCTATACAATGTTCAGCAGTGGAATACTTTTGCTTTTAAGCGCTCAACTCAATGCACAAGAATTATCCCTAATTGTCAAGGACAGTGACAATAAACCATTAAGTCAAGCGAATATCAAAGTTGACGGAAAAAACGTCGGCTATTCTAATCAACTTGGACAATTCATTTTTGCCAAAAGACCGTTGAATAATCCCATTCAATTGCGTGTGTCTTATACAGGCTTTTCAACGGTTGAAAAAATGGTTAATTTAGATACCGTTCAACAGCCCCTGTTATTTCAGCTCAATTCTACTCAACTTTTAGATGAAATTATCGTAACAGCTGGACGTAAAGCGGAAAACATTTCAACTGTTCCTTCTTCAGTTTCTATTTTAACCACAAAAGAAATCGAAGCTCAAAGTCAGATAAGCACCAATCTTTCCACAATTTTGGGTAATACCATCCCGGGCTTGGGAACCTCAACCAACAAAGCGACCAATTCTGGACAAACACTGCGTGGGCGATCTGTACTGGTGTTGATCGATGGAATTCCGCAATCTACACCTTTGATGAATGGACAACGTGATCTCCGGACCATTGACCCGAGTGTCATCGAGCGCGTGGAGGTTATCAAAGGTGCCACATCCATCTATGGAAATGGATCGGCAGGCGGGATTATCAATTACATTACACGCAATCCCTCCAAAGACGCTGCAGCTATCCAAGGAATCACCAGTCTACGAACAACATTCAATCCCGTACACAGCGCCGGCACCATGGGATATCGCATAGGACAAACCTTGTACGGACAAAAAAACAGATGGAATTATACCGTTAGCGGTTCGGCCGATTACGTTGGCTTGCAGCGCGATGGCGACGGAGTTCCCCTTGGTCAGACAGACGGTCTTTCGAACAACTATCAATACAATGCATTTTTAAAGGCCGGATACCGTATCGATAGTAGTTCCAATATTACAGCAGTGTACAACTTCTACAGAAGTAACCAACACAACAGATACATCAGCCAAACAGGTGTATATGGTCAAACGCCAACGATAGGCGTAAAAGGCGATGATCCAGGTAAACCTGCCGGAACTCCGTATAACCACAATGCCATGTTGACCTATACTAAAAGTAATCTATTCGCTTCGACATCCTTAACTGCTTCTGCATACTACAATACATTTCGATCCATGAACCGTTATGTTGAGAAAGCCTCTGCATGGTACGGTCCGGGACAAACACAGATCAACTCGGAGAAAAAAGGCCTACGCGTTAACCTAAACACACCTTTCCAGGTATTGGGTTCCAATGCGGATATCACCTATGGTGTGGATTTATTAAATGATGTTACGGATCAAAATCTGACCGATGGCAGGGTCTATATTCCCTATATGAATATGTTAAACGTTGCTCCATACGCCCAGGTAAAAATTGATTTCCTAGAAAACTTAATCTTTAAAGGCGGTGTACGTTATGAAAATGCAACAGTCAAAATAAAGGATTTCAATACCATCGCTACAGGTCCCAACAACGAAGGAAGTATTGCTGTAAAAGGAGGCAATATCCCCTACAAAGGAGCGACCTTCAATGCAGGTTTGCGTTACAACAAATTCGCGATCTTTAATCCCTTCGTGAGTTTCTCTCAAGGTTTCGCGATCAATGAACTTGGCCGTATTGTACGTCGGGCAACAGATAATGATTTAGATAGCCTAAAAACTGATCCTATTATCACCAATAATTACGAAATCGGATTCTCAAGCAATTACAGCATTTTCCAGCTATCAGCATCTTATTACTACAGTACTTCAAAAATGGGTGTTGAACTGGTGGACATTGGCGGTTACCTGATGCCACAACGTCTTCCAGAAGATGTGTATGGTTACGAAATTGCATTAAGCGCTCATATTTCGCCTCAATTGACCATCGGTGGAACCTATGCCTATGTGGAAGGAAAGTCAAAAAAGGACGATGGATCAAAATCCTACCTCAATGGTTCACGGATCTCGCCAGACAAAGCAACGGGATACATCTATTACACGCCAATCAAACCCTTAACCTTTCAGCTTTTTTGGGTACATACCGGGTCCCGGGATCGCTTTCTTCCAAACGATAAAGGCGTCTACAAAAACAGTGAAGGCCCCGTTAAAACTGTTGACCTATTTAACTTAAATGGAAATTACCAAGTAAACAAACAATGGTCTATCGGTATGGGTGTAGAAAACTTATTCAATAAAAACTATTACCCTGTTGTCAGTCAATATCGTGCCTTAAATGAAGAATACGTCAAAGGACAAGGTATGTTGGCCTCATTTAACATCAATTATAAATTTTAATATGTTTAAGACCGTCATTCTTTGGTTGCATAAATGGCTCGGAATCATCACCGGAGTTGTGGTATTCATCCTAAGCCTGACGGGCAGCATATACACCTTTCAGGATGAGCTCAAGCTCTGGGCTTATCCTGAAAAATATTTTATCTCCGATACAACCATCCACTCAAAAACTCCACTACCATTAAGCACACTTCTTGACAGCTCACAGAAAAGCCTCAAAAAAAATCAAAAAATCACGCGGGTTGATCTCTATCCTTCGAAGAATCGTACCTGGGTATTTCGTGCCATAAAAACGGACGAAAAAGCATTTGGCCATTGGAATTATTACCGCTATTACAAACGAGTTTTCATCAATCCATATACTGGCCAGGTACAGCAAGTAGAGAATTCAAAAACAGAGTTCTTTCAGTTAGTGCTTCAGCTTCACCTAAACCTCCTCTTGGGCAAGCAATATGGCCACCCTATCGTCGCCTGGTCAACGGTCATTTTTGTCCTTATCTTACTTAGTGGTATTGTTCTTTGGTGGCCAAAAAAATGGAAGGGCAAGAATCTCAAGCGCAGTTTTTGGTTAGATACCAAAGTCAAATGGAAGCGACTGAACCACGACCTCCACAATGTCATCGGATTTTACAGTTTATTTATCGGATTGATTTTTGCCATTACGGGACTCGCTTTTGCTTTTCCGGATTTTAAAAAGACCTATAGCGCAACATTCAATTTATTGCAGTCGCCAACAGCTTCTTCCACACGTAGCTCCCCTATACCCTTGCCCGCTGTGGAAAAGAAATTTCAGGACAATGCGCTGCGGTATGCCTTGACAAATTATCCGGATGCTGAAATGATGTCGATCCGACTAAAAAAAGAGACCGAAACAGCAATGGATATACAGGTGAGACATCATGAAAAACGAAGTGGTGTATTTGACTGGCTTTATTATAATAAAGAAGAAAACAGTCTTACAGCAGTCAAATCCAGCAACGAATTGCAGTATGGGGATAAGCTCGGTGCACTTAACTATGATATTCATACCGGTGCCATCGGTGGACTCACAACAAAAATTATCGCTTGCCTTGCCAGTCTCTTTTGTGCTTCCTTGCCCATCACCGGATACATCATCTGGATGAACAAAAGCAAAAAGAAGAAAAAGAAAGGTTATCAACATAATGTTAATAAGTACTGTTAATAACTGTATTTTTCTTTTAAACAGGTTTTCAACAGCGTTATTAACATAATGTGGAAAACTAACCCTCACCCTATTTACCGACGCAATCTCTTGTCCAAATTTACAGGAACACGATAAGCCAGCTGAAAAAACAACATACAAGAGAAAAAAGATGACAACCTTTAAATCGAGAAGAGCCCAACGCGCAGCAGGGCCAACAGGGCGACACTAAAAAAAGGAAGCATTCTTCAACATAAGGAACCACAATATACAGCCTAAGAAGAAGGGCGAGCGGGAAAAAAGAAAATCCGATGCACAGGGTACACCGGATTTCTTCAATAATAAACCAACAACTAACTTTACAGATTCGGGTTCCGCACAGTCTCTTCGTATGGGATAGCAAACAAATAATAAGGGCTATTTTCCACAAAATTAGATCCATTAGGAAACTTAATAACCCGGTGCCCCTGCCCGTTCATTAGCTTCGGTTTGCCATCTGCACCCACAATTTGGACTTGAATAGGCTTGCCGTCTGCATCAACATAAGATTTTCGTGCAACCTTTCCTTGTGTCCGAAGAATATCCGACAGGGCAAATCCTTCCCCCCAAAGCTCTTTTCGTCTTTCAATCAGGATCGCTGCAATTAATTGATCCGTATCATTTCCTGAAAACAGCTTTGCATTCCTCGCTGCACGCAGCTTATTCAAGGCTGCTACTGCTTTATCTTTTTCACCAGCCCGTGCGTACCCCTCGGCAGCGATCAAAACCATTTCCGAAGCACGCATATACACAATGTCACCGATCAAATTCGATTTAAACTTAAACTTCTTATACCGTAGAAAGCCCTCCCGACCGGGTAAATTATCCCATTCAAATAAAGCGTAACGCACATCACTGGTATCGAATAAATCTTTAAAATAAGGATCGGCCATAAAACTATAGTAATAAGATCCAGCTGACGAAACATCCAAATAATGAAATGTATAACTTGCCACATTTTGCTCGTTAGTCTGCTGATGCCCCCAAATCCACTCGCTATTTCCAAGATCATTAAAACCCGCCTGATAATCTGACGGAGTCATTAAATTATACTTCTGAGCTGCTTTTTCAGCATACGCTGCGGCCAGTTTCCATTCGCCAACCTGCAGATAAGTCCGAGCGAGCAAACCATAAACAACCTCTGCATTGATTTCGTATTTATCCGCTCGACCAGCAGAAGCCAACAAGCTTTCACTGTCTTTGAGATCTTTCAAGATAAGTTCATACACTTCTGCCTGTGTTGACCTTGATTTTCCTTCAGTCGATAGTGTACTGGGTTCGGTATAAATCGGAACAGATTTCGCATTTTTGTCCTTGAGGTAACTAAACTGATAAAATGTGGCCAGATTTAAGTAGGAAAATGCACGTAATGCTTTAGCTCTTCCCTTTAACACATTTTTAGTTTCAGTAGAGCCTTCGGCCCCATCTACCTTTGCAATGACATTGTTCATGTTATCGATCACCTTATACAACATAATCCAAAAAGAATTGACACGATTTGATCGATTATTTGTCAATTCGGTAAAGGCATAAGCATCACGATAGCCATATTTGGTGGTCACCGCCACATCACTTCCCATCGCATCACTAGTACGCATTACCGCTGTATATCCCGGATTAGCATAGGTAAAATAGGTATCATTTAAATACTTCCAGGTACCGTTGATCACCGTAGCAACATTGTCGGTGTTTTTAAAAACTTCACCTTCAGGCACTGCGGTCGTCGGATCCAGCTCAAGCGCATCCTTACATGATGCATTTACTAGGGAGAGCGCCAATATGATATATACAATTTTTAGTTTCATGATTTTCATTTAAATTCTCAGATTAACAATAAGGCATTAAAAAACAAGCTGAATACCACCAGAGATTGTTCGCATTGCCGGATAGCGAAAATAGGTCGCCCCATTCACCGTCTGTTCTGGATCCATTCCTTGATGACCATAAAATGTCAATAGATTTTCGGCTGTTGCAAAGACGCGAAGTTTTTCTACACCTATCCGCTTCAATAAATCCGAAGGTAATCGATAACCTAAACTTACATTTTTAAGGCGTGCATAAGTGCCACTGTAAAGAAAGCGTGTGGACGAAGAAGTCCAATTCAAGTTATCAGTTGTCAATTTAGGCACATCGGTCTGCGTATGCTCACGCGTCCAGCGCTCGAGGATCTCCTTTGACCAAGCGCGTCCTGGATTATTACCGCTATGCATAAGCTGAATATAATCGTTATCTAATATCTGTCCACCCAAACTAAAACTCAATAAAGCAGACAAATCAAAATTTTTGTAGGTGAAACTGTTTTGAATCCCGCCGACAAGATCTGGCAATGAAGTTCCGGCAATAAAATTACCGGCCTTACTGTATTCCGAAGTTTTTTCACCTGTTTTATTACCGTCCTTATCAGCAGTATACCATTGCGGCAGACCGTTATCTGGATTTACTCCAGCCCATTCCGGCAGATAAAAATCATAGATACTTCCACCTACACGCAGGAGTTTATTACCCGTGATGATCGGTTTATTGTCTTTTGGCAAAGCTGTAATCTTGTTTTTGTAATGCGAAAGATTGACGTCTAAATTCCATTTAAAATTTTCATTTCGAACCGGGACAGTACGAATATCCACGTCGACACCTGTATTTTTCAGCGCTCCTATATTTGCATCATAGCCTGTATATCCTGTTGAATAAGCCATCGGCATTGTAAATAGCAAATCTTTACTTCGACGGTTAAAGTACTCCACGCTTAACGACACCCGGTTCTCAAAAGCGGATACGTCAACCCCCACATTCAAATTAAGGTTCGACTCCCATTTTAGATCCGGCGTAGCCAGCCTGCCGGTATACGTCCCGCCTTTACCCAAACTATTTGCAATGGTATAAAGTCCTTTATAAGCATAATAGGTTCCCAGATTATCGTTTCCTTGTCCACCATAACTCGCTCTGACGGTTAACTGATTAACCGTTGTATTATCCTTCAGAAAATCCTCCTGCTTCAGTTTCCATGAGCCGCCCACAGACCAGAATGTACCCCAACGTTTATCCGGCGAAAACCGAGATGATCCATCTGTCCGTAAGGAAGTTGAAAAATAGTATTTGTTATCATAGTTATACTCCGCTCTTCCCAAAAAGCTCAGTAACCTATAATCAACACTGGATCCTGTAAAATTATTAAGTTGAGATGCAGCAGCAGGTTCGTCAAAATAAGGAAGTACAAACTGTTGTCTGCTACCATTTATATTACTGCTGTTAAAATCATAGTATTCCTGTCCGGCCAATACATTGAGGGAATGCAAACCAAACTGCTTTTCATAGGTCAGCAAATTATTCCAGGTCTGTGCGACCGTACGTACGTTTGAACGATACACATACCCCCCGGTGTTCACACCATCGCCCAACAATGGATTAGTGTAGTCGTGCGTATTTCCATTGAGATAATCAAGACTATAAGTCGACTTAAACTTTAAGTTTTTAGAAAACAACACTTCCAGATAGGTTCGTGCAGATAGGTTTTCGCGGCGGATATCATTTCGATCCAAAGGAAGAGATGCTGCCAGATTATTATGTGGAGTCGCACCACTTGGACGATATTCTCCAAAATCGTAAATCTTGTTTCCGGCTCCATCAAGGACATATGAGCCATCCGCATTCCGCTCATAGTACGGATAAAAAGACGGGACCAGTCTCGTAAAATTTATAATATTAGCCGTATTACTGTCTTCAGACTGCGAGTATTTTTGTTGTGTACTGCTACCACCTATATTCAGGCCTACATTTAACCAAGACTTGACTTTACTGTCAATATTTGCACGCAGATTATAGCGTTTAAAGCCCGATTCAATTGCAATTCCTTGATCATTGAGATAACCTCCTGAAATGTAGTAGGTACTCTTTGCACTACCACCGCTAAATCCGAGGTCTGCCTGTGTACGCACCCCAGTACGTTGCAATACGTCGGTCCATGGATCATTCCAAAGCGTTTTTGCTCCAGCAACCAATTTACCATCTACGCCGACCGGCTGTGGGTATTGACTGCCGTAAGGATTAATATTTAAATCTGTCAATACGGTCTTACTTGCATTGGACGCCGCTTGCTCTGCCGTAAGGCCATTTGATAGGTTTTTATTTCTTAAAGCTTCCCAATAGAGTTGAAAATATTCATCGGTCGACACCTGATCATAGTCACGAACTGCACGTGTTGAATAGCCCTGTGTAAAATTGAGATTAATCTTGGTGTTATCGGAAGTCACACCCGACTTTGTGGTAATGATAATCACCCCATTTGCCCCTCTGGAACCATAAAGTGCACTTGATGCTGCATCTTTTAAAACAGAGATGGACTGAATGTCATTCGGATTGATGGAGTTAATATCTCCTGCATAGGGACTACCATCCAACACGATCAAAGGTGCACTGGAGGCATTAATGGAGCCGATACCCATTGAATTACTAGATTTTAAGAACTAAAAACAAAAAACACTAATATTCAGCTATTTAATTTATAAATATGTATAGAAAAATATTTTTTCGTTAGCTAATTCACCATTATTGATCAAGCCATTTTTGAAACTTCGGGGACCGTTCCTCACTAACAATGACGACAATTCCTTCTGGGGTTGAAGGCATTAGCTCTAACTTGATTCGATTTCGACTAATCTTTAACATGGACTGGATGGCATCTATCCGAACAAGGAATTTCCTATTGATCTGAAAGAAAACTGTTGGATCCACCTGTGAAAGGAGATGTGTGATGGTATCTTCAATAATATATGCAATTCCCGATCCTTTTTCTACGGCATACAGCTCTTTGTCTTCTGCCATAAAATAGGCGATATCAGCAATGGCCAGCGACTTTAAAAAATTACCGTATTTCACTAGGAAGCGCTGTTTGAGCCGAGGTTCTACGTTGGGTAGTAGCGGTTCGATACGTTTCATGATCTCCGCCAACTCGTCGCTATCGAAAGGCTTTAACAGATAGGCATAACCCTTATTTTGGAAGGCCTCCAATGCATATTGTTCGTAAGCAGTCGTAAAAATCAGTGGCACATCGATCGATACCTGTTTAAAAATTTCAAAGCTCAGCCCATCCATCAGGTGGATATCCATAAAAATCAGATCGAATTGATTTCTATTGATCGTCGTCACCGCTTCCTGAACCTCTTTTGCATTGGTAAAGATCAGTTCGCTTTCTCCATAGAGCGCAGTCAACATTTCCTTTAAGCCTACAAAAGCCCAGTCTTCGTCTTCGACAATCAGTATTTTCCATCCCATGGGTTGAATGTAATAAAAAATCCATTTCCCCAAAAAAAGAAAATGGATTAATATATATAGGATAAAAAAAAATCGATTATTTTAACAGATCGGGATTATTATTGATTGCCTCCTGTGGATAACGAATCACATAACGTGGATCGTTCTGCTGCAGGGTTACCGTCCTACCGAAACTACTGTGTGTGATCGCCGGTCTTGTCGTCCGTTTTAGATCATACCAGCGTAATCCCTCTAGCGCCAGTTCACGCTTGCGTTCCAGCAGAACCGCATCTAGCAATTGCTCCTTTGACAAACCTGCGTCGGCCTTCGTTTCTTTGGCATAGGCATCTGCGGTAAATCTGTTTTTCTTTAAAGCAGACAGATATTTTAATGCTTCTGCTGTATTTCCCAGGCGAACATAACATTCGGCCATCGTCAAATAAAGATCAGCATTTCTAAAACTCACGTTAAAACGGTTGTCTCCACCTTTGAGAGATACATAATCGCCCCCACTTTTTTGGAAGTAACGACCTTTTCTCAAATCGCCTGCTAAATAACTGTCTAATAAGGCCGGTGAAATAAAGGAACTTGTACGTACTCCAGGAACAGATACTTTTTCCAAAGCCATAATCATCTCTGCGGATTCAAAATCATTCGGAAGTAGGCTTCCAGCAACATTGAGATCAACCAATTTGTCATTTATAGCCAAAGCTTTTTTAGCGGCATCAATTGCTTCCTGCCACTCACCGCGGTATAAATGAACGCGTGAGGCCATTGCAAAAGCAGCGCGTTTGCTAAAGCGATAATTAACACCTTTTGCCTGATCATCGACAGTCAGTAACGCTGTCCCTTTTTCCATGTCAGTTAGGATCTGCATATAAGACTCTCCAATGGTCGCGGGAACAAAACGTTGTTCCAGGTCAATCTTTGTCGATAAAGGAACACCCCGAAGCCCTGCATTACTCGCCGAATAGACCTCACTGTAAAGATTTAACAACTCAAAATGAGCGTAAGCCCTCATTAGGTAAGCTTCCCCTTTAATCTGATCTACCGTGGCATTACTTCCTAATTTGTCATCAATGGTACTGATAATTTGATTGGCATAAAAAATACTGTTGTAAAATGCCAAATAAGGATAAGCAATTGTTGTCGCATCAGGATTTTGATCGTTCCAAAGATAGATATCTTTGGTTCTAGCGGCATCGGTCGAACTTTCATCCAACAATAGTTCATCCGTACGCAAAGACAAATAGGACTTATGTGTAGGGAATCCCAGGTAACTGCTTGTCATCAGTCCTCTAAAATCACTTTCCGTGGCAGGGATGACCGTCCCAACGGGTTGTATATCTAAATATTTATTGCAGGAAGACAATGCACTCGCTGTCATGATCATTCCAAAATAAATTATTTTCTTCATGTTATAAATCAATTAAAAATTAAAAACTTGCGGAAAGACCAAAGGCAAACGATTTACTGATTGGCTGCGCATAATAATCGCCATAAGTTTCGGGATCAAAATACCCATCGTAATTTGTTCCAAAAACAAACAGGTTACGTCCTTCTACATTCACGCGTAGATTGCTTGTACCAATCTTTTTACTTAGTGCAGCCGGTAAGGTGTAGCCTAAACGAATGCTATTGATGCGGATATAACTCATTTTCTTTGCCCAAATATCATATTGTTTAAACGAATTAATTGGGTCGTTGCTTTCCATCCAGGCATAGGCCATCCAGCGTTCGTTTAATTCAGAATTGATACTTCCCAATGCTGGTAAAGCGGCTTTACCCTGCAAGGCCATCAACAGATCCTTCGTATAATTCTGTCCACGATCTACTTTGGCAGGATTGTAAGTTGGCGTACGACTCGCCCAGCGTTCTAAATTAAATACCGCAGAGATAGCCAAATCAAATTGTCCATAACGAAAACGATTGGTCATCCCGCCAATGAATTTAGGATCTTTACTACCAGCATATTTAAACTTGGAACGATAAGTTGCCGCCGACATATCTGTCTGAGAAGTATATCCTGGCAAGAAATCAGCCCAAGGATCGTAGAGCCCATAAAACTCTTCCATACTCGCAACAGAACCATCCTGGTTTCTAAACTGCATCACACCATCTTTGTCCAAACCAGCAGTTTCCAATACATATAAACCATTAATTGGTCGACCAGCCTGAGATTCTGGCGCATAAGCCGTTGGATTGTTGATTACTTTCAATAATTTATTATTGTTGTGTGCAATATTGAAGTCCGTTGACCAAGAAAACTTATCTGTCTGAATCTGACGGCTTGAAATCGTCAACTCAATACCTTGATTACGTGCTGAAGCCCAGTTAACCTGCACATTCTGAAAACCATTTTCCAAAGGCAGTGCACTATATGCGATGAGATCTGTACTTTTTCTGTTATAATAGTCGACTGTAATGTTTAATCGATTTTTCCATAACCCCAAATCAATTCCGGCATTATAGGATTGAGTACGTTCCCAACGTAATTTATCATTGGCAGGCATATCAACAACCACAGACCCCTCAGTGTTACCGGGAAGAAGCGTGGTATTACCATATTTACCGACAATAAAAGGATAGGTATTACGGTCCACATTCCCTTGGATACCGTAAGAAGCACGTACACGAAGATCAGACAAGGCTGTTTTTCCTTTGATAAACTCTTCTTCTAGCACATTCCACGATCCTGAAAGTGACCAAATTGGTAAAAATCGATATTTTGGATCCACACCAAACATGTTTGAACCATCGTAACGAATACTTCCATACACATTATACTTACGATCCAGTGTATATGTTGCGTTACCATAAAAAGAAGCATATGAGTTCTCGATAAATGCTTTTTTATATTGCACAAACCTAGAATCATTTTGATAGGTACTATTTGGAAAAATAATCGTCTGGGTAGTCAATGTTGCTGGATTATAACCAAACCCCTTCGTAGTCACCATTGTATTTTTGCTTCTTCGTAACTCCGTCCCTCCCATTACTTCCAATTCATGGCGATCGTTCCACGTTTTATTGTACTTGAGGTAAGTTTTCCAATTGTATTGGAAAATACTATTATGGGTATTTTCCACCGTCCCGCCTACAGGTAAGAAATATTTATTTGTCTTACTGGCAGCATCATAATAGCGCGTACCGGCACGTAATTTACGTGTATTATAGCTTTCCTGATCCGCAAATTTCTCCGATCCGTTCTCGTCAAATTGCAAGCCGAATTCGGTTCGTAATGATAGTTGTGGCAGGATGGTGTACTCCAAATAGCTAATCGCCTTAAGTCCTTTATTCGTAAATGTATATTTGGTATTTTCTCGTTCTTCAACCGCATTAAAAGGAATATAAGTATCGCCCTCAAACCCTTCAATATCGGGATCATAGTTATACTTTCCTGACTGATCATAGACCGACAGATAAGGATTAACCGAACGCACATAATAACTTGGGTTTGTAAAAGCATCGCGATCCTGAATTGGATTTTGTCGGTTTGAAACCGTCCCCATTAGATTAATACCTGCTTTAAATCGATCATTAATATTAAAATCGTTATTTAATGTCAATGTATAGCGGCGTAGATCTACACCTTTCGTAGCTCCTTTTTCATCGTACAAACCACTGGACAAATAATAGCGATGTCCGTCATTACCACCCGAAATAGATGCAGAATACTGCTGATTCAGCGCCTGACGATAAAGTTCTTTCCCCCAGTCTGTTTGTTGTGAACGCAATTGATTGATTGACTGCTGCACGTCCGGCGACAAAGCCGCTAAACCACCCGAACGATAAGCATCCAGTGCATCTGCTTTGTTTAGTATCCGCATAATCGCACCTTTGTTCGTACGATAATTTAGATCCGTGCGGTTTGCCATCAATAACTCAAAGTCAACCTTCTCGTCAGCATTCATCAGATTGAGATTGTTGTAATCTGGGCGTTCGGTCACAAAGGTATTTGCTGAGACCTGCAATTTTGCGGGACCAGATTTACCTCTTTTTGTGGTAATCACAATGACCCCATTTGCTGCCCGGGCACCATAAATCGATGTTGCCGCTGCATCTTTTAATACTGTAATATCGGCGATATCATCAGGATTGATACCCGCAATAGGAAGATTTGTCAAGCTATTGAGGTTGTCCTTATCAATTCGATTAGGCATTTCAGTTCCCTCAATGGGCAAACCATCAATTACCCATAATGGATCTTGTGTTCCATTGAGTGATACTGTACCACGGATACGAATCTGAGGAGCACTATTGGGGCCGCCACTAAAATTACTCAGTTGCAAACCTGCGACCTGACCGGCCAACATTTCGTCGATCGATGAAACTCCTGTTTGTTTGATATCAGCGACATTGATTTTATTGTAAGCCGTCGTATTCTTACGTTTTTTGATATCCGTATAACCTGTTACGATCACCTCATCCAAAGATTCACCACTTGGCTGAAGCAAGATTGTCTTATGATCCTGAAATACCGGCACCTGAATACGCTGGTACCCGACATAGCTAATCGTTACATATTTTAAATTACTAGGCACTTTTAAGCGAAATTCTCCAGCCGCATCGGTCAATGAACCCAATGCCGACTGCTGCACCTGATTAGGTACACCGATATCTTCTGCTACTGCCGAACTTTCAACGACAACTGTCGCCCCCACGACAGGTTTTAGCGTGACCGCATCCAGAACCTTTCCTTTCAATTCTCTGGATTCCTGCGCATGCGCAACGTGCACACACATGAAGGTCAACGGTATTAAAAACTTATTCATTTTGGTAGATGTTAATATATTAGTTTAATTCTAAGGTATTTGCAATACGTAATAAAAGATCCATGTAATGCGATTTCGTCGTCGCATCACCAGTCCGTTGCTTTTGTTTCAACAACTGGTAAATCTCATATAATTCAGCTCGTTTATACGTCAGCATATCGGACGTGCGTATCATACCAGTGACATGTACATTCCGCAGTCCAGCTTGTGAAGAAGATACATGTTGCGGATGTAAACATAGATCAGGTTGTGTCGCTTCAACCAGTTGCTCAATGCCTGCCAATTTCTTCGCATTTAGTTTCTCCATCGATTTGTTGGTAGATACCATCAGCACATCCACATAGTTTTGTTGCAGCATCCGTGTTTTAAGATCCAACGATTGTCCGCTGATGGTTTTAGCAAAAACCGTCTGACGTACAGAAGTTAAAAACTCCGGTGCGCTCCATGCTTTCTTACTTCCGAAAAGATTTTCCATCTCAACCATACGCAGCAAACGTTCATCATTGACCAGTTTATACAACATAGCGTACTGAAATTCACGTTGTAAGTTATAAGGAGCATACTCAAATGGTCCTATCGGAGAATCTTTCAATGGAAAAGTTTTTGCCATCAGCTCCGGAACGAACAACCACTCAGGCATATAAAAGACATTCTTCTTGAGGTACTCCAAAGCGCGCACTTGTTTGTCTTTTGGTACTGGACTATAGGCATCTTTTTGATCACCCAAAACAGCATTTTCGAGGTAAATACCACCAATATTATTTAAAACATGATCAGCATATGCATACCATTGTCCAACCACGCCCATATACAACTTACCGGCACGGTAGTAATCATCGCCGACATTGGTTGTCCAGTTGATAATATTAGGCATCATGCGACGCAGGTTCAGCATACCATATTCCCCAGCTTTCATGGCGTCATCACCAAGATCTTCCGATTGAGCCCGCGGATCAACGATATTTTTAGAATCTTGCTGTTCACCGTAATGATAGATAGGATCATGTACATGGCTGTCAATTTCCTTTCTCAGCAAAGGGATCTCATCCCAAGGCTGCGTTTTGCCATACCAACGGTAAGCCCAGCCAATGGCATACTTGTCGTAAGCACCGATCACGGGAGTAATCTGTTCCACACCATCTTCGGGTTGTGCCACATAATTGAAACGAGCGTAATCCATGATGGAAGGAGCGGTCCCTCCCATTTTAGCGGTGAAGCTTTTGCTACGCAACGAATCAACAGGGAAACTTGCCGAAGAGCCCATATTGTGCATCAATCCGAGCGTGTGTCCAATTTCATGAGAAGAAACAAAGCGAATGGCATGTGCCATTTTCTCATCGGAAAAAACATTAGCACGTACTGATGTATCGACGATACCGGTCTGTATGCGCATCCAGCTATTTAAAATCGTCATGACGTTGTGCCACCAGATCACGTCAGCTTCCAATATTTCTCCTGAACGTGGATCAACAACAGATGGCCCCATGGCATTAGCTTGAGCAGATGCTGCGTATACAATAGAAGAAACATTAGCGTCGTCTGGATCAAATTTGACACTATCGGGCTGTTGTTTGGCCAGAATTGCATTTTTGAAGCCAGCAGCTTCAAAGGCGACCTGCCAATCATGTACGCCATCAATAATGGCCTGACGCCATTGTTTTGGGGTCGCTGGGTCCAAATAAAAGACAATCGGTTTTTTGGGTTCGACCAGCTCCCCTTTCAGATAGCGCGCTTTGTCTTCGTCACGCGGTTCCAAACGCCAGCGATTGACCAGATTTTTCTTATCCAGTTCTTGTTGTTTATCGTTAAAATACCAACGCGGCGAAGTAAAGAAACCAACCCTTGGATCTGCAAACCGGGCAACCATAGGCGTTTCAGGCAGTTCGTAAAGGTTACTTGTAATTTCCAAAGAAACCGGTACAGATTCATTACCTTCCGTCACCTTGGTAGAAAATACAGACTTCACAACGATATTATTCGCATAAGATTTGATATCTTCAACTGTAGATATACTGGTTTTAGGTGAAGTTCCCAAACCCAAGGAAGTAAACACATCCGTAAAACTCTTTTCTGAACCATCAAATACCTTATTGACTTTGATTACAACAGCACTTGAATCTTTTGAATAACTTTCAATCTTAAAAGATTCAATATAAGAAGGGCGGTAATTATCGTATACCGAAGCGGCTATTGCGTCACCTTTAGGGACTTCAACCTGAGGCTTAATCTCCGAAACCCACACCTCCTTCTTCTCCTTGCGGAGTGTAAACCGGATGACCTTATTTTCATAATTCATTCCTTTGTTTACCCCAGCCTCATTTAAAGCCAATGGAACGGAAGACAGCTTCTGTATCAACAGAATATCCTGCCCCATCTTTTTCACTGGAATTTCAAAATAGTAATTATTTTCCTTACGAATTACCGTAAACATACCAGTATCAACCCGGGCATCTTTAAAAAATTTGTCGTACGCAGCTGTCGTATCTTTCTTGGCAATAGAATCTTTAGCAGAAGTAACCGTTTCTTTTTTTCGCAGGCCTACTGTTTGCAATAATGAACAAGATTGCATTAGACCAGCGGAAAATAAAAGACCTATGGCTAACTTAGTGTAAGTGTTTTTCATCAAATAAATATTTTGAGCCCTTGTTTTCAAAGGTGATATCTGAGCTCGTTGCACTCCATGTGTTTTTCAAAAGTGATGACGAATCATCAAGCTATTATCTCGTGTTATCCATAAGCTAATTTTAGCTTACTACAGAACGATTAGAAAGTAATTTTGTCTATTCCAAGCAGGTCAATTCCAAGTCATTTATACTTAAAACTTATGCTATTTGATCGGATAGGATTAGGCTAACCACGAACTAATATTTCTAGATTAGGAGCCAAATTTGTTAAAAATATTATACAGAAAAGTATGCAAAGCGATGAACACGCAGTTTAAAGGTATGAACACGCGCTACAAAAACATGAACACGTAAACCGACCATCTTTTATTCTTCATTTTCAACTGGATGAGAGTGGTAAGTATACCGAAAAAAAGTCCGATTCTATCCCGTACCGAAAGCCCGACATCGCATAATAACGATAGATGGATGCTAAATAATTAAGTCCGTACCCCTCACCTTCCAGCTCTGCCCCCTGTCTGGGCTGCCAGTTATTGCGGATTTCCAGCACGTTTTCTTCAACAAGATAGATGATCTGAATCTTCAGCGGATGTTCGATCGAAATACGGGTATGCTTGATCGCATTTTCTACCAGCATCTGCAGGCCCAAACGTGGAATTTTCCGATCCAAACATGTTGCTGGCAGCCGAATTTCCATATCACTTAAGGCCGCTCCGAACCGCACCTGCTGTAAAAAGAAATAGGCTTTGGCCAATTCCAGCTCCTCCCCCAATGATGACCATTCGGCTTCATCTGTGCGGAGCATCTTCCGGTAGACTTTTGTCATCTTGCCAATAAAAGACTTCGCAAGATCATTGTCCTTTCCAATCAGGTATTGAAGCGACCCAAATGTATTGAATAAAAAATGCGGATTGATCTGCTGCCGCAGTTGAACCAACTGCATGCGCGTATATTCATTCTCTTGCTTCAGGGATTGCAGTTTCAGTTGCTGAATCTTGCGACGCTCCACGATATTAAAGTAGATTAACACCATAGCTACCAACATCAAGCCCACACCAAGCAAGATGCTATACGTTAGCAATTCTTGGATTTCCTCTTCAATACTCAGCAACAAGACATACACCTTGATTTCACCACCCACTAAAAGAATGTTACAGGGATACGAATTGACCATAACGTCCAGCTGAAGAAAATCAGATTTCACAATCTGTCCTTGTTTTGCAACTGCTGTACTGGCCCGCTTGCCCCACTTTCGATTATCTGGAGAATACATACATAATCCACGGTCGTCGTAAATCTCGAAATAAGCTCGTCTTCCGAAATTGAGTTCCGCGAAATAGGCATTCAATTTTACTACATCCAGATAAATGTGATATAGTCGGTGATTTATTGTCCGTGTGCGTAACAAGGTAAGCATTCGCTGATTGACAGAGTCCGCTTGTCCAACCGGCAAAACGACCAACAGCGAGTCAGCACTTTCTTTTAGATCAAAGGCGGGCTGATTTAAGATCTTTTTTTCCGAAAGGAATAGATCTTGCTGCAACAACTCCAATTGCTTTTTGACAAGCAACATATTCTCATCTGCAAAATCGATCAGTATCCTCTTCTTAAGGAGGTCTACTTTATGATGGATAATACCGAGCAAGCCCCCCCCAATCAACAACAACAAAAACAAACAGGCAGTCAGGATGATACTATTCTTCTGTTCGGCATTTTTAAATCGAAATTTCACGCTGCAAAAATACATGAAATTTTTAAAAGCCTATGCAAAGCACTTCGCAAGAAAGGCTTTAACGCGGCCTCTTGTCAATGAAAAACGACATAATCCAAGCCCTTTTCAAAATAAATGCATCACATAACTGAGATTAATAATAATTTTCTGATTTTTGTAACCACAAAAAGTTCCAAAGTGTCAAAAGCAACATTTATAAAAGTTGTGAAACGTATCGCTATCGTTTTTACAAGCATCGCCGTACTACTCGTTATCAGCATATTATCTATTCCTTATATATTCGAAAATGAAGTAAACAGCAAGGTCAAATCGCTCGTAAACGAGCACATTACAGGTGAATTAAATTATTCCAAAGTAAGATTAACCTTCTTTGATCAATTCCCTTTGCTTACTGCATCGATGGATGATGTCTTACTAAAAGGGGCCGAACCTTTCAAAAACGACACGCTGCTCGCTGCAAAAAAAGTCAGTTTTGGCGTGGACCTTATGAGTCTTCTCAAATCTAAAATTGTAATCGACAAGTTTATCGTGAACAGCGGGAAGATCAATATCCTGGTTGATTCTTTGGGAAATGCCAATTACAATATTTATAAATCTAGCTCCGCTGATGCTACAAAAACACAAGACAATTCCGAAAGCAGTGCTTTAGCCTTCCAACTGATTAAACTTGAAAAAACAAATCTCCATTATGAAGATCGCTCCATTCCGCTACAGATAGAGGCAAAAGATCTGGAATATGAGGGTAAGGGAGATCTGATGTCAAATATCTTTGACTTGAACACACGTGCAAAAATTGCATCCTTTTCATTTTCCTTTGACAATGAATTGTATGTGGACAAAAAGTCGATCGATGCCAATTTGCTAACACGGATCAATACCAATACCTTATCTTTCGTCTTCGAACGAAATGATATTAAAATAAATCAATTACCGGTTCGTTTCCGTGGGTTGTTGTCTTTTATCTCCCATGGTTATCACCTGGATTTCAAATTAAAATCACAGGAAAGCACCTTGGCCGAATTACTTTCATTAGTCCCAAATAGCTACGCTTCTTGGATCAAGGACCTCTCCGTGAAAGGTACATCGGAGGTTTTTGTCAATTTAGAAGGAGACTATATTGTCGACAACAACAAAATGCCTAATCTTTCCCTTGGACTCATGGTCAACAATGGCTTTCTCGCGTATAAACAATCCACCAATCCGCTGACAGACTGGAATGCAAAATTACGGATAGACCTGCCGGCACTGAATCCAGACTCACTACAAATTGATCTGAAACAATTTGACTTTAAAGTTGCTTCAGGCTATTTCAATGCACAGGGCAACATTGCGGGTTTACACCCTGTAACCGTGCATGCCAACATAAAAAGTGATCTTGATCTCGGTAAACTCAATGAATCCCTACAATTCCCAGACTTTTCATTTGGTGGAAAATGGAATCTTTACGCAAAAATCGACGGAACATACGCCAAAGCTATTCGTAAGGTAGGACTTCAAAAACGCGAACAGGAATACATTGCATCCATTCCTACTTTTGATATCAAAAATACACTCGTAGATGGTAAATTCAAATTGGCGAACCTCCCACAGGGGTTGGACAAAATTGCTTATCGTCTGGAAGCAAAGGATCCCGATGGCCAATTAAAAAGTGCATCAATAGCAATCCATGATATTTCTGTTCAGGCGCTTAACAACTATATAAAGGGTTTTATTTCAATAACAGATTTTAATAAAATTGCGGTCAACTCGGATTTAAAAGCTTCATTTAATTTAGCAGATATCAAAAATTTCTATCCCATTAAACAAGTTGAATTGGCAGGATTAGTGGATGTCAACCTCATGGCAAAAGGTTATGTGGATCTCAAACGAAACATTTTTCCCGAAACCAATACATCCATCGTGATGAAGAATGGCTTGATCAAGTCAAATGATTATCCTATCCCGATGGAAAATATTCAGGTCGAAGCTTTTGTCAATAGCGAAAAAGGCTCACTTCGAGATCTGAATGTCAAAATCCTACCGGTATCATTTACATTTGCTGGCGAACCATTTTTCTTGAATGCAGACCTCAAGAACTTCAATAATATAAAGTACAGCATACAATCCAAGGGTAAGCTTAATCTCGGCCCTATTTATAAACTCTTTGCATTAGATGGTACCAATGTCGATGGTTTTATCTATACGGATTTCAGTTTAAAAGGTTTACAGAGCGATGCCACCAATGGTCATTATAACCGACTCCAAAATAGTGGTCAGTTAAGTATTGGAAACATCCAGGTTCAGTCCGACATGCTTCCACAGCCTATTGCAATTAGAAGTGGGAACTTCAGTTTTTATCAGGAGAAAATGAATTTCGATAAATTCTTGGTAGCCTATGCGAAGAATGATATTTCCATCAAAGGATATCTCAACAACATTATTAATTATGCAACAAGTAGTCAAGCACCGTTAAAGGGGCAATTTACACTCAGCAGCAAGAAAATCAATGTGGATGATTTTATGGTTTTTGCTTCTCCGGCCACATCGACGACTGCAAGCTCTTCGGAAAGTGGTGTAGTTCTTCTGCCTAAAAATTTGGACGTTCAGGTCTTGGGGCTTGTCAATGCCATAGCATATAATAAAATGAATATCAAAGACTTCAAAGGTGACCTACAGGTAAAAGACGGTAAGATGATTCTTCATAAGACAAACTTTGGACTAGGGGGACTGAAAGTAGATATGAACGGAAGCTATCGTCCTATAAATCCACGTAGAGCAAGTTTTGATTATGCTGTGAAAGCTGACAGCTTTGATATTCAACGCGCTTACAAAGAGATACCGCTATTCAGAGAAATGGTTAGCTCTGCCAAAAATGCTTATGGCCTGGTTTCATTGGATTATAAATTGGGTGGTTTATTGAATGGCAATATGCAACCAGTAATGCCCTCCATCGTCGGCGATGGATCCCTAACACTGAATCAAATTAAATTCAGAGGCTTCAAGTTACTTAATGGAATTAGTCAATCTACTTCCAAGGAAAAATTGAAAGATGGCGAAGTGAAAAAAGTTGTTATTAAATCCCATATCAAAAATAATGTGATGACCATCGAACGCACGAAAATGAAAATGATGGGATTCAGGCCTCGTTTTGAAGGTCAAGTGACCTTAGATGGGCGGATGAACCTGGGTTTTCGACTGGGCTTACCTCCTTTTGGAATCTTTGGGATACCTATGCGAATTACGGGCACTCCAGATAACTTTCACTTAAAAATGGGAAAATACAAAGAAGAAGATCTCGACATGGAAATGGATGACGAGGACAACAAAGTATATAAAGAATCTCAAAAGACGCAAGAATCACAGGCTAAATAAACTCGCAATAAGTTCTAGTAAAGTCTGTCAACACAATAGTGCTGCAGTAAAAACGTTGTTTAATATAACAGAAAGATTTGTTAACTTAAACAACGTTTTTAATTTTTGAAAACCATGAGATATATACTAATTATACCCATTGCAATGCTATCCATTTGCAGTTGGTCCAGTTTCAAGACCGTTAACGATCAGAAAAACCCCTTATATGGGAAAGTATTCCGTGAGATCAATGAAATTGCTGAATTAAAATCTTATACCTATACAACTGGTGCGCTTATTGAAACCGACAAGAATACCCAAGGAGACTTTCGCTTTGCTGCCGGCTATTTTACAAATGCCAAAAATGGTGTTTGTATTTTAGAGGAATTGTTACCCGATGATAGCAAAGGTAAAGTCAAATACAAGATTTTGGATACCATCAATATTCAAAAACTGAAGTCCAACGAGCAACTCAGCTTATGCAACTGCAAGCAAGTTGACAAACCAGACAGCGAAATTATAGCTATTAGCCGGGTCGATGAAAGCAAAGAATATTTCGACAAAATCATCAAGGCATGGCGAATGGATACCAAAAGCCAAAAAATTATTCCTTTAAAAGACACAAAGGGTATCAGCTGCCTCAATGAAGGCTATGGCATCTAGCGGCGACAGGATTTTTTAAATCAATCCGTCAGCCTTCAACTTGTCAAACACATGCAAAACGCCAATGACCTGGATAGGTTCTTTCTGGTACTCTTGGTGTGAAAAATAACGAACGGCGCCAATCTCATTACTGGGTTCGATCTGCTCTGTTAATGGGTACAGAAAACAATCCTGTTCCATGATAACCTCTGGCACAAGCCCGTACGCCGGAGCTGTTACATGGCAATAATACGAGATTTTATCCGGATCCAGATTGATATTCAACTCCTCCAAAATCTCGCGACGTAGGGACTGCAGGGCTTCCTCCCCTGCATCAATCTTCCCACCTGGCAGATACCATGCCTTTCTATTGTTGCTATACGCCAATAATAATTTATCTTCCTTAATACTCACTAAACCCGCTGTAGGCAAATATTTTTTTGTTGTCTTGAAATCCATTATACGCTATTACTGATTAAATACGCTAGATGTGAAATTACTTCTTTTACAACATTTATCAAAGCGCAACAGCTCATCTGGAGAATCCTTCGTTAAAACTTCGCAAAAAATCAATACAGCGGGTCCAATCAATATACCGAAACATCATCGGCTAGTTTCTCTTTATGCACAAGCTTCCGTAGACTCTTCAAAAATGTCTCCGCGTGATTCATGGTGAAACAGAGCGGCGGTAATAGGCGGAGGGTATAGCGTCCTGCATATCCTGTAAAAATCTTTTCAGAAAACAAAAGTTCTTCCCGTAGGTGTTGAATATCGTTTTCAAACTCTACGCCAATCATCAATCCTTGCCCCCTCACTTCACTTACGCCATGAATTTTTCTTAATTCTCTCAACAGAAATTCACCTACAGCTGCGGCATTATCAATCAATTGCTCTTTTTGGATGACATCAAGTACAGCCAGTGCCGCCGCGCAAACCACATGACTACCGCCAAAAGTAGTGCCCAATTGCCCCGTGACCGGCTTTATTTTAGGCGAAATAATTGTCGCCCCCATCGGGAGGCCATTTGCAATCCCTTTGGCCACCGTAATTAAATCGGCTTCTATCCCAGCATGCTGATGTGCAAAGAAACGTCCCGTGCGCCCATACCCGCATTGAATTTCATCCAAAATAAGCATAGTCCCAGTTTTCGTGCAGATTGCTCTTACTTCCTGTAAGAAACTAGGACTTGCCCGATGAATCCCCCCGACACCTTGAATAGGTTCAATGATTACAGCACAATATTCTTCGGTTTCCAATTGTTTTTTCAAACTGGAGATCTCGTTGAAGGGTGTAAAGACAAATTGTTCACTGTCATTTAATGGTGCACGAATCGACCGGATATCCGTTGCCGAAACCGCGGCTGAGGTTCTCCCATGAAACGCATTTGACATCGCCAATACTTTCCTCCTTCCCGTACGGAACGAAGCTAACTTCAGTGCATTTTCATTTGCTTCGGCCCCCGAATTACTGTAAAAAACAGCATATGTAGGATAACCACAGGCACTGCCCAAGCGCTCGGCCAAACGATCCTGAAGATCGTTTGTAACTGCATTTGAATAAAATCCGATCTTATTCATCTGTTGTATAGTTTCTTCAACAACATGCGGATGGCTATGCCCAACAGAAATAACGGCATGACCACCATATAGATCTAAATAGGCCTGCTGCTGTTTATCATAAACAAAGCAACCAAGGGCTCGTTCGATCGCAATATCAACTTTCTCAAAAACGGGAAATGGTTTCATGAATGACTTCGATTAGTAAAACTCAAAAATCAACTTAAATCTCCTTTCATTCCTAGTCCAAGATGGTTATTTATTCCTAGTCCAGCCGTCACGTACAATAAACAAAACAACTCATCTTAAATAGAATAGCGCAGCACTGATCATGCATCATCTATCCGATGTATTTTAATCCTGCAGAACAATTGTATATTTGAACAATTACCCGATACAATAGCCTCATGCTTAGACCTTGGAATTTAACGATAGATATTGACAGATCCTCTTCAAAAGCGATTTACATCCAAATAGCGGATAACATTGCTGCTGATATACAATCAGGTCGATTGGCGAAAGGAACGGCCTTACCCAGTAGCAGATCTCTTGCAGCCCAACTAAAATTAAACCGAAACACGGTAATTGATGCCATACAGTTGCTGTTGAGCGAAGGCTGGCTGGTTAGTCAGGCACGTAGAGGTATATTTGTAGCGGCTCAATTACCTTATGGCTCTAACCTATATGTTGCACAAAAGATCGAATTATCTGATCATCAAGCCCCCACACGTATTATATTCGATGATGGTAATCCAGACAGCAAGATTGCCCCGATAGAACAGCTCGGACGGGCCTATCGTCAAATTTTTAAACGCAGCGCACGTTGGAAAATGATGGGTTATGCCGATCCCCGAGGACATCTTGATTTTCGGGAAGAAATCGCCAATATGCTCAACATCGAGCGCAACATGCACATTGATAAAAATAACCTATGCATCAGTCGTGGAAGTCAAATGGCCATGTACCTGGTCGCCCAATGCCTATTACGGCACGATGATTATATCTTTGTGGAGTCCCCTGGATACCATTCAGCCTGGAAAATCTTTGAAAAAGCAGGTGCGCGATTGATTCCGATCCCTGTCGATACCGATGGTCTTATTGTTGATGAACTTCTCCCACATTTATTGAAAAAAAGCAATATTAGGGCACTGTATCTTACTCCACATCGACAATATCCAACCACTGTGACCTTAAGCAAAGAACGGAGATCACAATTAATAGCATTATCCAACCAACATAACTTCACGATCATTGAGGACGATTACGATTACGAATTTCATTTTGAACAAGCGCCCTATTACCCACTCGCTTCACAGCAGGAACTGATCAATACTGTTTACATCGGTACACTCAGCAAAGTTGTTGCACCAGCACTCCGTATCGGTTATCTGGCGACAAGAAACGAGCAGTTACTCCAGCAGGTTACCGAACTTCGCTACATCATCGATATACAAGGTGACAATATTATGGAGCAAGCTGTCCTGGAACTCATTCAGGATGGAACAATTCGTAGACATATCCGAAAAGCAACGCTGCTTTACAAAAAGAAACGTGATTTCATGATCGCCCAAGTAGACAAATATCTGCAGGATCATGTGAGCTATACTTCTCCACAAGGAGGATTGGCGGTTTGGCTATCATTTAAACATCAGATCGACTGGGCATTTTTATCCCAAAAATTAAAGGAAAGATCAGTCCATATACCGCATCCCGAAAACTACAGCAGAGAAAATATTTTTGGTGGAATACGACTTGGCTATGGATCCTTATCTGAGGAATTGATCGAGGAAGGAATCATCATTTTAGCTGAACTTTTGGAACAGGCGAAACGCTCCTTCCGATGATTTGAAACACAAAAAGCAACTAGACTATTTTGCGAATTGGACGAACATAGTTAGATTAATATTTCGTAAAAACAGGCGCATTCAATATTTAATTCCGCATCATAAAGACCGATTAAAAGATTAGTATAGACAATATGTAAAAAACAGTTAAAAGTGTTGGCAAAACGTAATTTTTTGCCATAAATCATTTTTTTCGCTTATTAATCGCATAAATTAACCGTAGTTTTACGGCGCAAAAAACACACGAGTCATTCCTAATAGGATAGCTATAATAAGAGAGAGAATAGAGTACATTAATTTATGACTGAGAGAATACCCAGCAGGCCGTATGCAGCAATTACTGGTATTGGCGGATATATTCCACCGAATAAGAGATCAAATACAGATTTGGAGCAGTTTTGCGATACATCCGATGAATGGATTATCAAACGTACAGGTATTAAGGAGCGGAGAATTTTAGAAGAAAATCTTGCCACATCAGACATGGCTGTAAAAGCTATACAAGATTTGGCAACACAATATCATAAAAATCTGAACGATGTAGATGCGCTAATTGTAGCGACTTCTACACCCGATATGCCAATGCCGGCAACAGCAAATATCATTTTAGAAAAATTAGGTCTTACCAATGTTTGGGCTTTTGATGTCAACGCTGCTTGCTCTGGGTTTTTATATGCCTTAGACATGGCTTCAGCTCTCGTTGAGACAGGCCGTTATAAAAATGTACTCGTAGTCGGTGCTGACAACATCAGTACTTATGTCGATTTAAAAGATCGTTCGACCAATATTCTTTTTGGTGATGGCGCTGGTGTGATATGGCTTGAGCCATCTTTAGAAGGTGGAATTATGGATGCCTATCTATGTAGTAATGGCGCGGGAAAGGAATTCTTAAAAATCGAAGCCGGCGGTTCTTTGTATCCAATCGACAGTAATCTTCCTGTCAACGACAACAGATTCCTGAAACAAGATGGCAAAACTGTATTTAGACATGCTGTTCAGTCTATGAGCGACGCCTGTAATACGGTTTTACAACGCAACAACCTACAGATTGAAGATATCAACTGGTTAATTCCACATCAGGCTAATCAGCGCATCATTGATGCCGTTGGGCGTAGTCTGAATATACCAGAAGACAGAGCATTAAGTAATATCGAATACCTAGGAAATACCATTGCTGCCACGATCCCGTTGTGTATCTGGCAGAATATTAAAAAATTAAATACCGGTGATTTAGTCATGTTAACCGCCTTTGGTGCAGGTTTCTCTTGGGGAGCCAGCATATTTAAATGGATGATTTAAGCGATCAAAAACTTTAGTCGTCATAAAATTCACACTAGTATAAAACGCCAGGAATAAACCTTTTCTGGCGTTTTTCTTTCTTTCCATCTACCAAAACCAGATTCGCCATCCCCCAATAAGAATTGATCTATCTTCCTTTTATAGGCAGAGTAGCGGAGAAAGGAATACGCTAGCGGGGAAAGCACTAAGCTAGCGATAACCCGAAGGGCAAAACATGAAAATACATTGTAGACAAGGCTTACATAACAAGTTATTTTTATATTCAATAATAGGGAGTTTATAGGGACCTTATTCGGACCTTATAGGGACCTCATTCGGATGAACGCGGCTAAAGTCCGATTTATCTCCCAATAATCTACCAATAAAATCAGGATTATTTCATAAACAGTACGCCACTTATCCACTCTTTTTATAGCACAAAAAAAAGGGGCTTTGCGATGCAAAGCCCCCTTTAAAAATCCAATATAAAATCTACGTTTTTAATAATTTAATGACAAGCCCACACCAAAGCCCATATCGCTATCATAATGTGTTCTAAAAGCCATATTTTTGGTGATGACATAATTTAGTCCAGCCATATATTCAAGGTCTGAGTTGACCATAAAATCGCCACGGATCCTTCTAGCGATCGGGATATCCTCACGCATAAGCTGCAATCGCACAATTCCATCGTGATACACCTCTGCCTGAAAATTGACCAACATGGGTAAAGTATACATAAAACCCAGACTTAAAGCTTTGCGACTATCTTTTTTATTGGCCTGTCCAAAAATATTTTTCTCATGTTCATCCTCACCCATTCGACGATAACGATAATCAAAACCGACAAATGGCATAAACCATTGCATCTTCCCAAAGTATCTACCCAAGTGGGTTTCCACTTCATAACCGTGCATATCATTATACCCCAAACGCCATTCTGAACCAAGCTGCCAGCGTGCATTCTGAAACATTGCCTGACCGTCATTTCCATTGGTAGCGAAATCATTTTGCGCCATGAAATGAGTCATATTACTTTCCATCTGCAACTCCTTATAGGCTTTAGCTTTATCTGGAAGATAGGGATTTTTATAATCGTCCACAGCAAAAACGCGGTTCATCCCCGCCATCATATGATACAGGATATGGCAATGAAAAAACCAGTCTCCTTCTTCATTCGCTAAGAATTCGATCGTATCCGTCTCCATGGGCATGATATCCACCACATTTTTCAACGGCGCTTTTGATCCTTTTCCATTTAACAATCTAAAGTCAAAGCCATGCAGATGTATTGGATGACGCATCATTGAGTTATTATAGATGGTAATGCGCAATACCTCGCCCTTTTTTACAGGTATCTTATCCGTTTCAGAAAGAATTTTATTGTCCATGCTCCATACATAACGGCTCATATTTCCCGTAAGGGTAAATTTGAGATCTCGTATCGGCGCTTCTTTAGGTAGTTCAGTAGCTTGAGGAGACTCCAGCATCGCATAGTTGAGCGTGACAATATCGCCTAATGCATTGGCATTATAACGATTGGGATCTTCGTCCATGTTCATTTGTCCATGATTCATACCGCTATGTTTACTGTGATCTTCTTTTTTCTTTCCATCACCTGTGATTTCGGGATACATCACCACATTCATATCCATCTGGTTCAGGCTCATCTTCATGCCCATATCATTGAGATCACCATTCATCTTCATCATATCGTTCATCATCTTCATGCCCTCAAAATATTTAAGGCGGGGAAGCGGGGAAATCAATTGTTTAATACCATTTCCGACAAAATAACTGGCAGATTGTGTTCGATCTTCTGTTGTTGCCATGAATTCGTAAGCTGTACCTTCATTTGGTATGGTTACAACGACATCATAAGTCTCCGATACCGCAATCATTAATCGATCGACCTCCACCGGAACCACATCATTCCCATCATTGGCAACAACGGTAATTTTGCCACCTGCATAGCGCAGCCAAAAATAAGACGAAGCACCGCCATTGGAAATTCGTAAACGCACTTTATCTCCTGCTTTCAAAGCTTTACCATTCACCGACTTTAAATCCGTGGAATGAGCCCCGTTCATCAACACCTTATCATAATAGACATCACTGACATCCATCGCCAGCTGACGTTTCCATTCATTCGTGACTTTCGTCTTAAACTTCCCTTCTTTAATTGCTTCGACGTACGATTGTGTAGACCCTTTTTTTATCGCGGCCCAATCGTTGGCCGTGTGTAGCATTCGCTGAATGTTATCGGGGTTATAATTTGTCCATTCACTTAATATGACCGGAATCGTGGGTAAATCATCAATTCCTTTTCGGAAAGTCTTATCATCTGCACGCTTGTTGAGAATAAGGCTACCATACATACCGATCTGTTCCTGGAGGCCCGAATGCGAGTGATACCAATGTGTACCGTGTTGAATTATCGGAAAACGATAGGTATAAGTCGAATTCGGCTTTATAGGTTCCTGCGTCAGGTGTGGCACACCGTCTTCTTTGTTCGGCAGAAAAATACCGTGCCAGTGCAGCGAAGTACTTTCCTTTAACTCATTGTGAACAACAATTTCCGCCGTATCTCCTTCAGTAAAAGTCAGGGTCGGCATTGGAATCTGTCCGTTTACAGCTATTGCCCGTTTTGATTTGCCGGCATAATTGACAATGGTATCCCGTACATAAAGGTCATGACGAACCACCTTCTGGGCCAGCACTGTCAGTTGTGTCATCAATAGTAAGACAACCGTTAATATATTACTCTTTTTATACATGTTCATTCATTTAATTCATTAGTATTCCATTTCCCATCGGTCCTACGCCATATTGGTAGACCAGTCTAGCACCGTGATGCCCTGTGATAAATAGTGTCACCGATAAACTGATCAACAAAATCAATATCAAATAGTTTATCCAAGCACTTGTATCTTTTCGCAATCCAACAAAATGCAGGACTGTAGTGCTACTTGCAATCCAAAAGCTGATCCAGGCAAAACGTTGATGGATCTCAAAAACCGCGAGGGCCTTTTCATCTGCATCGCCTGAAATATGGGTTGCGGTCTGAATTGCAGCAAGAGCTCCAAGTGTTCCCAGTAATAACAATCCGAAAGTCAGCACAGTGAAAGGACGTCGATGTTTTTTTAACAATAAGGCACCTATATGACTAATCAAGGCCATCAGCAAGAGCACAATCGGAAAATGTACCAATAGCGGGTGTAAGCTGGGCAGTCCTTCGAATAAGCTTTTCATTGTATTAATGTATTGTTTCTACGATAGATCCACAGGTGGCCATTGATTGACCTAAATAAGGATTTTCAATTTTCTTTTGTGTACTCAACCAATTGGCTCCTTTTCCATCACGATACATCGGACAATGCTGATAATAGACTGGAGCTTCAGGTTTGACAGATTCCATCAACACATACATATTTTTGGAAAGGGTCACAAAGTGCTCTCGCTGATGTTCATTTTCCGTAATCCCAGCAATATGCTCTGTATCGAAAGCCAATTTCCGTTGGTATTCCTTCCAAAGTTTTCCTTGAACAGCATCTAATTGCTCGTTATTAAGTTTTGCAATGGCAGCCTGTATTCCTTTCGCTGCTGTCTGTGCAGCCGCGCCATTATCCTTAACCAATGCATCTTTCAGCGCGAAATAGGCGCTGTATAAGCCTGCAAAGGATTGCTAGCTGCTGTTACATCAACTTTCCCCGCCGATGGTTCTATTTTTGCAGCTGTATTATTTACTCTGGCAGCCTCTTTAGTCAAAGCGCTATCGCCTTTGCTTTTGTCAACATTCGTCGTTGCAGTATCCGCAGCAACAGGGACCGTATGATCTGCATGTGTATTTTTCGATGTTGAATTGTTGCATGCAACGAATATCAATGCGATCGCCACAATTAGCATAAACTTTTTCATAATTACGTGTATTTATAGGTTTAGATTTTTAATATAATTTCGATAGTTTGTTTCGTTTTCAAAATAGGAAACTTCCCCTTGATCGCCGGTAATTGCAATGGAAGCCGTCGCCTTATCCACTTCTTTTTTTGAAAAAGGATCGATGGCTACACGTACCGCAGCTTCTTGCGGTATGCGCTTTTTACACATTTCACAGCAACCATAATAATCCTCACCCTCGTGCCTGACCAGCAATTGTTTTTTCCCCATAAAAGCATCATTCACCATGCAAACTTGTGCTGTAGGGACGAGATCACCCAATTTATATTGAACTGACGGTACAGGCAAACTGATCGCCGGATCAGTCGAAGCTATTTGATCTTCAGCTTTGGTATTTGTTTGTGAACCGCTACAGGCCGTTAAAGACAATACAACAACCGATAGGATAGCTAAGAAATAATTCATAACACAGGCGATTAGTTTAACGTTTCTACTGTACTTCCACAACTAATCATTTGCGCACCAAAGAACGGGTTTTTCACGGCACTCTCCTTACTTAACCAATGTGCTCCCTTGCCTTCATTAAACATGGGGCAATGTTGATAATAAATAGGTCCGTCCAATTTACTCACCTTCAGCAGCTCATACAACGCATTTGAAAGAGATGCAAAAGCCACACGTTGCTTAGCAACATCTTTATTTTTAGTTATACCTGTCGCATCGCTTGCCAGCTTATTCATCACCTTCATCCATACGGTATGTTCATCGTGGCCAAGTTTATTCATATCGACAGCTTTGACTGCTGCTTGAAATGCCTCGGCATGAGCCGCTGCCGCCACCGCATCTGTCTTCACCAATGCATCCTTTAGCGCAAAGTAAGAACTTGCCAACAGTGCAAATGCGGTCTTTTCATCCGCTGCTTTTGAGTTCACCGAAGGCTGAATTGTTGTTTGTACACCCTGACGATGATTCGTATGATCGACCTGCTGTTCAGTATCATTTTTTAATGCTGGTTTTAGGACTCGTTCATATTGTTCAGCTTTTGCCAATTGAACATAAGCATCATCTGGAGCCAGAAATTTTTCATTGTCGAACCCTGCCAATGCAATGCGCTTAAGAACCTCATCCGCGCTTGTTTTTGACGAGTCGTAGGTAACAACCGCCAGTTTGGTTGCCTGATTCCAGTCAACTTTCGCAAATTGTCCGTCCCGACCTTCTTTTTCAATGATCGTTTTAACAGCCGGTGTATTTCCAAAAATCTTTACAGTCGCTGTCTTTGCATTTTTAATTTGTGCATGTGTATGTTGGGTGGATAGTAATACAGGGATTACCAAACCAAGTAATGACATTAATCTCATGATTATCATATGTAGTATATAAAAGAATACCGACGAAAAACCCTTCTACAGCGATTTACTGTATTTGCGTATTGAATCCGATAGATCCAAAGGGATTTTCATAAGCTAAAATAAAACGGGGCTTTGGATAGAGAAACCGATCCAAAAAGACATAGCATGGGCTATCAGTCTAACACTAGGCGATCTGAGGAGGCTGCCAAATGGAAAAATAGGCATCAGCGCAATAAGGCTGTTTATAGCGCGCATAAGCGCTTGATGCATCAGCATATAAGGGTAAAATAAGCTGAGCTTCGATCACTGAAACAATAGGATTACATTGCAGAGAGGTACGGCATGATTTTTCGCCACAATGTTTACCACAGTCATCCGCATGATGATCTGATTTTGGTGATTCAGCTCTTTCATCTTTACAACAATCTGCTGTTTCGACGTCCTTTACCTGTTGTCTTTCATCAAGGCAACATGATTTTTCTTCCTGTTTTGGCTTTTCGGACGGTTCGTGGCAGGCAAATAACCTATACGGTGCTAAGAAAAGCCCCAGCATACAGATTATAAATACGATATTACGTTTTGCCCACATAACGGATTAATTTGAAAAGTAGAGATGTGCTACTTTGGAGATAAATTTCGGTAGAATTTTCGAATGTACAATTGTAATATTTTTTATTTTATTTATAATATTTTGATTTGCTGTATTTCCGATTCTCGGCCTGGCCGCATAAAAACTACTTTTCGAGTCCTTTGATCCAGTTCAGTATCAACAGGCAACCAGGCGCATACACTCCCCCATGATCAAACCCCTGTAGCTGATACAACGAGGTTCTGGTATGCCCTACCTGTTTTAAGACCGCTGCCAAATGGGCGTTTTCTTCAAACCGTGCCGCCATTTCCAATTGTTGATCCCCAGTGATCAGGAGAATTGGCGGTGCATCTTTCCGTGCGAACGAAAGCGGTGCAAAATGATCAATCTGGGGGATCACCATAGATTGACCACGTTCCTTTTTAATCGTATAATGCGTATTTGTTTGCCCACTAATCGGTGCCAGCCCTTTTATATTATTTGCATCAACACCAAATTTTTGCAGGTAATGCTTATCCAAACCAACCATTAAAGCCAAATATCCGCCTGCTGAATGTCCCGACACATAAATTTTTGAGGGATCTCCGCCATAGTTTGCAATATGTGAAAATGTCCATGCAACAGCCTCAGCAGCATCTTCGATATAGCTCGGCGCTTTCGCTCTGGGGCTTAGCCTATAATTGGCTGCTATAACCGCTACACCTTTTTCTTTAAGTTCAAGTGGAATAAATTTATTTCCCTCCTCTAGTCCGCCGCCATGAAACCATACGATGGTAGCAAAATTTTTACGATCAGTCGGTATATAAATATCCAATTTACAACGTTCTTTCTTATAAGAATCTGGTTCATCTGGTCTACAATAGGCAACGTCGGTTGTCGTTTTATAGTGCTGCGCAAACATCAAACTCGGTGAAAGCAGAAAAAAGAAGATAACAAGCAATTTGGAAGACATATAAATCGGATTTAAGTATTAAATAGCTTAAAGTTAACAAAACTCCATCAAAACCATTTGGTTGCGTTAAAATAAGTTTCAACTTTACACTTTTTATTATATATTGATAATTATCTGGCAACAGATATAACAAAACACAAATTTTCCTGTTATTAACTTAGAAAACATCATAACATTATATGGAACGGATAAAGATTGAAACCCATATCAACGTACGCGTAGAAACGATCTGGAATGCCTATAACTCGGCCGAGGATATCATGCAATGGAATCATGCTTCAGATGACTGGCACTGTACAAGTTCGATCAATGATTTACGTATTGGCGGAAAGTTCAAAAACCGAATGGAGGCAAAAGATGGATCTATGGGCTTTGATTTTGAAGGCAGCTATACCGCGCTTGAACCCTTTAAAAAAATAGCCTATGTTATGCCTGATGGTCGTCATGTTGAAATCAACTTCAATGCAAAAAAGTCTGCTACGGATATCACGATAATTTTTGATGCAGAAACGGAAAATCCTATTGATATGCAACGTAATGGATGGCAGGCCATACTCGAAAATTTCAGATCCTACGTTGAAAACACCTATGCAACGACACAGCTCGGGCAATCGCATGAATGACGATTGAGCTTAGCTTGTCTTTTCATGCGATCATCTTTTAAATAAAGGATATGCTTAGGATTCTTAAAAGTATAGTTATATTTAGCCACTAATTCGTCTCCCCCTTCTTCATAGAAAGCGGAGAACGATACCAACAAAACGCGATAAAAAGATTACATATGACAATAATTAACAATTATGAAGAGTACAAAGCCTTTGAAGGAAAATCATTAGGCGAATCCCAATGGCATGTTATTGATCAAAAACAAATTAATCAATTTGCGGATGCAACCCTTGACCACCAATGGATTCATTTAGATAGTGAAAAGGCCAAAACTGATAGTCCTTTCAAATCGACTATTGCTCATGGCTATCTGACCTTGTCCCTCATTCCTTATTTATGGAAACAAATTGCTGAAGTAAGAAATGTCAAAATGGAAATCAATTATGGGATTGAAAACTTACGTTTTGCACAACCCGTTTTGGTTGACAATGCTGTACAGCTCCATACACAAGTAAAATCGGTTGTCAATTTGAGAGGGGTTGTCAAAGTTACCATCGAAGCTACATTGAAAATCAAAGACAGTGCGAAACCAGCTTATGTGGGTGATGTCATCTTTTTATATCATTTCAATTAATTCCAACCTTAGACTATAGGCCATTAGCGAATTCTTATACATGCGCAATAGCTTTCAAATAAAACTTGTTACAAATCATAAGGAATATCCTTATGATTTGTTGCTTTTAGCAGACGAAACCATTCATGCAATCGACAAATACCTCTATGAATCGCTGGTTTATGTTGTCTATGAATCGGTAAAACCGATCGCTGTTTTCTGTTTGTATCCGGTCAATACAGAGACATTAGAAATTAAAAACATTGCCGTATCACCCGAGTTTCAAGGTATGGGGCTCGGAAGTCAACTACTTGATTTTATCAAGGAAAACTACCGGCAATACCCGAACCTGATTGTAGGTACTGCAGATTGTGGCCTGGCCCAAATTCGCTTTTATGAACGAAATGGCTTTGTTAAATACGCCATCCGTAAAGATTTTTTCATTGAAAATTATGAGCTGCCTATTTATGAAAATGGCCAGTTGTTGAAAGATATGATTATGCTGCGGTATACGTTAAATCCCTAGAGACAAAAATAGATATAGATGAGTACTGGTATTGATAATCCCAACCACAGCACTACCCCCTGTAGTATTGCTTTAAAACCTACTGCCAACAAGACGTCCCTCGACAAACTTGCTCCAATTAAAAACAACGTTAAGGTAAGCCCCATCTTTGAAATAGAAACGACATAGCCTCCTATATACTGAAAAAAAGGGATATAACTTGTTAAGATAACCGCCAATACAAAGAGGCCAATAAAATACGGTATTTTAATTCTTGTCCCTTTGGTTTTGAATGCTACAGCACTTAAACAGGCAATTGGAATAATCCATAACGCTCTAGTCAATTTTACGGTTGTCGCAACCTGTAGTGCTTCATTACCGTACTTACTTGCCGCACCAACGACAGAACTGGTATCCTGTATGGCAACCGCACACCATAAACCAAATTGCGTCTGGCTGAGATCAAGCAAATGACCGACGACAGGAAATACAAATAAAGCAATGGCATTAAGTACAAATATGGTCGCTAACGCCACACTTACTTGCTTTTCATTGGCTTTTATCGTCGGTGAAACCGCAGCAATGGCACTTCCTCCACAAATGGCAGTGCCGACAGAAATCAAATAAGCGGTCACCTTTTCCAATTTGAGTAACCTACCCAATAGATAGCCCAATGATAATGTTCCGAGAATAGAAATAACGGTTAACACAAACCCCTGCTTACCCGTTTGGATAGCTGTATCGATATTCATTCCAAATCCAAGTCCAACCACAGAAATCTGTAACAAAATCTGTGTTGCCCTGTGATTGACTGCCAGAAAGGGGTGACCAATCCATTGCGCCACAATAATACCCAAAAGTAAGGCAAGAGGGGCCGATACAAATGGGGTAAGACATAATACAAATAGGAGTATAAAAATGATTTCCCGAACGGAGACCTTATGATTGAGCAGCTGCTTATAACGAATTGCCGTATTTATTTTTTTGTCCATGACAATGATGCTTTGATTTGGTACAAAATTGAATAACTCTCAATTATTTTAAAAGACACAATTACAAATGAGTCATAACAATTGGTTATAACAGACAACTGCATTTTATCCAAAATAATTAAAGGATACGCTATTAAAATGAAAGAATCCTTCCCATTAGAACATTAAAGTATTACGATAAATGATTATATTTCAACGAGGTTATTCATAGGAATTAAACTTGACTTAATAATTATATACCGATGACACTGACAGCCATTCATCCCAAACTGCCCATGCGCAACAAAACCATCACAAAAGATTTTTATCTACATAAACTTGGATTTTCATTATGTGGAGCAGTCGATTACGAAGGTTACCTGATGCTAAAAAAAGACCATATTGAAATTCATTTTTTTGAATTCCAAGAACTTCCACCAGAAGAAAATTATGGTATGGTTTATATACGCACAGACGACATTGATTGTCTGTATCAGTCTTTTCAAGAAAATCACGTTGAGATTCACCCCAATGGCAAACTTGAGATTAAGCCCTGGGGTCAGCGGGAGTTTTCGATTTTAGATCCCGACAGCAATCTACTCACCTTTGGCGCCGATGCTTAAATAGCGAAAAGCCCACTAAAGATTGCTAAAAATCAGCAAAGATCCATAGTGGGCTTGGTATTGTTCGTATGGGTTCTTAGCCAAAAAGGTCTGAACTCAAATAGCGGTCACCTCGGTCACAGGCAATAAATACAATAAGGCCTTCGTCGATTTCATTTGCAATTTTAAGTGCTCCTGCAAAAGCTCCGCCGGTGCTCATTCCTGCAAAAACACCTTCACGCTTAACAAGTTCCCGGGCAAGCGCTGTTGCCTCCTGTTGGGATATATCGATAACGCGATCTACCCTCCTTGGATCAAAAATCTTAGGCAGATAGGCTTCGGGCCAACGCCGTATGCCTGGTATGGAAGATTCAGGAGTGGGCTGACAGCCTACGATCTGAATGGCTGCATTTTTTTCCTTCAAATAGATGGAATTTCCCATAATTGTCCCCGTAGTCCCCATGGCGCTTACAAAATGTGTAATCTTCCCCGCAGTATCACGCCAGATTTCAGGTCCCGTTGTTTTGATATGTGCTTCGTAGTTATCTGGATTTGCAAATTGATTCAATATAAAATAGCCTTCTTTTTCGGCCTTTTCTTCTGCATAATCGCGACATATTTCCATGGATTCCAATAAAGTAACTTTCGCCCCGTAAGCCTCCATCGTAAGTGTTCGCTCCCGCGTTGAAGAAGCTGGCATCACAAGCTCGAGGTTAAGTCCATATATACCGGCGATCATAGCAAGTGCGATCCCCGTATTACCGCTCGTTGCCTCGATCAATTTACTATCTTTTGTAATATCGCCCCGCTCCATCGCCGAACGGATCATATTGAGTGCTGCACGATCTTTCACCGAGCCCGCAGGATTATTACCCTCCATTTTTGCAAAGATCCGCACCTTTGGATTTGTATGAAATTGTGTAATCTCGACTAAGGGTGTATTTCCTATGGTATCTATGATATTTCCCATGGTATCTATATTATTGGTTTTGAATCTATAAATTTTGATGTAGCCTGATGGTATACGGTGGTGTAAGGCTCGACAGAACTTGTCAACCAGACATTCCCGCCAATGACCGAATGATGGCCGATGTGTGTTTCGCCGCCCAGGATTGTGGCTCCAGAGTAGATAATAACATGATCGCCAATTGTCGGGTGGCGTTTTACATTGGAAAACACCTTATCCACACTCAGGGCCCCCAGGGTTACACCCTGATAAAGTTTCACATAATTACCGATGGTGCAGGTTTCGCCGATAACCAATCCGGTGCCATGGTCAATATGCAGATGATGGCCTATTGTTGCTCCAGGATGGATATCAATTCCCGTTTTGGAATGCGCATGTTCTGTCAATATGCGCGGTATCAAAGGAACACCCAGGCGATGTAGTTCGTTCGCCATCCGGAAAATACAGATCGCAAAGAAACCGGGATAAGTACGTACAACCTCTCTTTTATTCTGTGCTGCAGGATCGCCATCCATCAATGCATCTGCATCCCAGCACATCAATTCATAAAGTTGTGGAATCCGTTCAAAAAACTGGTGCGCTACTTCCGAGTGATTGCAGCTTTGACAAGCTTTGGATTTGCTCAGGAGCTGCTCAAGCTCCAATTCAAATTGTTCAAAAGCGAGCTTCACATCATCGACCGATTTCATCTCGCTAGAATTTCGTTCGGGGAAGAGCACATCCACAATTCGGATAGCCCAGCCGCAGATCTTCTTGTTAGAAGGCATTTCTAGAACAGCCAATTGCTGTTCATAGATATGTTGATAAAAATCATGCATCTTCACTAGTTTATTAAAACAAATATACTATACAATATTGATAGATTAAGCCTTATTATCAAAACTTAGCCCCATTGCCGATCATTGAGCTCATTTGATGAGCAGAGCATATCTTTTAGCTTAGCGAACCAAGCGTTCAAACAGCTCGTTCAATGTTGCTTCGGGATCCTCACATAATCCGGGGTGTGATGCCGAGCATTGAATCAGGGTACTCCGCTTCGCTGTGAGCCAACGAAACCGTTCAGTGATATCTAACTCGGCAAGTTTACCGGCATCTTTTTCGCCGTGGCAGATTCGCTGGAAGGAAGACAGATGATTTTCGATCAACTCCAACTCGATATTCGGGCAAAGAGCACGCACCTTTTGTTCATTGACCAGATAAACCATCTTCGCAAAACGATACTTACGACAATAAAGAGCTACGCCTACATTGATAAATTCCTCTCGCTCCACTCGTGGTATCAAACGTACCACAGCATACTCATATACGGTCTTTTCTGGCATCTTCTATTTGTTTTGCAAAAATGGATGAATTGGCTACACGCTGTTTCAGGAAAGAAACATACACTTCGCGCGCATCGGCTGCGGAGAGCTCACGTTCGGCATCTTCCAGCCATTCATCGGGTACCACCGCCAATATTCCACGAAATACCGCTTCCGTAAAAACGGAACGATATTCCTGATCTATTTTCTCCACCATACTCGCATTTTTGAGCAGTACGTGATCTTTAATCTGAACAAATGGTTTTAGGGATTGTTCTTCCCAGTTATCCCAACTGTGATGAAAATATAAGGAAGCGCCGTGATCTATCAACCAAAGTTCTTTATGCCATATCAGCATATTTGTATTCCGAACAGTACGGTCAACATTCATCAAGAGAGAATCCAACCAGACAATTTTCGAAGCTTCCTCCGCGCCGATGGCATCAACATTCGCATCAAATGTGATGGCTCCACTCAGAAAATGAAGTCCCAGGTTTTTGCCTACACTAAATTTGAGCAGATCCTGAATTTCTTCATCGGGTTCTGTACGGCCAAAGGATTCGTCCAGCTCCGCAAATACAATTTCGGGAACCCTCAATTTTAGCAATCTTGCTAGCTCTCCACCGATCAGTTCTGCGATCAATGCTTTTCGTCCCTGACCTGCCCCTCTAAATTTTATAACATAACTAAAGCCGTCATCGGCATCGACTAATGCGGGCAAAGACCCTCCTTCCCGAAATGGCTGAACATATCGGATGATCTCTACATCTCTAATAACAGGTTGTTTAAAATCCATGAATTATATTTTTACGATCTTCAAAGTTGGTAATACCATGCAAACTGATCAAACTTATCTAAAGTTACCTATATTTAAACGTTTGCAGCTATAGGAAACGAGAAATTCACGTCATGTACTTGCACAATCCCGCTACTCTTTGTCCCTGCGAACTATTAAGTGTGGTAATATCCAAAATTATTGCTTATATTTTAGCAATAAAGCACAAATTGTACATTCATTTGACCGTTGGAAGTATTATTTTCTAATTATATTTGTAGTGTAATCACAACTTGTCTCATCAAGTTTCTTCAATCAACGATATGGATACCATTCAGGAATATAACAATGTTATCAAACATTGTCAGGATTTATTTATTAAAAAAACAAAAGATTATGGAACGGCCTGGCGAATTATGCGCCTATCTTCCATTACAGACCAGATTTACATTAAAGCACAACGTATACGCACGCTAGAAATCAAAAAGGTTTCCAAAGTTGGCGAAGGCATTGTCGACGAATATATCGGTATTATCAATTACTGTGTCATGGCCATGATTCAGATTGATTTGGGTGAAGATGGTGAAGAAAATCTGGATCCAACTTTTGTGAATCAGAAATATACCGAAAAGGTTACCGAGACCAGAGATCTCATGCTTGCCAAAAACCACGATTATGGTGAAGCATGGCGCGATATGCGTGTTTCTTCCATGACAGATCTGATCTTGATGAAAATACACCGCGTTAAACAAATTGAAGATAATGATGGGCAAACCCTTGTTTCTGAAGGCATCCATGCCAACTATCAAGATATGCTCAACTACGCAGTTTTTGCATTAATTAAATTAGGAATTGCACAACAATAATCGGATTATGACAGCCACACAGCAGCGTACCAAAACAAATTATCTTTTAGGATTTTGCCGGATTTTTACGGGACTTTTGTTCATATTCTCCGGTTTTATTAAAGCAAATGACCCGACAGGGTTTGGCTATAAGCTTCAGGAATACTTTGAGGTATTTCATCTCACAGCTTTTAATGAATACGCCACTGCCATGGCCGTGGTGATATGTGGTTTTGAAATTTTGTTAGGCGCACTTTTATTACTTGGGGTTTATGCGAATACCGTTGCCTGGGGCCTGCTGCTGCTGATCCTGTTTTTCACCTTTCTAACCTTCTATTCGGCATTTTTTGAGGTCGTGACCTCATGTGGTTGTTTTGGCGATGCCATCCCACTCACACCTTGGCAATCATTTTCTAAAGATCTGGTGCTGTTGGCCTTGATCCTTATTATATTTTTTAACCGAAAACAATTACGATCAATTATCAAAGGATCAGGCAATCAATTCGTTGCTACTTTGATTACAGCGATCATCTCCTTAGGTATTGGTGTTTACACCGTAAACTACCTCCCCTTTATTGATTTCTTACCCTACAAAGTTGGCAACAACTTACCTTCATTAATGGTATTACCTGAAGGCAAACAAGGCGATGTCTTTGAGCAAATCTATACCATGAAAAACAAAAAGACAGGCGAAACCAAAAAGGTCAATGACAAAGTCTATATGGCTGACAAGCTATGGGAAGATGAATCATGGGAAATTATAGGTGAGCCTGAGAGTAGATTAGTAAAAAAAGGATATGACATCCCTATTCCTGATCTCTTAATTACAGACGCTGATGGTGCAGATCATACACAGGAAATCATTGCCAACCCGTATTATAACCTTGTGATCGTTGCAAAAGATCTTTCTTCGACCAATATTGATGCTATCCAAAAGATCAATCAGACAGCCATTCAGTTAACAAAAGATTATAATGGACTGCGCGTTGTTCTATTGACTGCTTCTGCATCCAAAGACGCGCAATATCTGAGTGATAAAATGCAATTAATTGCGGAGATATTCTATGCCGATCTCATTCCTCTGAAAAGCATGGTGAGAGCAAATCCTGGTGTACTGCTCCTAAAAGGAGGCAACGTCGTCGGAAAATGGCACTATAATAATTTTCCGGATGCCAAAACCATTGAAGATAAATTTCTAAGTAAAGACAAATAGTACCTATGCCTAAACCTATATTTTTGATTGGTTATATGGGAAGTGGAAAAACTACCCTGGGTAAGAAACTTGCCACCAAACTCGAGCTCCCTTTCATCGACACTGATGAGGAAATCGTCAAACAAATTAGCATGAGCATTACCGAATATTTTAGTCAGCATGGTGAAGACGCCTTCCGGACATTAGAACGCGAGCAATTGCGTAAATTTGCGGAGAATGCTGCCGTAATATCTACGGGTGGTGGCGCCCCCTGTTTCTTTGATAACATGGAATGGATCAAGGCGAATGGTTATGCCGTCTACTTACAGATGTCGCCCAAAGCACTTTTTGACCGTCTTTCTCAATCTAAATTACACAAACGGCCCATTCTGATCGGAAAATCACCGGAGGAACTAAGGCTATTTATTGAAGAAAAGTTGATCGAAAGAGAACCTTATTATACACAGGCACATTTGACGATTGACCAATTAAACACGAGTGTCGAGACACTGGCCGATTTGATTAATCAGTACAATAGATAGATAATGAATATACGTACCCCCCACTACTTCCTTTTATTGATCTGCTTTATCGTAAGCAGTTGCTTTCGTAATGGAGCCAATACGGATGGCTTGCCGGTGGGTAAACGTATACAGCTCCAAAATGTGGAGGAATTATATCAGTTTTTGACCTATGATGATAATCGTTATCCATTAGTCAGTTTGCATCGTGGGGGCCCCGCATCCGGATACCCGGAGAATGCAATCGAAACTTTTTCCTATAATGCGAGCTTGCAGCCAGTCCTTGTTGAATGTGATGTTCGTATCAGTAAAGACTCGGCATTAATATTAATGCATGATAATACGCTAAACCGAACAACCACAGGTAGAGGGACTGTGAACGCCAGCACATTGGCTGAGCTCAAAAGTCTTCGTCTATTGGACAATAACAAAAAGATAACGCCCTATAGGATCCCTACGCTGGAAGAAGCACTTGCTTGGGGAAAAGGAAAGGTAATCTTCACCTTAGACATTAAAAATGATGTCCCTTATGAAGCCGTTATCAACGCTATTCGCAAACAAAGGGCAGAATCCAGCGTAGTCATCATTACGTATAGTGCCAACCAAGCGGCCAAAGTGCACAGTCTGGCGAGCGACATCATGATTTCGGCTTCGGTCAATAACATTGAGGACCTTGCTCGTCTAAATGAAAAAGATATACCCGACAATCGCTTGTTAGCTTTCGTCGGAACACGTGAAGCAGATCCAGCATTAACCAAAATACTACATGACCATGGCATCATGTGCATATTGGGTACACTGGGGAACTTGGACAAACAGGCCGACAAAAAAGGCTTTCAAGTTTATGCTGGGTTTATTGATCGCGGCGCAGACATATTAAGTACAGATCGACCTACGGAAGCAGGGCGAGCGCTGAATTTCTACATTAAGAAAAGAGGAATTACTTCGAAATTTATTCAGTAAGACTGATAACATCATTTCTCCACCTCAAATCACTACAGAAATCATTTCGCCATCAAATATCGCACTTGACACTACATCGCATCATGAGCTTAGGCTGCCTTTCAGCTAATCACTGTTAGTGTAAATTTCAAATCCTAATCTTATATTAAGATTTATCAGTTTTACTTTAAACTGAAATTCTCCGGATCAATTTATAAACCTCAAACCATAACACGGATACCGCAGCCACGGACAGCGCTATTCCCAATTCATATCCACTTAGGGCTGTTACAGCAAAAAATTGGGCAACCGGAGCAACATATAATATCACCGCTAAAAATAGAAGCACAGCGATCGAAATCCCAACGAGCAGCAAGTTTCGGTTTTTAAAACTCTCCAGGATACTATAATGGAAAGATCGATTGGCATAACTCAGTAAAATATTGGCAAAGATTAAAGTAGCAAAAACCATAGCCCTTGTTTTTTCCTCGGTTCCCCCCTGCTGAACAGCAAATTGATAAACAAAAAGAATTCCTATGGTGATTATCAGGCCTTGAACAATGCTGATTCCAAGCTCATTTATACTCAAAAAAGTGTCGCTCATAGCTCTAGGAGGCCGCTTCATGGTATCCTTTTCAATAGGTTCATTTTCATATACGATCGAGCAAGTAGGTCCCATGACCAATTCGAGGAAAATCACATGCACAGGGCTAAAAATCTGTGGAAATACCCAGCCTAAAAACAAAGGGAGTGATACGGTCAAAATAATGGGGATATGAATAGAAATAATGTATTGAACCGCCTTCTTGATGTTTCCGTAAATCCTTCTTCCGGCGGCTATACCGATGATTAACTTTTGTAAATCGTCGTTTGTGATAATCAATGCCGCGGCTGATTTTGCAATTTCAGTACCTTTATTGCCCATTGCCACGCCGATATGGGCTGCTTTTAATGCTGGGCCATCGTTCACCCCATCGCCAAGCATCGCCACGACCTCGCCTTTCTTTTTCAGGGCATTTACAATGGCCAGTTTAGCATCCGGAAACATTCTGGTAAATAGCGTTGTTTGCTCTGCTATCGCCATAATTTCAGCTTCGGACTTGTTTACGATTTCACTGCCATTGACCGGCGCAGACAAAATACGAATTCCGGCCTGAGCTGCTATTGCTTGAGTCGTATCGGCATTGTCGCCGGTAATCACATTGACTTTAATCCCCGCATCATAAATATCTTGAAACACGTCCTGAATACCCTTTTTGGGCGGATCATAAAATACCGTCAACCCTAAAAATTGGAACTCAAATTCCTGTTGATTCGCAGGGAAATTATTGCCTTCGAATGTCGCTTTCCCCACACCTAATAAGCGAAAACCCTGCGCTCCATAGGATTTAACAATAGCCCTAATTTTATTTTTCTCCTTATCGGACAGCTTGGATACGCTAAGTATAGCCTCCGGCGCCCCTTTGGCAGCAATAATCCGATCTTTTCCTGTATTTTCGAAAAGATGGGTCATCATCGGCGGTTTACCCTCTAAAGGATATTCATGAAATAGTACATATTCCTTTCTGAGGTCCCGCTTTTGCGTTTTTTTATATATTTTATGTAACGTAATTTCCATGGGGTCGAAGGGCACAGGCTCACTGCTCCACATCGCATAATCGATAAGCTCTCTTAAATCGGATTCATCAAACCTTTCCTGATCATAAGATGAATCCGTAGCATAATTATAGAGGTATTTCAATTGCATGGAATTCTCTGTAATAGTCCCGGTCTTATCGGTACAAATCACCGTCGTACTGCCCAAAGTCTCAACAATACTGCTTCTTTTGATGATAATCCCCTCACGCATGAGCTTCCATGCGCCAAGCGCCATAAAAGTCGTAAATGCAACAGGAATCTCTTCTGGCAACACAGACATCGCCAACGTAAGTCCATTGAGCAAGCTCGCCACCAAATTACCACTATCAATAAAACTGTATATACATACGAATAAAAAAATGAGTATACCGACAATGGCCATTGCTTTTACAAACTTTTGGATTTGCACCTGCAATGGCGAAATTTCTTCTTTGATATTCTTTATCGATTCACCGATTTTCCCAACACGTGTCTCTTTACCGATTTCAGTAACTTCAAACACGGCCAGGCCCGAGACCGTAACTGTCCCACTGTAGACCAGATTATCCTCGGACTTACTGTCCTTAAAGACCGAAAAACTTTCCCCTGTCAGCGAAGATTCATTGACAGAAAAATCGTTACTATGTAAAATACGACCATCGGCGTTTATAATTCGACCTTCCTCTGTAATACAGAGATCGCCCACAACAATCTCATGTGTAGGAATTTCACTAACCTTCCCATTTCGAATCACAGTGCTTAATGGTTCATTCAGCTTTTCAAGTTCCTCCAGGGCTTTTTTGCTACGATTGTCCTGATAAAAGGAAATTGCCGTAACGGCAACAATAGCGACAAACATAAATACGGCCTCTCCGTAATTCCCCACAAAAACATAAATCATCGAGATGATAATCAATAGAATCAGCATAGGCTCCTTCAAAATATCCACAAGCAGTTCAAACCATGTATTCTTGTGGCTATCGCTCAATTGATTCCAACCATATTTAGCTCGGGAGGCATGCACCTCAGTTGCGGAAAGACCTTTCAGATTCTCGGGAATATTATATGACATATCGAATGAACTAGGTTGATTAAATATAATGAATAATTCTGGTATACAGGGATTAAAACATCTGTCAGCTATCGTCTCCCTTATCCGTAACATCATGTTACAATCTTTAATTTTCAGCCTTTACTTTTTGCAAAAAAAGAAGGATACAAAACTCATCAACAACAGATTAGCATAAAATTTACCTTCTACTGCTTTTCTTTTATTGAATATTTCTATTACAATCCTATATTTGCGCAGAAATTCACTTGGGGACATTGAGTTTCATATTAGCCGAAAGCAATTTTGCGATCATTTTCCAATAATGCCAGGACAGCTTCTTGCTATTGAAGTCCTTCTTTGCTACCTATGTTTTCAGACCATGTAAAACACAAACAGAAGCTGAAAACTAAACATATATTGTAAAATATTCTGTACCTATCGTCAGGATATGGAATAGGATCTAAACTTGTTATGGCCTCCATAGTAGTATATTAATAATAAAAATAAGATGGTCATCTTAATTGCAGAAGATAATGAGTTGATATTACGGACAGTTCAATACAAACTGATCAAGGCAGGTCATGAGGTTATCACTACCACCAATGGAAAAGATGCAATTGAAAAGCTCAATACAATGGATCTCGATTTGATCATTACCGACATTATGATGCCGTTTGCTTCAGGAATAGAAGTCCTTTCTTCCATAAAAAAGCTCGAGAAAAAAATCCCCGTCATTGTACTGTCCAACATGGGACAAGAAGAAGTCGTCATTGAAGCTTTTGATCTTGGCGCTTCAGATTTTATGGTGAAGCCGTTTAGCCCGGAAGAACTCCTATTGCGGGTCAATCGAGTGACAAGCTACAATCGCAACTAAATCCTTCCCGGATAGCTGGCTCTAACGGGCAGGGTAGCTGTCTTTATTAAAACACCGTTTCAAGTGACTAAATCCATTTCTTCAATAATTTAAAAACCTTGTTCTTTTTAGCATAGGGTGGATAAATCAACGTAGAAACTGAAAATTTAGACTGAAACATGACAGCTCTTTCATGTGAAAATGCCTTAAAGCCAAACTGCCCATGACAGCTGCCCAAGCCACTGCCATTGACACCACCAAAAGGCAAATGAGGGTTGGAAACATGAATCAAAACGTCATTCACACAAGCACCTCCAGAGGACACCTGTTGGAGGATATATTGAATATTGGACTTGTTATTGCTAAATATATACAAAGCCAAAGGCTTTTCAGCACGATTAATCAGTGCTAGAGCCTCTTCTTGGTCTTCATAGGTTATTATGGGAAGTATGGGGCCAAATATTTCTTCCTGCATAATGCTGTTGTCGGCCCTCACATCGATCAACAATGCTGGGCTTAATGTCAGATCATCGGCTAATTGTCCGCCTTCGCGCAGTTTTGCCCCACATGCTATTGCATTTGTGATTAATGAAACAAGACGACTAGCGTGCCTTTGATTAATGATCTTCGCGTAAACTGTTCGATCCAGCTGCCCATCACCGGTAAAAAACATACTTTTAACCGCCTTTAGATAATAGTTTACAAACTCATCCTGCTTATCTTTAGGCAAAAGAATATAATCTGGCGCAATGCAGGTCTGCCCCGCATTGATCAATTTTCCCCAAGCAACTTTGTGGGCAGTCATTTCCAAATCTGCAGTCTCATCTAGTATAACGGGAGATTTTCCACCAAGTTCCAGGGTCACGGAACTGAGATTGCGGGAGGCAGCCTGCATAACCAGTTTGCCTACCGCCGGACTCCCGGTGAAGAAAATATGATCAAAAGGAAGCGCTAATAGTGCTTCGGAAACATGCTGTTCACCTTCAATACAGGCTAATTCCCGTTGGTCAAATCCTTTGGTCAAGATCTCCCCAATAACTGCCGATGTGAATGGGCTATGTTCTGAGGGCTTTAAAATCACACAATTACCCGCTGCAATAGCTGAAATCAAGGGGCTCATGGTGAGCTGAAATGGGTAGTTCCAAGGCGATATAATAAGCGCTGTACCCTTAGGCTGGTAGGTAATTGTGCTTTTAGCAAGAAAATTGGTCATTGAGCGACCAACCTTTCTAGGCTTCATCCATTTTCGTAAATGTCGTATTGCAAATGCTATTTCACCGTAAATAAACAATACTTCGCTTATGGCGGCTTCACTTCGTGACTTCCGTAAATCTTTTTCGAGCGCCGCATAGATTAAATCCTCATGACTTTCAATAAGCGCCCTTAGCTTGTAGAGTTTCTTTATCCGTTCCTCTGCACTGCTAGACCGTAATTCATATTTAAAAAGCTGCTGCTGTTCAAATATTAAACCGATCTGATCGGTTGATGTCTCTTTGTTCATACCAATTGAAGATCAATATTATTATTTTTTTGACGGCATATTATCGATCCATTGACGAATCAGATCCACACCTTCTTGATGTATTATACTTCTGGCCAACTCCGGCATAGCTGTACCCGGTTCCACACTATTCATCCGATAAAGCAGAATTGAATGCTTGGCATCTCCTGGAACCACATCAAAATCCAAGCCACCTGCTCCACCTCCAGCTGAAACAGGAGCTTTACCAATACCAAGGTGTGAAGGAATTTTCACATCATAATCCAGGAAAAGCCCTGTATTATAAGCGTCTCCCCCTTTGGTGTGGCAATGCGCACAGTTCACATCTAAATAGGCTCTTGCCCGTTGTTCCAAACTGAATTTGTTTTCATCAGTCCATATGGGCAATTGCGGTACACTCTTTAGATTGGGCATATTGACCATCCGACCAAGAGAAACCCATTTGGCGAGTTGATTAATCGAATCGCCTAATCGCACAAAATTGAGGTTTCGGGCTTTTGGACCTATGGGCATCAGCTTGGAGCTATTGTTATGGCAGCGTTTGCAATCGTTGGTATTGGGTACCATGTAGTTTGTCGTATGCTTGTTGCCAGCATGATCGATCAATGTAATCGGTAGTTTAGCACCACGAATGTGTTTCATCGCATCAGTCTGCGCATCATTCCACAGATAATTCATCACTTTCCAGGCATGATCAGCTGGATCCTTCACCAGTAAGCGCGTCTCTATCAATACTTTTTGCTTTTGTTCATTGATGTAGGAGAAATTCTTTATAATAATTGTTGAGTCGGGAAAATCTAACGGACCATGTTCTGTATAGCCCATTTTCCCCCCTTTTGGCAATACAATAAAGCGGTCTTTAACGGCATAATCAGAAAATAGAGGTGTACTCAGATCGTAGCCCAAGATATCGGCTCTTGCGATTAATTGATTTAGTTTTCCAGTAAAAAAGCCGTATTCGGAAAGTCGTTCTTTAAATTCAAAAGAAACAACCCCATGGTCTGATGATTTCTTTTGTCCCTGCCGACAGCTCTGTTGCAGCACTAGCAGGATCACGCTCAATATTCCGGTACAGACGAGGGCAAATTTTGTTGGTTTCACGGTTAATTGCATTGAAAAGGTTGTACATTACTTGAGGGTTTCCACTTCGCTGGTTGACCTGCGTGACTAAAATCTGCGGCTACAAACATATTCTCACCCGGCTGATTGATACAGATGGAATCTGGGTTTTGAGTGCGACCATTCGTGATCACATTACTGGTGATACCATCATACAATATGGCTGGAATTCGCTTATTTTTTCGATCCGGCTCAACGCTATTTAACTGGGCTTCGGTAGCAATAATCAATTGACCGATACGATGCTCATATGCTGCTTGCGGGAATTTATCCCCCATCTTAATGGTGTTTCTATAAATTTTAACATGTGTGGGTATTGGAGAGTAATTTGCATTGATTCGTTCTCCAGCTTTTTCATCGACTGCAAAGCCTGAAGCGATCGTAATCGCAGAGGTATTGTTTTGTTCGATAACGTTATCGTAAATTTCGATATTTGATGTCGAGAGAATAATGATACCACTTCCCGGTGATGCATTCCCTACCCCCCAGAAAGTTCCGAAGCTCCCACCTTTGGCAAAATTTTTAAAATTATTAGCATAGATTTTATTGTGATACGCCTTTACTCTTCCACCCCGCTGTGAAAGTTCAGGCAGATCAAAAATCAGAAATCCGGCTGTATTTCCATAGAATTCATTATCATAAACTTCAGCATCTGTTGTATTTTCAATTTCACATCCAGCCACATTTTTCGTTGCCTTGCATTTACGCAGAATAACACCTTTTGTCTGTCCCACATAAATACCGGCATCTGAAGCCCCTTCGGCATAACAATTCTCGACAAGCACATTCTTACAGAGCACAGGATAAATCCCATATCCACCACTCGTAGAATCGGCCGAGCTCCATATACTATGAAGGTTTGAAATGACAACGTCTTGACTATTGTTTATCTTCAACAGATCTCCTTTTGAATCACGAATGGTCATATTTCCAATCGTTAAACCTTTCACATCGGTAACCCGTATTCCCTCTCCCCCCTGTGTCTGACCGGAAAAATCAATAATTGTCTTATCATAGCCCTCACCTTCAATTTTAATATGATTTACTTGTGCGATACTCAAATTATCGAAGGAGTATTTCCCGGCTTTTAGCACGATGTTGGTGCTATCTTTAATGGAGAGGAAAGCTTCCTCAATAGCCTCTTCCTGTCCAGGAGTAAACGTTAGGACTTTGTAACTGTCTTTCGATTGGTCGGCACAACTGTACATCAAGAGAGCTGTGACCGCAATACCGATCAATTGTTTTAGATATCTTTTCATGGTCTGATTTATTTAATTTTGATTAGAAAATATTATAAGCATAAGTGACATAATATACTGCACCTATACGTGGATTAGCAATACCTGTAGAATAGTATTTGTTTGTGATATTGGTTCCGCCAATGCGAATTCCGGAACGAGCCTTAACAAACTTATAGCTCACTTGTGCATCGATCACCGCCGAGCTTGGCACTTGGCCTGCGGCAAGCCCCCCAGACACGACATAATAGTAGCCCGGTTTATAGCGTAAGGAAGTACTAAACGACCAAACTTGTTTTTTTCCAAAGCCACTATTCGCGAATTCAAAATTAAAGTGATAGTGTGGTGTATTGAAGTTGTTAATTTGACTATTGTTTTTATTTTTTAGGTAGTCAGAATAATAATTGGCCTTGGTTACAAAATTCCGACCTAGATCCAAACTAAGACTAGCGGCGTATCCATAGGTATTTACGGTCTCTCCGCCATTAAAGGCGATATTATACTGCACATAGGTTGCATGATCTTTAAACGCATTGTAATCATTGCTTCCACGAGTATTAGCAACATTGGCATAGCCAATAAAATTCTTCCAAGTTGAAAAATAGCCTAACACATCGATCATCACCCGCTTACCCAACATAGCTGCATAACCCAGTTCGAAAGCATTAACCGACTGCGGTTTAATATCATCAAATTTAAATTTCTGAAGTACGGTTGGATCGTTCGATTGCTGAAACTTCTGCACGCTTTCCAAGGTATAAGGAGGATAGCGGTCAAACTGATAATTATCGATCAACAGCAGCGATGAACCACCGGAGGAATAGCTATTATAACCATTTAAGGTATTTTGTAAAGCTTGTATATTGGAGGGGAAACTATACGCATTCTGATAAGAAAGGCGTAAATAATTCTGATGAAACAGATCAAACACCAGTGATGCCCGTGAAGTTAATTTTGGTTGAGCAAACAACGTATTTTTATCGTAACGGAATGAGGTAGCAATATTCAAGCGATCGTCCAATACTTTTTTGGCGAGTTGCAGGTATGCACTGTACTCTTTTACATGAATTGGCTTATCCTTATCTGGGAATAATGTATTTTTTGAATTTAGATTGTACAAACGCCAATTGACACCTGCAATCACCTGCATAAATTTCACGAGATCTGAAAAATTATATTGTGCTTCGGCATTGTATAATTTGCTGCGGTCCAAGAACAGCGTTCCGCCCTGCGATATTGGTGTATTGCTGATACTGTCTTTCAGTCTATTGAACAGTGGTGTTCCGAGTTCGGCACGTCCTTGGTCGGCTAGCGTGCGCGCTGCTAAGTGAGCGTCTGTGAGTGAAGTACCCGAAGCAAGTGCATTTAAGAGACCAGCAGTATATTCAGGATACCAGCCACCTGTTCCTCCATCGTAACTTGTTTTCCAAGATTCATTGATATATTGTGCTGTCGGCCCTGCAACCAGTGTTCTCCCTGAATTTTCCTGGGTTGTGTACGTTCTGAAAAACCATTTATCTCCACGAAGTTCCAATCGATATTGCCCAACTTTAAATCCTTTCAGCTGATAACGCGTATCGTTGGTATACACAATATTACCTGTACCAAAAGTGGCTGAAGCTACGGCTTCAATATTTGTGGAAACCTTGTAACGGAATTCACCATTGATTTTAAAGAGCTTGGCTCTATTATCGAGATAGCCATATTCAGGATATCCAGTCCGGGCAACATAATTCGGATTTTTCAGTAACGGTTCGATTAAGGGTGCCAATTCCGGATTTCCCTGCAGTGCACCTTCCAAAAAGGGATTGATATCGGTCGAAGTCGCTCCACCATACAGGTTAACTCCATTATAGTTTGGATCTGTCAGCGCTGTCCCCGGACCATTTTTGTTGGTTTCATCGTTGGCTACCCAATCTTTTGCCTGTGTATACTGGCCATTGAGCTTGAAAGCAATTTTATTCCCCATTTGTTTTGCGTAGCGGATAGCCCAATCATAGTTAGGTGACGTAGGCACCGGATCATTGTTTTTTTTAGGATTAATATGGTTTACACCTTGAGTTAACAGTACACTTAATCCTTGATATTTAAACGGATTTTTGCCTGTGGCCACCATCGTACCATTCAATCCTCTTGAACCATACAGGGCCGAAGATGCTCCAGACAGCACCTCTATATTATCGACATCAAGCTGGGTTAGCCCGATGACTGACCCGAGCGGAAAATTCAGACCGGGCGCCTGATTATCCATCCCGTCTACGATCTGCGTAAAGTTGGTATTCCCACTGGTATTAAATCCCCGCGTTGTAACACTGGTAAAACCAATACTGGATACGGTAACATCGACTCCCCTCAAACCTTGAAGCATATCCATGTAATTTAATTGTGCAGCATTACGAATGTCTTTGCTGCTCATTTGCTCAATTGTTACTGGAGCGGATAGTTTACTCTGTACGGTTCTACTTGCAGAAACAACAACCTCCTGCCCCAAAATGGGGGACAAATTCAACGAAATACGCAAAGGCGATGACAGGTTATTCACCAAAACTTCTTTCGATTCATATCCAATAGCGGAAATATAGAGCGTAATGGGTAGTGGTTTGTTTGTTTTCAGCTGAAAACGCCCTCGATCATCTGTAAAAGTACCTTCCTTTCCGTCTTTTACGTGGATCGAAACGGCATAGGCCGGCTCGGATGTCGAGCTATTACTGACCTGCCCATTGATGATCTGTTGTGCAGACAAGCTAAATGGCACACAGATACAGAGAATCTGGATTAATAAGGCAATTTTTTTCATGTTTATATTGGTTAGCGTATTATTATCGCTTCAATGCTTCACCTTACCCACCATGATTCTCCTAAATGGACAATCGAGAATTAGATTCTAAGTCCCCTAAAAATTAGGCCGACTAGAAATTTGGTATCCCGAAGACTTTGTGCATAGTCAATTTCGACCTGCCGCTTCAGTATTGCCTGTTGTTCTGTACTATGTTTTAATGCATTAGCAAAATTTATAAGTACAGAAGCTATATTTTCAGGATCTGTTAGATCCAATTTTTCATGTGCAATGGCTTGCGTAAGAAGCTTCGTAAGAAAAGCTTTCTCTTGCACCATCATGGCATCATATAGTTCAAAAAAACGAGGTAAAATCTTATCAAGTGATTCGACAGACACCCTGTTCATATTGAGCACATTGGTATAATAGTTCAATCTCGATTCTAAATAAAAAGAAATCTGATTCTCCACGCCCTTCTTTTTCAATGTACTTTTTTGTAATGTATCGATAAAAGATTGTCCCTCTCGTATGGCTACTTCAATAAAAATATCCTCTTTGTTCTTGTAATAATAATAAAGAGACGTTTTGTTCAATCCCACAGTTTTAGCAATGTCTTCCAAGGTTGTTTTTTCCAATCCATAACGCTCGAAACATTCCATGGCCGCCTGTCCAATTCTTTCTTTGACCTGTTCCTTTTTGTTCATCTAAAATATATTATGATGCAAAACCAACACTGTTAAAAGTCAGCCACATACAGACTTAACATGTTACTCCAAACATAGATAAATTGATTTTTAAATAAAAGAAGTATGCGATCTTATTCAGATAATTCGCTATAAAACTGTCTTTACTGTCAATTTTTAAAGGTTCAGTCTTCTTTTCATCAACATATCTCTCGTTTTTAGGTTTCGAGAGCATAAGATGGTAATTAAATTAACCCAACTGTTAATTTAGCTAATGTACGCTGTAAGAGTCCGATTAGACTGAGAAATTATCCTACTATATTCAACTAACCGACTCTTTCCAATGTATATTGGAAGATTCTGCTATAAATACAAAATATTACCACACATCACGATTTGATGCCTTAAGGCTTTCCCGAGCGTAATTCGCTACTTCATCATTTTCGTCTCCGGTTTTTAAACGTACCTGCAGATTTTCTAGCCAGTCGGCTAATGCATCTAAAGCCGTTTCACCGTTTCCGAAAATGCCTTGATGCGGATCGGGCCCCAGTAAACACCAATACGATGTTTCTTCTTTAAAAACAACAGGACGTAGCTCACGAATTTCAAAAGGTAATTCTTCTGAATCAAAATCCAGTGGTACAATTTTATCTTCAGGTATTTTCATCTGTTCCATAACCCATTTCTATTTTTTTTAAATCTTCCTCTGGCCAGGTAAGCAGCTCCTTCAACAAATATATTTTTGGTCCTCCATCTGCTGTATCATCAGCAAACTGTTGTAGAAATTCCTGTAGATTACCTTCAACTTTAATTAATTTTCCATCCTGAAGAACATCATATCCCGCTGCAATCCATTCTTCAATCTTTTCGGTATTGATTTGTAGTTTCTCCATTTTCCGTATTTTGTAGCATCTTACATGCTGTCTTATAACATCTAATAATAGTTCATCGATAAAAAATAGTCCAGCGCACTAATTATACCTTAAAAAAACAGACTTTCTGTGATTAGAACACACGCTAGCAAAAACGGTTGGCTTTATTTTTAGATTATGCACAAAAAAAGACATTAAAAAAGAAGCAGTTACAGATCATTTATTGTTTATCAAAACATTAAAAAAATCTTTGGCAAACTATTTGTTTGAACAGCGAAAGTTTTCTAATCGAAAACGCACAACTAATATTTTTTTAAATTATCATGAAAAAAGTAATTCTACCTTTTCTAACACTTTTTACGCTACTATTTGCTGCTCATCAGCAAGCAAACGCACAAACTCCCTATCGGACAGCCATTGGTCTTGGAATAGACGTCGGCGATGGTCAAACGCTATTCGGTCCACAGATAAAACACAATTTTGGCGGAAATGACGCCGGAAATGCACAAGTATTATTTGGAGACAATATTACTGTTATCGGTGTGGATTATTCATACAATAAACGTATTCCTGGATCTCGAGGTCTTTCATGGTACATTGGTGTTGGTCCACAAGTTTCATTTATTGATTATGGTAAATGGCACGACGACTGGTATGACGACTACCACTGGAAAGATGGGAAAACACATACTGACTTTGCGATCCGTCCAGCCTTGGGTCTAGAGTTCAAAATACCTTCGGCACCATTAGCCATGCATTTCGACTGGAAACCTTGGTGGAATCTTTCTCATGGTTCTAATTTCGAACCATCGCGTTTTTCTTTAGGATTTAAATTCGTTTTGAAATAGTATAACGCGGATACAAATAACAAAAATCCTGCTCATCGTTCGTATGGCAGGATTTTTTGTTTCACAACTGCAATTTCACCATTTCATGAATGATTAGATTAGCCTAGAAATCAGTATAATACTATCCCTCAACCTGATATTCGATCGGTTGTCCGGTAGCAATCTCCCGTTCCAATATTTGTTCCGGAGAAAGATGTTCCAAAAACATAATCAGTGCCCTAAGGCTATTGCCATGCGCAACAACAAGTACATTTTTGCCTTCTTTCAGTTTAGGTGCTATAAAATGTTCATAATATGGAATAACACGTTCGTATGTATCTTTAAGACTTTCCCCTCCTGGTGGCGGAACATCAAAAGACCTACGCCAGATATGCACTTGTCCGGCACCATATTTTTTGGCCGTTTCAGCCTTATTCAAGCCCTCAAGTTGTCCGTAACCACGTTCATTCAAAGCAGCATTTATAACAATGGGGACGGAAGGATTGCCCATTTCATGTAAAATAATCTTTAATGTATGCTGTGCTCTCATAAGCGCTGAAGTATAAGCTATATCAATTCGTTCATTTGCCAAAGCCTTTCCCGCCTGCCGAGCTTCCTGTTGTCCCAATTCGGTAATATCAATATCTTGCCAACCCGTAAAGCGATTTTCCAAATTCCATTGCGATTGTCCATGCCGTACTAAAAAAAGTTTTGCCATTATTTATCCTAAGTTTTTTTTAAAACTGTCGCCCACCACAGGGCCAACGCCATATATAATAACGATACATTCCATTTTGTTTTATTTATACTTTGAATGCTTTTCTAACCGTCTAAACTAAGTATCAAACTACTGCTATAGGCTACCACAGATTCTTTAGCTGAAAAAATACAAGCACATATTCGCCCTCATATTTGTATATACTTACCGTTTGTATATGCGAATTGACAACTAATTGTACGGCAAAATCATCCTCACCCTTAAAACAAATAATTTAAACAGCTATAAATCAACAAAATAAATTAATATAAATTATTTAACACTTTTTAATTCTACACAATGTAGAATATATTCTATATTTGTAGTATGAATAAATTATCAGCTACGGAAGAACAATTGATGGGCTACATTTGGGACATGAAAAAAGCTTTTATGAAAGATCTTATGGAAGCGTATTCTGAACCTAAACCGGCGCCAACAACTGTTGCTACATTATTGAAGAGAATGACTGAAAAGGGGGCGATATCTTATGTGCTTTATGGAAATTCGAGGGAGTATTATCCACTAATCGATAAAGACAACTATTACTTAGCACATGTAAATGATATTGTAGAAACCTACTTCGACAATTCAGCATTAAAATTTGCTTCTTTTTTCACTAAACAATCTCAGCTGAGCAAAGAGCAATTGGAGGAACTGAAAAATATAATTGATTCCGAAATTAAAAATAAAGAGACATGATGCTATATATTGGAAAACTGATAGCCTGTTCGGGTTTACTGTATCTCATTTATTGGTCAGTACTACGCAACCAGAAGTCGTTGCTATTCAACCGCTGTTATTTACTTGGGATTATCCCTTTATCTGTCATCATTCCAATGATCCAAATCGCTGTCCCATATGATGTTTTCAGCTTATTGAATGACAGAGACAGCGATGCAATCCCGGTCGGACCGATTATTACACAGCCCGCAACGGATTCAGCACTCTTCAATAATGATTATGTCGATTGGTACAACCTCGCTCTGCTAGTTTATGTAATTGTCGCCATTGCATTACTCTTGAAACAGATTTGGTTGTACCGCAAATTCCTGTATTATATCCGAAGTGCCACACCGACTCATGAACAGTCTATTTATTGCATACGTGGTTTAAAAACACCTTTTTCTTTTTTTCAAAAAATTTATGTTCCCAAAGAGGCCTATCAACAGGGCGATATTGATCAGTCAATTCTAACGCACGAACGGGCCCATGCCAATCAACGCCATTCAATGGATGTACTTTTTATACAGCTCTTGGCTATATTTTTTTGGTTCAATCCCTTTATTTATCTCATTCAAAAATCGATCCGACAAACACATGAATACCTTGCAGATGATGCAGTAGTCAAGATTCATGAAAAGTTAAGATACCAACATTTAATTATCGAGTGGAGCATGTCCACCCCTGATATAAACACATTACCGGCCAGTAATTTTAATTTCTTAACAACAAAAAAACGATTAATTATGTTACAAAAAAGAACAACCCGAAGTAAACTCTTGTTAATGCCTGGGCTTACTTTGTTACTGACAGTAGCGATATCCACGTTGTTTTCAACACATGTGGAGGCACAGAAAACAACGCCGACTACGCCAAAAAAAGCCGCGACAGCCAACACTGCAATAACACCGCCTGCATCACGGCAATCGGAGGCTCCTAAAACTAGTGGAAGAATTCCTAAATCACCAACAAAAGAGATGGCTCCACCAATAAAATCCCAGCAGAGGTCTTCTTCTCAACAGGAAGGTAATGTACGTTTCCCGGAACCTCGGAAAAAACCTGCCCCACCTCAAAATTCCCCAAAAATAATCGATGAGGTACATGTGGAGCGAATCAAATTTGCGGAGCCTCGAAAAGAGTCTACACCATCAAAAAGAGTTTCACCGATAGCCGAAGAAGTGCAAGTAGCCCCTAAAATTGAGGAAGTATGGGTCGAAGATATTCAACCGCGTCAACCAAAGCGGATCAATCTTTCTGCCAATGCCAATGTCAGTTCAAATCAAGATCAAAAAGACATTCAAGTTAAGGAGGAAAAGCCTATACGGATTTCCCTAAAAGTGAAACCCGAAGTGGAAGTAAATACAGTGAATAAAAAATAGCGAACGGAATTTTTCGAAATGCAATAAGAGGAATACAATTCCTCTTATTGTGATATATCCACTTCTCTCGACTACACACCTATAACCAACATGTTGTTTAGATTATTCAGAATCTAATCCAGCAACTCTTCTTATGGATAGTGATATCCATCTAAAATCAAGTTAAAAACAAAAATCACCATTTTCCAAAATGTATATGGATTGGATCGTAGTAAAAAAAACGACAAATTCCACCATGATTTATTTTTAAAGCAATCGTTTGCGTAAAAAAATTGTATAAAAACCAAATAACAAATCGGTAACATTGTAGAAGAGTACCAACAGTATACTTGTAGTATTTATCTGCTATCATTAAGATAAGACTACTGCTATACGGTACGATATCCAATTATTAAATTCCGATCAGGAGGAATTTGGTTATAAATACAAGTTTAAATTATGGAGGCATGTAAAAATGATGAGTTGGCGTTACTGCACGCTCTTAAGTCAAGCAATCATAAGGCATTTGAGGTGCTCTACTACCGCTATAGCCCTAGACTTTACCGTCATATACTGAACTTAGTCAAAGTACCTACCTGTGCAGAAGAAATTCTTCAGGATGTATTTCAGAAATTATGGGAGAGGCGCGGTGGCATAGACCCTGAAAAGTCCTTTCAGTCTTATCTGTTCACTATTGCTAAACACCTCGTGTATGATTTCTTTCACAAGGAGATCAAAAATCGAAATCTAAAAGAATTGATTATTTCCATTTCAACATCAGACTATTCCCACATTGAAGAGGAATATGCATACAAAGAATCTAAAAAAATTGTCAATCAAGCTATTGAAAACTTATCTCCAAAACGCAAACTCATTTATACCTTATGCAAAATTGAAGGGAAAAGCTATGAGGAGGTCAGTAGCTCCTTAGGTATCTCCACTTCTACGATCAGTGATCATATCGTGAAGGCCACAAAACAGATTCAGAGTTTCTGTTTGAGCAAGGAAATTACACCGTCCCTGTTAATTGCTCTTATCAGTGCCGTGTTAAATCAAAAATAAAACACTCCCTGTTTTTATAGACAAACAGATCACCTCCATCAGTATTCAAACAGCCCATTTTAAAGCCTTTTAATTTTTTTACTTTTTTTTTAAAATTAGAGCAGAGGACAGGCTCCTATTTTCCGTATTATCTATAAATAGCCAATCAGTGAAAGATTCAAAACATATAAAATTATTATTTGAAAGATATCTCAATAACCGCGCTTCAAGAGAAGAGACGGCGGAGCTATTTCAATATTTTCAGGATACGAATAACAAGCAGGCGCTTGAACAGATGATCGAGAACCAACTTGAATTTCAAGATAAAGAAGAACTTATAGACAAGATGATTTTAGACCGTGTTTTTAGTAAAATTGATCTTGACGTCGAACCACAAAAAATCAAAAGCCCTACATGGTATAAGATTACAGGTGCTGCAGCTGCTATAATACTGGTTATCTCTATCTCTTATTTATTTCTTAACCGCAGCACATACAATGATCATACAGCTACTATCATCGAACCTGGTCGCGATAAAGCAACACTTGTGCTTTCTTCCGGTAAAACGATCGTACTGGAGGATGTTGCTAATGGAAAATTAACTGAAGAGCTCGGCACAACAATTGAAAAAACAGAAAATGGCGGAATTAATTATACGGTTGAGGGAAATACCGATGTACGCGTCGCCATGAATCTTTTGAATGTACCAAAGGGCGGACAATTTCAGATAACCCTTTCTGATGGCACAAAAGTTTGGTTAAACTCAAATTCCAGCCTCAAATATCCAAACGCATTTTCAGCCTCTGAACGCCGGGTAGAACTAACGGGTGAAGCCTACTTTGAAGTCTCAAAAAATAAACAAAAACCATTTATTGTCGAAACTTCACTTCAAAAGGTCGAAGTTTTAGGGACTAAATTCAATATCAATGCCTACGATGACGAATCTTCCACACAGACATCCCTTGCAGAAGGATCCGTAAGAGTGAGTTCCAAAAAGAATACAACCTTACTAAAACCAGGCCAACAATCTACTTTAACAGATCAAAATATCGCAGTAAGATCAGTAAACCTGGATCAAGTATTAGATTGGAAAAATGGTGATTTCAATTTTTCGAATAATAACTTAAAGGAAATCATGCGTAAAATTTCGCGCTGGTATAACATTGAAGTAATTTTTGAAGGTCCTATTTCACAGGAAACCTACTTCGCTCAAATTTCTAGAAAAAAACGATTAAACGATGTACTAAGAGCACTTCAGCTTTCCGGTTCCATCAAGTATAGTATACGAAACAATAAACTGTACATATCGCAATAAACTATAACACACATTAATAACCACAGATTATGAAAGAAACCAGCCCAGCCTAAACATTTCTTCCAAAAAAAATAGCCGAAAATGCCTGCCAGCACTCTCGACTAATTTTTTACTTGGAAAACAAGAATTCATTTCAACATCAAACCAGTTAACCAATTTATAAATATATGCATTATTATTTATGTAGTAAGTATTGTATTGTCTTTTTTATTAAAGCTATGCGATACATCGGATCATTATGCAACACATCTACAAAAGTTGTGATCCTCTTAACAGCATTTATCTTTTTCACACATGTGTCCTCTGCTCAAAATGTTACCCTTAAACACAAGCAGATTACATTGTCCGAAGCATTTCAAGAGATCAGAAAACAGACAAACGTCGATTTTATCATTAAGACCAGCCAACTCGACAAAGTAAGGCCTATTCAAAATATAGATATCCAGAATAAGCCACTGAAACAGGCCCTTGAAAAGTTATTGGAACATCAGCCTTTGGTCTTTACAATTGACAATGGCATTATTGTGATTTCGGACCGAGAAAAAAAAACGCCCCTCGCCCCCGTCGTTCAAAAAAACGGTAAGGTTGAGATCGTGGGCACGGTGAAAAATGACGGAAACAATCTTTATGGTGTTAGTGTCAAAGTTAAAGATAGCCCGTCAATCGGGACAACAACAGATGGCAACGGAAGATACATTCTTGTGGTTCCCACAAATTCAACACTAATATTCTCCTATGTCGGTTATGCCAATCAGGAAATTGCCATTGCCGACAAACGTCGTATTGATGTGCAGCTAACTCCCGATCAGAGCTTAAGTGAAGTTGTTGTTGTCGGTTACGGAACACAGAAAAAAACCAGTGTTGTGGGCGCATTGGAATCTGTAAAACCGGAAACCTTACGCATACCCACTGCCAACCTTTCCAATGCATTGGGCGGCAGACTTTCGGGTGTAATCGCGGTACAACGTTCGGGCGAACCTGGTGCAGATGGGGCTAGCTTTTTCATTCGCGGTGTATCGACATTTAGCGGAGCTACCAATCCCCTGATCTTATTGGATGGTGTAGCAATCTCTAAAGGCGACTTGGACGCATTGGCACCAGAAGTTATCGAAAGCTTCTCCGTCCTTAAAGATGCTACTGCCACCGCTGTGTTTGGTACTAGGGGAGCAAACGGCGTGCTAATTATCACCACCAAAACAGGTAAAGACCTCAATAAACCTCGTATTTCAGCGCGTGCACAATCACAAATCTCAAGACCTACTTCCATCCCAAAATTTGTTGATGGTGTAAGTTATATGGAGATGTTCAATGAGGCAGTTACAGGTCGCGGTACAGGTGAAATTTTATATTCCCAAGATAAAATAAACGGCACAAGATTAGGCTTGGATCCCTATGTATATCCTAACGTTGACTGGTATAATGAAATGTTTAAGTCCCATACCATCAACAACGAGCTCAATCTAAATGTGCAAGGTGGTGGCAGCAAAATAGGTTATTTTCTCAGTGCAACCGGCAACATTAGCAACGGTTTATTGCGCAAATTTGACCTCAACTCTTTTGACAATAATGTCTCTGTCAAACGTTATAGCTTTCAGAACAATATCAATGTCAACCTTACTTCAACTACCAAAATAGCGTTAAAGCTCAATGCACAACTTCGTGATTACTATGGGGCTGGTGTGGATGCTCCAAGCGTGTTTGGCGACATCATGAATGCTAATCCCGTGGACTTCCCTATTATGTTTCCATTTACCGGTATTGACAGAAGAGACGTTCAATACGGAGGAAAAGCTGGTGGTACGGTCAACAATGGATTTGTCAATCCCTTTGCCCGCATGGTCAATGGCTATCAAAATGGTTTCCAGAGTACCCTATTGACTACCATTGACGGTGCTCAAAAACTTGATTTCATTACCAAAGGGCTAGAATTTAAAGCCTTGGTTTCCTTTAAAAACTGGAGCAACACGACAACAAAAAGAACCAGTGGTTACAATCAATACATGATTAACAGTTATGCACCCGATCCTGCAGGTGGATATACCTATGATCTAGTCATGGTGGGGCAGCCACAGAATCTTTCCTTAGGAACCGAAACGGGCACTAGTGGGGATCGGGAAATCTATTTTCAGCCTTCCATTGAATACAACAGAACATTTGGCAATCACACCGTATCGGGATTATTTCTTTACAATACCACCGATTTCAATGTCAATAATCCGGCAGATCTAATCAGTTCGCTACCGCGTAGACGCCAGGGTATTACAGGACGTGCAACATATGGTTTCGCCAATAAATATCTTGCCGAAGTCAACTTTGGCTACAATGGTTCCGAAAACTTTGCCACTGGGAGTCGCTTTGGTTTCTTCCCTTCCGTTGGTTTGGGCTATGTACTCAGTAATGAAAAGTTTTTTACCGATTTATTTCCTGCTGTCAGTAATTTAAAAATTAGAGGTAGCTGGGGTAAAGTTGGTAATGATCAGATTGGCGGCGGACGTTTCCCTTATCTTTCAGACCTCAAATTGGATGGAGCATCGTTTACAACCGGTATCGATCAGAATACAACTTATACAGGCCCTACATACCTACAATTTGCAAACCCATTGATTTCATGGGAAGTTGCAGAGAAGAAAAATATTGGTGTGGACCTGGGTATTCTTAACAATAAGTTTAATATTGTGTTCGACCTATACCAGGAAGATAGAACCAATATCTTCGTTGACCGTTCGGCAACAATCCCTAACGTATTTGGTACTGCAGGAACGAAAGTGTATGGCAATGTTGGTGAGGTAAGAAATAGGGGATTTGATTTCTCCCTAGAATGGAACAAAAGCGAAAAAGATTGGGGAATATCGATGCGTGGAACCTTTACTTATGCACATAATACCGTTCTGAAAAATAATGAACCTGCCTTTACCAAATACCGCAACCTATCTCAAATCGGGTATTCCATTGGCACAAACCTAGGCTATCTTGCCGAACGGTTATTTATTGATCAGGCCGAAATAGACAACAGTCCATTACAACAGCTAGGCGGTTTTGTAGCTCCTGGAGACATCAAATATAAAGATCTAACCAATGATATCGATGGTCTAAATCTGATCAATAGCGATGATAGAGTTCGCATGGGTTATCCAACAACACCTGAAATCGTCTATGGTTTGAGCACTTCTATCAATTACAAAAAGTTTGATTTTTCCTTTTTATTACAGGGAGTTGATAGAACTTCTTTTATGATCAGTGGTTTTCATCCATTTGGAAATCAAGGTGTGCGCAATGTATTGCAGTTTATTGCCGAGGACCGCTGGAGTCCTGAAAACCCTAACATATTTGCTGCTTACCCACGGCTGAGCAAATTGGACAATCTCAACAATACCGAAGCTTCTTCTTATTGGCTGAGAAATGGGGTATTCCTAAAACTCAGAAGTGCTGAGATTGGATATTCACACAAATTTGCACGCATTTTTCTAAGTGGTTATAATCTATTGACCTTCTCTAAGTTCAAACTTTGGGACCCTGAACAAGGTGGAGGCAATGGTTTGGGATATCCGACACAGCAAGTATTCAATCTCGGAGTCCAACTTCGTTTCAATTAGAACAACTTCGAGATTAAAACTATCAGTAGAATTTTAAAATGATTTATCAGATGAAAAGAAAATATATAGGCTACCTTGCATTATTTGCATGCGCGACTTTTTTGACCACCACTTCCTGCAGCAAATTCTTGGATATCGTCCCAGATGAGCGTCCTTCCGAAGCAGATGCCTTTCGTGATCCAAATTCAGCCAAAGGTTATTTGTACTCCTGCTATGCGTGGATTCCGAATTCACGGGTAGGGACCTCTTCCATTGATTTGATGACTTCTGACGAGGTAACGACTGCTTTTGAACATGAAACCTTCGCCCGATTTCCCCGTGGGCAATATACGGCCTCAAGTCCTGTCATTTCCTACTGGGATAACCTTTACAAAGGAATAAGACAATGCTATATCTTAATTCGCAATGTAGATAAAGTCCCTGGGATAGATCCACAGGAGGCGGCACAATATAAAGCTGAAGCCAATTTCCTGATCGGCTTTTATCATTTCTTACTGGTCCGGATGTACGGTCCAGTCGTTATTGCAGACCAAGAGTTTGACGTCAATGCCCCTTCTTCAGCGTATCCCAAACGTTCGACTTATGATGCCTGCGTTGATTTTATTATCAAAAAGCTGGATGAGACAGCTGGACAGTTACCTGCTCTTCGTGCTGCGGATGAGTGGGGTCGTGCTTCCTCGGTTATTGCCAAAGCGCTAAAGGCTAGGGTATTGCTTTATGCAGCATCACCGCTCTTTAATGGCGGTGGAGGTGATAAACAGAGCTTCTATGCCAATTTCAAAAATTTGGATGGCACAGCATTGATCAGTACTACCTTCGACAAAGAAAAATGGCGCCGTGCAGCCCTAGCGGCTAAAGAAGCCATTGATGCAGCTGAACAAAGTGGGGCTTCACTGTATAAAAACAGCACCTACAATACCGTACTACCAGCTAATCCTATTGAAAAGGACTTACGCCTTACTTTTATTGACAAAGCCAATACCAAAGAAGTGATTTGGGCGGAAACACGTCGGGAAGGTCTCTACGATTTTCAAAATAAATCTACTCCCTTTCTTAGCGGCGCACAAGGTGAGTCGTATAACGGTGTATCCCCGACCCTCACTCTGATCGAATCGTTTTATAGTAAAAATGGTTTACCGATTGACAAAGACCCCAATTATGACTATAATGGACGATACGCTGTAACAAGTACACCCAATGGCAATACATTATCGTTAAATCTAAACAGAGAACCGCGCTTCAATGCTTGGATTGCATATCACAACAGCTACTATGAAGTGGTTAGAGGGAGTGCCAATCAAATCCTAGTTCAGTTTCGGAAAAATGACAATTGCGGCATCCAAGGACGGTCTAATAACTACTCACCAACAGGATATCTCAACAAAAAAGGTATTGCGCCCGAATTGAACCAAAGTAGACTGCAGGTCTCCGTCAATTATCCATGGCCTGTGATACGTCTAGCAGAATTGTACCTGAACTACGCGGAGGCGCTGATCGAATACGGTCAGGATCTGAATACGGCCAAACAATATATTGACCGCGTTAGGGTCCGTGCGGGCATCCCAACAATTGATGTCGCATGGGCTCCAATTGGCGGCGCAACGAATCAGGCAACACTACGTTCCATCGTCAGACAAGAACGTACTATTGAACTTTACTTGGAAGGCCATCGCTTCTGGGATTTAAGACGTTGGATGATCGCCGATCAATACCTCAACCAACAGGCGAAAGGAATGAATATACAAGGAGCTACCGATACAGAATTTTTCAAAATAACAACGGTCGTTTTTCCACGTAGTTTTAGTCAGCGTAATTATTTAATGCCTATACCACAGGAAGAGATCAATAAAAACGAGGAATTGGTACAAAATCCCGGTTATTAATTAATTTAATGAATTGCACAAGATGAAATACAATATCGGAATATTCGCTCTACTCTTTTTAGCAATAGCGTGTAAAAAAGACGAAATAAAAATGACCAAGCCACCACAACTGGTTTCGATTGAAGCTGAACCACGTATTGGCGGGACTCTCCTGAAATGGAAACTTCCTTCAGATAACAATTATCTTTATGGACAGATCACATATAAAAAAGTGGGATCAAAAGATCCCGATAAAATCTATAAAATCAATATAAGTTCTTTTGCCGACACCATGCGGATCGACGGATTGATCAACAAATATGAATATGTCTTCAACGTCCAATTGTTCAATCAAGACAAGAAAACAAGCATTGGGGGAGATATCATAAGCAGCAATAGTGTTCGGCCAATCGTTAGGCCTTCGGAAGTGACCTATTTCCCGAACGAGTTAACTAAAATACAGGTGACCGATAATATGGTAGAAACCTACACGCAGGAAAACAGCGAGGGACCCAAAAAGAATTTATTTGACGGCGATAAGAATACATATTGGCATACAGCATGGTCTGCAAATACAGCCCCTCTTCCGCACTGGATCCAACTAAATTTTCCCCAAGAAGAAGAGATTGGCGCCATAAAGTACTTCTTCAGACAAAACAATAGCGACGAAGCCGGACGTCCGAAACAATGGGGAATAGAAATAAGTTCAGACGGCCAGCAGTGGACAAGAGTGTTTACATCAAAGGATAATCTTTCCACATCAAATGTAGCTGAAGAGCAAAGTTTGGCTTTTGATAAAAACTATAAGGCCAAATTTTTCCGGCTAATGATCCTTAAAAACGGCGGGAAAAGTTATACCCATCTGGGTGAAATGAATGTCTACCGGATGCGCTCTTCTATCATCGACAAAGAAAAGGAAGCTGAAGATAATTATTGACCATCATCACAAAGATTTTTTTTCTAATCATCAATGGTGCTCAAAAGAGCACAACGACGGAGGTAGAAATACCTCCGTTTTACTTTTCGCTCTAGTATATCATCAACATTCAAACAAGCTCCAAAATGCTCTGAGGTTAAATTTCCGCTATAGCATCAGCCTATGTGAAGAAGCGATCCCCAGCAAAAAAATAAAAAACTTTTTTATTACCTTAGATAAATAAATCGAACAAGAAAACAACTTGTTTTTTCATTAACTATAGTTTACATATATGAAATTATATGCCTTTGTATTGGGAGTAGGTTTACTTCCAGCCGTAGGATTATGTCAAAAGACCGTCACCCCTGGGAGCAGCGATATCAATACCAACTATATAAAACCAGAAAAATCACTGTATACGGTCTATTATGTTAAAGACAACAATTGGGACAAACAAGGATCACTGACCTACGATATTGTAGCGGCCAACAATCAGCTGACCTTAACCAATACCTATGTTCCGAAAGACAATGCCTGGACTTCGATACGCACGACGACTGCCGACGCAAAAACACTTCGGTCTATCAGCTATTCTAGCGATGGCAAGGAAACAAAAGTAAACCTCAACTTTGGAGAAACAATTACAGGTAATTATTATTCGAAGAAAACGAAAAAGGAAAAAAAGATCAACTTACAGCCAACTAGACCTTTTGTGGATTTTAACTGGACAGATCACCTGATTTCAACTCTCCCTTTAGACCTAGGGTATAAAGCGCGCATCCCGCAATTTTATTATAATAGTGATTCGGACATTTTCGTCGAAGACTATGCCATCAAGGAAGTAAAAAGCTACAGCTATGGCTCCCCAAAAACAGGTAAACACGACAGTTGGCTGGTTACACTTTTAGAAGAAAGTACCGGAGCCATCTATAATTATGTCATCGATAAGAAAGATCGCCGATTATGGCAAAGGGAAATGTCCATGGGAAACGGCAAATGGGAAATTACCGTAAACGAAGAACTGGACTATCAACCTATTAAAAATAGATTTAACAAAGAACAGGCTGCCCAACAGATTTCCCAGGGTAACAGTGTTATTATCGGGACGGCTTACGCTCGATCTAGCTCCGGAAAAAAACTTGGCGGACTCGTGAATACCGCCAAAAAGCAATATGCCCCAAAAGGTACAGAAATTACGCTCTTCGCCAACTCCGCCTATTACGAAGAATGGCTGGAAGTCAATAAAAAGATCCGAAAACAGAAAAAGGTGCAGGAAGTTCCATTGGATCCCGATTTTGGCTATGCTATTAAAAAAGCAAAGGTGTATGATGATGAGGGGCATTTCGAATTTGCAGATCTCATGCCAGGTGCATACGTGATTATGGCGAGCTTCGATTTTACCAATTCTTACAACTATTCCTATGTATCAGGCTACACCAATTATTATAACTATTGGGGTTATACAGGTTCCACGACAAATTATGGTACGGCAAGATCATCCTATGTCGACAAAGCCAATGTTGAAAAGCACGTCACCATTGACAAAGACGGTGAAAAGAAAGAGGTAAATTTAAAGGAAATGTAATCAAAAAAATGCCGTTAAGCTCCTTTGTTTGACGGCATTTTTTATGCTTTTTAAAACGTATTTCTAAGACGATCAAATCTTCGACCCTTCAGTTACCCATCCATTTACTTTTTTCGAAGTTCAATATACCGGTCTATGCTAATGGGAAAGTTATCGGCAGTCCGCAGTAGAAAACAGGCAGCCGCTCCTACCCAGACCGAATAATCGAACGTCGATTTAATTCCTAACGAGAGGGTCATCACCAGCCCAAAGCAGATCAGTAGAATCCCGGCAACGAATGCAGTAAAACGCAGTTTATAGCCGATCAGCAATAGGATTGCTAAGACAACCTCTAATAATGTTGCGCCGATAGCAAGTATATTACCGAAAGTTTCAGGCACAAAAAAATTAAGGGTATTTGAATAGGCTACAAAATTGGCCCAATTTCCCCAGGAAACATGTGATGCCCCCGGTATCCCCCACAGCCCCAAACGATCTGCAACAGCAGACAGAAACGCTGTAGATACAGCTAAACGTACAAAAAGTTGACTATACATGGTATGAATTATATAAATAGGGTATAAACGATATAAACCAAATTTAAAAGAACAAAAACAGTCCAAACTTAAACCAGTTTAAGAAATTTGTTTCAACCATCCCATACTCACAAAGACTCCCCTCGCTGTAATACCCGTGTTGTACCTTCACTTCCTCGCTCATCGTTCGGCGATTACCTTTGGTCAAACCCATTGCACAGTTAAATCAATAAGGCTGCCAGCACTCATGTGCTGTACAGCCTTATACATCAATTAATACGAATAAGAATTTAATATCATGTGTCTACCCCAGTAAATGATAACACACTGTTATAATGACGACCAAGATGCTCAATAGTCCCAATGGAAATAAAAATTATAAACAAAAAAATAATATCGTCATAAGATGATCGATCTATCACAACTGCCATGTTTTACTGCTAATTGCTCACAATAGCTATATCGCATGTCAACAAACCAAAGTACAATGCTATATTTCAATAAGTCCATAGAAAATTTACTACAGCTGCAGGGTTAATTCCTGCTGCTGTTGGTTTCTAAAAATGAACACCTTCGGCTGGTCAGCGTGTACATGCTTTTTTATCGCTTGTTGCAGGTCTATTAATTGATCTATTTTCTCGCCCTGATAATTCAATACAACATCGCCGACACGCAAACCGCTTTTGTAAAGATTGCCTTTTTCATCCAACTCGAGCAGCAGCACGCCGTTTATCGCGGGTAGGCCTGCGGCCGACTGCTCCCCCAAAGTCTCCACTGATTTAAATACCCCCGACTTCCAGGACCATCTGCTCCCCTGCTCCTTTGCTTCGGATTGGATCAACTGAGGTATTTCAGGACTAGCGGCTAGAGTTTTAAGTCTTTTACTGGTAACTCCAAAATGCAGCATGTCAAAATTTTTAAAATCCTGATCCTTCCAGTTTTTCAACCGGAAATCACCATGTGCGGGATTCGTAAAGTTCAATTGAATAACCCGACCATGTTTTTCTATGCCTTTCGCTCGATCTTTGTCGAGGTCATCCTGCCGTCCGTAAATATTATGGTCTACCTCTTCCCCCCAATACTTGACCTGTATATCCTGATGGGACTCCATCACGATATTATTACGGAATACATCGTGACTATGCTGAAACCATACATGAGGATGAAAACCATTGTTGATCATCACGTTGTTGTACACTTTGCGATAAAACCCTTCTCTTAGTTTTAGTCCTCCACTTAAACAAAGGTTATTGTAAATTTCATAATTGGAAGATCCGTCATCCAAATCAATATCCCAACCGTGATTACAGCGAAATCTATTATCATGAATTTTGGTTGTTTTGACTGCGTCCAGCAATATTAAATTGGGATGTTTCCCCGTCAGTTCATCCATCTCCTTTCGATTGGGATGCCAAAATCGGTCGCGCCCCCATGAGTTGAAGGCACCGTGATCGCTGGTTTCCAGGACTGTATTAAAAACATCATTGTAAGCGATCTCATGACCGCCCCAAGTCCCATCACCTACATTAATACCTGCTCGAGGAACATTGTAAATGGTATTATGCAAAATTCGTAGCGATTCAGCCATGGAGACCTGTACACCTGCCACTTGTTTTTCGATCAAGCCAATGTCATGGATCAGGTTGTCACTTGCCTCACAGTCCATGGGGTAATTATTGGTTTTTGGCCCTTCGATGGTATCCATTTGGTCAAATGGGACAAATTTTTCATATCGAAATTCCGGTGAGCGTACTGCCGCTGGATCTCCTACAAAATTGATCGCTCCTGCACCGATCTGTTCAATCCGGTTGCCTTCGATTTTGACCCCGCGATTGTAATTATTAACAAATATTGCATTGCCGCCCAAAGCGATAAAATCATTCGCGCGGAAGATACAGTTTTCCGCACCTTCAATCTTTACTGCTCCCTGTCGATAGATCGTCCAATCACTACGTAAGAGTGGTTCGCTTGTTTTCATAAAGGTAGGAGCAGTATACATGAAGCGAAGGCCACTAACCTCAATATCATGCACTGGACTGAAAGATGAACCTGAAAGATAGATTAGATTTTCCAATTGTGGCGCTACAAACTTCAGCTGGTTGGGATTAATTCCTTTAGCAGGCATATAATATAAGCGTGCCTTCTCCACATCCAAATACCACTCCTGAAAGGTATCGAGTTCTTCAAAGATATTTTCTACAAAGCGATAGGTCTCGTGCATTTTGCTGGGACGATTATTTTGCTGTCCACCTTCAAGTGTAACAGTTGATAATCCGTCTTTTCCTGTAATCTGATAATGGAACCCTCCCCAGCGACCAGCATGCAAAGCATGTACAATTCCCCCCTTAGGGTTCTTCCAGGTTGCTACACGTTCGGGACTTAATGCATCTGCAGCATAGCCTTGAAATGGCAAGACTGTAGGATCGTAGTTTGGATAACGTGCCCGGACAAGATGCTTATCATTTGCATATAGACTTTGGAAGTTTACTCCACTTGGGACCTTAGCCTCCCAAATACCATGATCGCCCTGTTTCCATTTGAGGTTAAGCGATTTGGCACCACTCAGCGTAACTTGTGCTCCTTCCTCAGCTTTGATCTGCAAGGGTTGTCTTCTTGTGCCCGATACCCCGGCAGACAATTCAATCGGTTTATCCAGCTGGTAGGTGCCCGCCATAAAGATGATTTCGATGTCCGGTGTATTTTTTCCTTGTTTCTGTTTTTCTACCGATCGCAGTGCGGCTTCAGCTGTGGCATAGGGACTGCCCATGGTTCCTTGGTTTCTATCACTTCCTTTTGTACTGATGTAAATACGTTTTACCGAGCCAGACTGTTGCCCATGCACGCTAAGTGAAGCGACACCGGTAAGGCCAATAAATAATAATTTTGGAAATAACATACAAGATATCTTCATAATTTTAATCGTTCATATAATATTAGCTGGATTATATCAACTATAAACCAGCTATATAGTAAGGTCTATAAGTCAATAAACAGCAAATTCGCTCAGATTAGTTCTTTTTTCGCTCTGCTGTTGCTTTCAACAAAATTTCTTTACTGGCAGCCGGCACATTTCCGTTAGCATCAGGTCCAATATTGAGCAGCAAATTCCCGCCTTTTTCATTTATCTCGCGCAGCTTAGTATTTACTTCTGTAGGAGATTTCCAATTATTATCTGATTTTTTATATCCCCAAGAATTATTCAAGGTATAACAGGCTTCCCAATCGTAATCCAGTAACGTTCCAGGATGTTCTTGTTCAGGCGTTCCAAAATCACGCTTAAATTGATCCCGCTTTGCTACGCGGTTATTAATGATTAGAGTGGGTTTTAATTTGCGTAGATATTGATAAAGATCTTCTCCCGCGGCCATATCCCACCAATTCACCCAGTCCCCATCAAACCACAGGATGTCAGTATCATACTTAACAACCAATTCTTTCAATTGATTTTTCATGTATTGAATATAAGCGGCTTTCTGTTCCGGCTTAATGAGAATCTGGCCCCAGTCGCCTTTACCATTGGGATCAACATATTGCGAATCGTGATGCCAGTCGATAATACTGTAGTAGGTACCAAATCTAATCCCAGCTTTCTTACAAGCTATGGACAACTCCCGCACGAGATCTCTTCCTTTCATTGGCGTCGAAGCGATATCATAATCTGTATAGGGGGAATCCCACAGACAAAACCCCTCATGATGTTTGGTCGTCAGGACGATATATTTCATTCCAGCATCCTTAGCCAATTGAACGATACGATCCGCATTGAAGTCCTTAGGATTCCAGGTGTTGATCAGTTCCGAATATGCTGCCTTCGGAATATTCATTTCCGATTGTATCCATTCGGCATATCCCTTGGTTGAATCCCCATTATACATCCCTCCAAGTTGACTATAAAGCCCAAAATGAATAAACATTCCGTACTTTGCTTCCCTAAACCAATGCATCCGTTCATCAAAATCCTTTTTGGATTCCTGCAAATAATTAACTTGGGCGTTTCCCATGTTCATAAACAACATGGCTAGTAGAGAAAGAATACAATGCGTTACTTTTATCATATTTATTTTAATTGGTTAATCCAACAAGCTCAAGCAGCTGTCAAATCTTCTGTTGGTGCCACACACACATTCTGCAAAATGCTAAACCATTCTGCTATTGCAAAATAAATATAAAAAATATGAAGAATACTTTTTATTTATTTCAAATAAGTTACGCTTAATGGACGGCCTGTACAGTCACAATTTTATAAGAAATAAATACTTTCAAAGCGGCTTATCAAACAAGCTATCTACTATAAAATTTAATGTAAATTCATTCCAAAAAGGATTTATATTTAGTAAATATTTCATTTAACACCATACTATAGATTAAAATTATGAGTTTAAAAACCTTAATCACAAAAAGTGCTGAATATAACAACTGGGTCGTCAATAAATACATCAATTGGTTGGCTGATAAATCAGATGACCAACTTAACCAAGAGGTACCTTCAAGTTTCCCGACCATTTTGAAGACCTTAAATCACATCTTGCAGACACAGGAATATTGGTGGAGCCACATTGCGGAAAGCAATGATTTTGATTTTGAGAAAAAGCGAGCCACAAAAGAAGAAATATTTGAAGCACTACAAAGAAGTTCAGCTCAACTCGTGGATTACATACACAGGCTAACCGAGTTGGATCTTGAAAAAAATATCAAAGTGGAATCACCATGGTTTCAATGCGACTTCACGAAGTATGAATACATACAACAGCTTATCCTCCACGGAACATATCACAGGGGACAGATCGTTACAATGGGCCGAGCTATTGGAATAACGGATGCTCCAATGACAGACTTTAATTATTGGAATATTTATAAAGATCAACAATAGGGATTTGAGCACTGCCATGGACAAAATTACCAGTAAAGTACAGATCCGAGAAATTGTCGCAGCGGCGAAACAGCAAGGACAGCAATCCGGTATAGAATCTTTTATGTTAAGCTTACAAGCGTGTTTACTGAAAAAGAAAGTTCGTTTTCCCCTTCTGGAGTTTGCGGCCAGGGAAATTATGCTATTCGTACCTGAAACCGAGCAGTTACACTTGACAGATCGTCTCATTGCCACAACAGAAATGGGAAGTTATGTTTTAACGGGAATAATTCTCCAGCAACGTCTCCCCGAACACTTCGAACAATCCATCCATAAAGCCTGTACCTATATAACCATAGGTAATCAATGGTACGTCTGTGATATCATCGGCGAACGCGTACTTGGTCATGCGCTGTTGACTTTGCCTAAAAAAGCAATACCTCTATTAGAAGAATTAGCTCATCATTCTGACAAATGGATTGTCCGAACAATTGGTGTAGCTACACATTATGCCGTAAAAAAAGGCCTATCAGCCACATACGTAAACATTTTATTGAAGCTACTGATTTCATTGTCAAACACAACAGATTTTCATGTAAAAAAGGGAATTGGCTGGGGAGCCAAAACAATAGCAAAATTCCATCCCGATCTTGTTGCTTGCTACAGTAAAGCAATTGAATCGCCAGAAACCAAACAATGGTTTCGGACAAAAATTACGATTGGTCTCAATCGCCACAACTTGAGGACTAAACAGAATCGGCAGGAGGATACGACGATTCATCTTAATCAATGAAATGAATGCGTGATTTTCTTTGCGATAATTATACATCAAGAAAGAACTATACAGCAGGAAAGGCGAAGTCTACAATTAAACCTCGCCTTTCTATAAACCTTTAGTCCATATGTAACCACGCCCTCGGTTATTGGTCTTTTTTCATTGTTCCTTTTTCACGAAGGTTGATATGCCAGCTAAAAGCCTCTTCTAACAAATGTGGTGTATGCCCCCCTCTCTCACAAGCGCGGTTATAATAATCTAATAGCTGCTCTTTGTAATCGGGATGTACACAGTTCGCTATAATTACTTTCGCTCGCTCGCGAGGCGCTAAACCACGTAAATCTGCCAAGCCATAATCTGTTACCAAAATATCGACATCATGTTCGGTATGATCCACATGGGAAACCATAGGAACAATATGAGAAATTGCATCTCCTTTAGAGGCCGCCTGTGTGACAAAGATGCTCAAATAAGCATTGCGTGCAAAGTCACCCGACCCGCCGATACCGTTCATGATATTTGTTCCTGAAGTATGGGTAGAATTTACGTTTCCATAAATATCAAACTCTATGGCTGTATTAATTGCTATAATCCCCAAACGTTTGATCAGTCCAGGTGTATTGGAAATATTCTGTGGGCGCAATACAATTTTATCACGGTATCGATCCAAATGATCGAACACTCTTGAATAACACTCTTCGGAAACAGTAATTGAAGAAGCAGAAGCAAAATCCAGTTTTCCGGCATCGATAAGGTCAAAGGTGCTATCTTGCAACACTTCAGAAAACATCGTTAGATTACGGAACTTACTATGTATAAATCCCGTCAGAACAGCGTTAGCTACTTTTCCAATACCCGCTTGAAGTGGCATCAAGCTTTCTGACAAATGGCCTAGCGCTACTTCATTTTCGAAAAACTGTAAAATATGCTTCGCTATCGCTGTAGTTTTGGTATCCGGTTCAGCAATATCGGCTGGGCTATCAAGCTCATTCGTAAACACAATTCCCACCACCTTGCTTGCGTCCAAAGGAATAGTTTTACGCCCAATTTTATTTTCAGGTGCTACAATCGGAATAACATTACGGCGAGGGTAATCTTCTGCTTGGTAAATATCATGTATCCCTTTAATCGTCATCGGTATCGCAGTATTGACCTCCAAAATAACCTGCTTAGCCAATGCAGCAAAAGTAGCCGAATTTCCCACAGAAGTCGTTGGAACAATACTTCCGTCTGATTCTATTGCTGCTACTTCCAAAACAGCAATATCCACCTGAGGCAAATTCTTATTGTGCAGCAATTCGGCTGTTTCGCTTAGATGCTGATCAATAAACAGCACATCCCCGGCATTAATTTTATGACGTAAAATACGATCTACCTGAAAAGGCATCCGCTTGGATAGTGCCCCCGCTTCCGCCAATTTACCGTCTGTTCCATGTCCCAACGAAGCCCCAGTAATCAAGGTTATTTTCAATGGATCCACTTTTGCACGTTCAGCCAAGGCTGGTAACACAACCTTACTATCTCCAGCCTTAGTAAAACCACTCGATCCAACGACCATTCCATTTTGAAATAGCTTAGCAGCTTCTTCCGCTGTAATCACTTTATCATGTAAGCTTTGAACTTTTATTCTTTCGTAAGCCATATTGTTATAGTTTGATTTTATTCCATTATTGTAAACTTAAGAAATTGAAACCTATATATTTCCCTTATTTGTAAAGTTCTTTGTTATATTTTCCAACCGCTTAACCAAACAATTTTAGCATTTTTTTCAACTGCATATTTATTACCATTCGACACAAAATTATCCAAACGAGACTAAAAAGCCACAACTCGCTACAAATCAAAAATATACAACAAATCATAATAAAAAAATATTTTATATCACACTGATTGATAATATATATCACACTGATAACAAACAACTTACAACAACAAAGGTAAAACCAAAGTAAGTAAAGACTAACTCTCTTGTCGATTAATTGCCATTTTAACGTAAGCATACACTCACTTTCAAGAAGTAAAGGTGGGGTCTAGTAAAAAAGTCTTACCTTTGTGACATAGTATTATAGGTTAAAATGAATACACAAGATATAACGACAGATGCTAAATATGTCAACCGTTATTATATGACGGAAGTAGACTCATTTGAAGATAGCATTTACTGTCACCACGCTATTATTGCAGAGAATCATATTTCCGAACATTGCCACGATAAGGACCAATTTTTATATACAGAAGGCGGTGTCGTATTTGTTAAGACAGAGGAAAAATCATATTTTCTACCTGCCCGACATTATTTGTGGATTCCCGCTGGAATAAAACATAGTATTCATCCAAGTACACCGGAGGTCGTTATGCGTAATTTGTACTTTCCCAAAACCAATAATGACGCACCCTTCTATAGCAAAATGGGAATCTATCCAGTAAATGATCTTTTGATAGAGCTGATTATGTTTACCAACCGCTGGAATGGCAATATCTTTCCGATCGAAGAACCTAAATATAGTATCGCTACAGCATTTAAACTTATCTTGCCGGAATTATCGCTGCATGAGCTTCCATTGGCCTTGCCCTATCCTAATCATCAGAAATTAAAGGATATCGTCACTTACCTCGAAGAGAATATAGAGGAAAATGTCAGCTTTAAAAAACTTGCCGGATTATTTAACATTAGTGAACGTACATTAGCCAGACTATTTCAAAAAGAATTAAATATGTCTTTTATCCAGTACTACACTATTCTCAGAATGCTGACTGCTCTTAAGCTCCTTTTAGACGAAAAACTAAGTGTAAATGAAGTTGCACTCAAAGTTGGATACAATAGTCTCCCCACCTTTAGTAACACATTCAATAAGGTCGTCGGTATCCGTCCAAGCGAATATGTCAAACAAAAAGAATTGCTTATTTAAAAATGTTTACCTAATTTAGGTCAATAAACCTAATTCAGGATGAAATTCAAACATATCATTTACAGTGCTGGAATTTTATTGCTCAGCACTTCTTTATTTGCCAAATCTCAAGATAAGAAACCCAAACCCATTCAGTTATTTAATGGGAAAGATTTGAAGAACTGGACCCCAAAAATCAGAAACCACAAAGTTGGGGATAATTATAAAAATACATTTCGTGTAGAAGACGGTTTACTCAAAGTAAGATATGATGGTTATGATAATTTTAATTTTCAGTATGGTCATCTATTCTACAATAAAGAATTCTCAGCTTATTTATTGCGCGTCACTTACAGATTTGTTGGTGAACAGGTAAATGGTGGAGAAGGTTGGGCCTGGCGTAATAGCGGAGCCATGCTACATGGACAGGATCCTAATACCATGGGGGTGGATCAAGACTTTCCAATATCGATCGAGGGGCAACTGCTGGGTGGAAATGGCAAGGACGAACGGACCACAAGTAACCTTTGTACACCAGGCACAAACGTTGTGATCGACAATAAGCTATTTACACCACATTGCAGCAGCTCAACATCAAAAACCTATGCTGGAGATCAATGGGTAACTGCTGATTTCTTAGTATTGGGAGACTCACTTGTGCAGCATATCCTTGAAAACAAGGTCGTATTACAGTATAATAAACCCCAAATTGGTGGCGGCAATGTAAGTGGTTTCGATCCTAAAGTGAAAAAGGATGGTCAGCTTTTAAGTAAGGGGACTATTTCACTGCAGAGTGAGAGTCATCCCATTGACTTTAAAAAAGTGGAACTTTACGATTTGGAACCTTACATGAAAGATCCCAACAAATTGAAAAAGGTCATCGCGGAGCTACTTCCAAATTTGCAACAATAAAAAACACTCCAAGTCAGTTTTAAAATAAAAAAGCATCGAATATCGATGCTTTTTTATTTACCATTCGCTTGGAAAGAGAAATCCAAAGTATATAACATAAAGAAAAGGGATACAGCGAGCTGTACCCCTCTATATCTATACGAAAAGCTTACGCTAAACCGTTAACAAATTTTGTTAACTTAGATTTGTTGTTAGAAGCTTTTTTCTTGTGGATCACATTTTTCTTTGCCAAACGATCAAGCATAGAAATTACGCGTGGTAACAATGTTTTTGCTTCTTCTGCAGAAGTAGTGTGACGTAATTTTTTGATTGCGTTACGTGTAGTTTTTGCTTGGTAACGGTTTCTTAAACGTTTAGTAGCGTTTGCTCTAATTCTTTTGATCGCTGATTTATGATTTGCCATTTTTTTTAGCTAATTTTTATTCAATTTTTTCTTGTAATTCGGACTGCAAAAATAACACCTTATTTTCAATATTCAAAATCTATTTTATTTTTTAGGTTTAGTATATTTGCGACATGCAAAAATTATCGATGGATGAACTTCAACGTACAGATGTTGAATCGTTTAAAAAACAAGAAAAAACTCCTATCACAATCGTTATGGACAATGTACGGAGCATGCATAATGTGGGCTCGGCCTTCCGTACTGCAGACGGATTTGCTATTGAAAAAATATACTTGTGTGGCATTACGGGCACACCTCCCCATCGCGAAATCGAAAAGACCGCCCTCGGGGCTACTCAATCAGTTGCTTGGGAATACCACAAAGATACCACAGCTGTTGTTGATCAGCTTCGGTCAGAAGGGTATGTCATTATTGCCATCGAGCAAGCAGATGATAGTGTTATGTTACATCAGTTTGAACCAGAAAATGATAAAAAGTATGCATTGATTTTTGGAAATGAGGTCAATGGAGTAGATGAAGATGTCATGGAAAAAATTGATACCTGCATCGAAATCCCCCAATACGGAACCAAACATTCCTTAAATGTATCTGTCGCAATTGGCATTATTCTTTGGGATTTTATCCAAAAACGCAATTTCAATTAAAAATTTATCAATAAAGGTCACATTCCTATTCACATTGCTTCCATTTTAGAAAGCAAAATAGTAGATTTGTGTGCAAAATTTAAAGAAGAAATGAGTGTATTAGTTAATAAAGATTCAAAAGTAATCGTTCAAGGTTTCACTGGAAACGAAGGTACTTACCATGCTACTCAAATGATTGAGTACGGAACAAATGTAGTTGGTGGTGTTACTCCTGGTAAAGGTGGTCAACAACACTTAGACCGTCCTGTATTCAATACTGTGCAAGATGCAGTTGACACTACAGGAGCTAATGTTTCTATTATTTTTGTACCTCCAGCATTTGCTGCAGATGCGATCATGGAAGCTGCCGCTGCTGGTATCGAAGTGATTGTTTGTATTACAGAAGGTATCCCAACAAAAGATATGATCCAAGTAAAATCTTACTTGAGCGACAAAAACTCTCGTTTGATCGGTCCTAACTGCCCAGGTATCATCACTGCAGGCGAAGCTAAAATCGGTATCATGCCAGGATTTATCTTCAAAAAAGGTAATGTAGGTGTTGTTTCTAAATCAGGAACTTTAACTTACGAAGCCGTAGATCAAACTGTAAAAGCAGGATTAGGTATCACAACAGCAATCGGAATTGGTGGTGACCCTATCATTGGTACAACAACGAAAGAAGCTGTTGAATTATTAATGAATGACCCTGAAACTGAAGCGATCATCATGATCGGTGAAATTGGTGGTGGAATGGAAGCTGAAGCTGCTCGTTGGATCAAAGAACACGGTACTAAACCTGTTGTTGGATTTATCGCAGGTCAAACAGCGCCTCCAGGACGTCGTATGGGACACGCTGGTGCAATTGTAGGTGGTGCAGATGACACTGCTGCTGCAAAAATGAAAATCATGCGTGAGTGTGGTATTCGTGTTGTTGAATCTCCAGCTGAAATTGGAAAAGCAATCGCAGAAGAATTGGCTAAATAATTAGACCATCGAGCATATAAAAAAAAGGGAATCAAATTTGATTCCCTTTTTTTTATACCTAATAATTAGATGACAACATTAACTAGACATTGCTTCGTCTGCCGATGGTCCATATAAGCCCGGTACGGCAATATCCAATAATCGCAAATAAACAGTCAACTGACCACGATGATGAACGATATGATTATTGACAATAAAACGTATCGCTCCAGCTCGTGGCAAACGGGCAATCTCATGGTCCCCAGCTTTAAGCACCCATTCATTAAACCAATCCGATTCGGCGATATCCGCTAGTGTTGCCTTGTTCTCTTCCAGTCCAAGAGTGAGGATTGTTTTCAACTCTTCGACAGAGGATACTTTGAGAGGCTTATAATCTACTTTAAAATCAAATACGTCCTTTGGTATTGCCTTGTGTACCCAGTTATGTAACTCGACAACATGAGCAGCCAATTCGCCCAAACTCATCGATTTTTCGTGCGGGCGCCAATCCAATTTATCGTCCGGTATCCGATCTAGAATACGTTTGGTATTTTTTGTTTCGTGATCCAATTCGATCAAATAGCTCTTTTTGATACTCATATAAATACTAGTTCATTAATTGAAAATCTTTTAATACGGTAACAGCATAGGGGAATTCCACTGCCTTATGTGCTGCTGCTCGCGCAATTTCTCCCTCTACATAGGTTACTTTAAGCGGTAAAAATGTATTGTTCAGTATATTTTCATGGAATAACGCCTCATACCAGGTACAGGCAGCAACGAAACGTCCATAGTTCAGATTTAGGTGATAACCATCACGCGTAAAATTATCCCCCACAAAACTCGAACGTGCATTTTGAACAGCTGTACCCGAAGGAATCAACAGATCGAAATTACCCCAGTTAAACACCTCTTGCGAAGTATTGGCAATAGCCCTATACATACTATCTTGGCTACGGTTATAACGAACAAAACCTTCATGCGATGAACCGTTCTGATATGCCCAAGTTTGATGCAATATATACTTAGTTTCAGGAAATAGAATATGTTTTGTTACATAATCATATAAAGGTGGCAGATCCTTCGCATACGAATCATAATCTCCTGATAGCGGACTTGCTTGCTGAAAGCTAATATAATCCCAAGCCTCATCGATAAGCGCTTCAGATAAGCGCTCATTTGCTTTCTCGGACATTTGCCCGTCAAGATTTATTTTCCGGTAGCGATAAGCTGGCTTATCATCTTTTGCGTTACTTACATGTAAATTTAGAGGAGCTCCCCCAATATAGAGATTGCCGATCACTATCTTTTTCTTGCCGGCTTTCGCCAATTCATATAAATTCTGTTCAATAGCATCTTCCGAGAAACTATTACCGATGGCCAATATTCGTAGCACACCATCATCCAAAGATTTATTTTGCGCATTTAATCGATTATTCCTCAAAAAGAATACGATTAAAAAACCAAAAACCAATACCTGTTTTACTTTTATCATCATATAATGCAATAACAACTAAATTAGATAATATCTCGTAGAAATACGAATGATATACCTAGAAAGGGAGATTTTCTCCCATCTGTAAGTTATCGAGACAGCAGCTGGGACAGGGATATCTGCTCATAAAACTTAATAATAGTGGAAAATAGCTGTATAGCATGTAATTCTGATAGCTATATCTGCGACCACTACCAATATACTTCCTAACAGTCAGATAACATATAAAACTAGTTATAACAAGTAACTACTGCAAGGCCAATTGATATGCAGCTATAGTATACAGGTAAAAGTAATAGGATTTGACACGGTCAGTGCAGGCTGCAGGACTGCTACCGTTTGCGGAACAGCTTCCGATGGAGCA
>NZ_DIJR01000015.1:0-2590 GCF_002421245.1 Sphingobacterium sp. UBA5639
CTGAAAGAATATAGAATGACATTTAAGCACCTACATCAATTGGCTTTGGAAAATGGTGATGCCATTCATCTACTACATGAATGCATAGATTTTCTAAGAAAAAACAAAATCATACTGCCTGCTATCACTACACTTGAAAGAATAGTGTGGGAAGCAAGGGCAATGGCTGAAAAGAAGCTATTTAACACGGTTAGTCAATCCCTAACAAATGAACAAAAAGAAAAACTTGAAGATATTATTACCTTGCAGCATTCGTCAGAATCCAATAAAACGATATTGGATTGGTTAAAAGAACCACCGGGACATCCTTCACCCGAAACCTTTTTAAAAGTAATAGAACGACTCGAATACATACGAGGAATGGAATTAGAAACGGTGCAAATTAATCATTTGCACCGCAATCGCCTGTTACAGCTGTCTCGCTTGGGTTCAAGATATGAACCTTATGCATTCCGTGATTTTCAGGAAAATAAACGATATTCAATACTAACCGTCTATTTATTACATCTTAATCAAGATTTGACGGATAAAGCTTTTGAAATTCATGACAGACAAATACTTAGTCTCTTATCAAAAGGTCGTAAGGCTCAAGAGGAAATTCAGAAACTGAACGGTAAAAAGCTGAATGAGAAAGTTATACACTTTACGAACATCGGACAAGCTTTGATCAAAGCAAAACAGGAAAAATTAGACGTTTTTGAGGTTTTAGAATCCGTTATTGAATGGAATTCTTTTGTCTCTTCGGTCGAAGAAGCCCAGGAGCTTGCACGTCCTGCTGACTATGATTATTTAGACTTACTGCAAAAACGATTTTATTCACTAAGAAAATATACGCCAACGCTATTAAGGGTGTTGGAATTTCATTCTACAAAGGCAAATGAGCCACTTTTACAAGCTGTAGAGATTATCCGAGGAATGAACGAATCCGGAAAACGAAAAGTACCTGATGACTCACCTGTGGATTTTATTTCAAAACGTTGGAAAAAGCGTTTATACGAGAATGATGGTACAACAATCAATCGTCATTACTATGAAATGGCTGTTTTAACAGAACTTCGGGAGCATGTTCGGGCAGGAGATGTTTCCATTGTTGGCAGCAGACAATATAGAGATTTTGAGGAATATTTGTTTTCCGAATTTACATGGAATCAAACGAAAGAGAATACGAGATTATCAGTTAGTTTATCATTCGAAGATTATATAACGGAGAGAACCAGCAGCCTTAATGAAAGGTTAAAGTGGTTAACTGCCAATTCCAACAAGTTAGATGGAGTTTCTCTTGATAAAGGAAAGCTGTCACTTGCACGCTTAGAAAAAGATGTACCAGAAGAAGCAAAAAAGTTTAGTGCAAGCCTTTATCAGATGCTACCAAGAATAAAATTAACCGATTTACTGATGGATATTGCTTATATAACAGGATTTCATGAGCAATTTACTCATGCTTCCAATAATCGAAAACCGGATAAAGAAGAAACGATTATTATTATGGCTGCCCTTTTAGGAATGGGAATGAATATAGGTGTAAGCAAGATGGCTGAAGCAACACCCGGACTTACATATAAGCAATTAGCCAATGTATCTCAATGGCGCATGTATGAAGATGCAATGAATAAAGCCCAAGCCGTATTAGTAAATTTTCATCACAAATTACAATTGTCTTCCTATTGGGGAGACGGTACAACATCCTCATCAGACGGTATGAGAATGCAGTTAGGTGTTCATCACTACATGCAGATGCAAACCCACATTATGGAACTGGAAAAGGAGCCACCATCTACCGTTTTACTAGTGATCAATTCTCTTCTTACTACACAAAGATTATTCATACTAATTCAAGGGATGCGATTCATGTTTTAGATGGTTTGTTGCACCATGAAACGGATTTAAACATAGAAGAGCATTATACAGACACAGCTGGTTACACAGATCAAATATTCGGACTGACTCATTTATTAGGATTTAAATTTGCCCCAAGAATAAGAGATTTAGCAGACTCAAAATTATTTACAATAGATAAAGCAAGTGAGTATCCAAAATTAGAAGCCATTTTACGTGGACAAATAAATACAAAGGTCATTAAAGAAAATTATGAGGATGTTTTGCGATTAGCTCACTCAATAAGAGAAGGAACAGTTTCAGCATCCCTTATTATGGGGAAACTAGGATCTTATTCAAGACAAAACAGCTTGGCTATAGCCTTACGTGAGATGGGTCGAATAGAAAAAACAATTTTTATTTTGAATTATATATCGGATGAATCATTAAGAAGAAAAATACAAAGGGGATTAAATAAAGGAGAAGCCATGAACGGATTAGCAAGAGCTATTTTCTTCGGAAAACAAGGTGAGCTTAGGGAACGGACTATACAACATCAATTGCAAAGAGCCAGTGCTTTAAACATCATTATCAATGCTATTAGTATCTGGAATACTTTACATCTAACAAAGGCAGTTGAATATCAAAAACGGTCAGGTAGTTTTAATGAAGAATTATTGCACCATATGTCACCTCTAGGTTGGGAACATATTAATTTACTTGGAGAATACCATTTTAATTCGGAGAAAATGGTCTCGTTAGATTCTTTAAGACC
>NZ_DIJR01000026.1:0-47075 GCF_002421245.1 Sphingobacterium sp. UBA5639
AAACGCTTTTTACGTTTCTTTCGACTAATCGTTGTTAGAATACGATCAAAAGTATGTTTTTTTATATCTTCTCTATCGTTTATGGGCATATGCTTAGAATACAGATGAATTTGAAAGATTTTAATTTGTTAATACGACAAAATAACGAAAAGGTTAATATAATTATAAGGCTTTTCGTAATTTATTCAAGACTTTTGATATATGATATTCGACAGATTTGATACTAAGGTTCATTTTTTTGGCGATTTGTCTGTAGGATAAATCATCTTCGCGACTCATGATAAATATTGCCCTTGTTTTGGTAGGAAGTCTCTCTAGTAAGCCATCAAGCTGATCAGAAAGTTCTTTATACGAAAGCTCATCATGCTCAACAGCTATGTCTAACAACAGGTGTTCCTCTACTTCATTTAACCGACGTAATTTCCCCAGCAGTTTAAAACATCTGTTTCTTATACAAATGAATAAATAATCTTTTAACGACGACTCGATGTTTAATCGTTTATGACGTGCCCACAACTCGGTAAAGACATCATGTAAAACATCTTGTGCTAGTGATTCTTCCTTCATCAATCGTAAAGCAAAGTTATAGAGGCCATCCCAATAAAAATTATAAACTAAGGAAAATGCTTGCATATCTCCGTCTTTTAGACAGCGCAAAATATTGTACTCTACTTGACTTTCCATTTGATTCGATTCCATATCGGTAATTAAATTGTTCTTCAATGGTTAGCAGATGTTTAAGACTAATTGGTTAAATTATGAAAAATGCCAACAATATTATGTATTACATAAGTACAATATTAACATTTTTTTATAAATGTATAAAATGATCTATAAAATTTTTAAATAAAATAATCAGAAAATTTTGCTTATTACACGCAATCATAACGCTCTTTTCATTAACTTGGCACTATATTAAGTTTACGTCTTTTAAGAATGAATCGATGAAAACGTAGATTATGAGAATTAATAATATTTATAGCCTATAATCGATCAGATTTGAGCGATGAAATTGTCATATTGTACAAATTATCCCAGGGTAATCAAATTGCCCTGAAGATACTTTATGATAAATATGCGCAAATGGTTTACCAATTTGCGCATCATATTTTAAAGGATGAGCAGATTGCGGAAGAAATTGTACAGGATACTTTTCTCCAGCTATGGGACTCAAGAGAAAAAATAGATATAGACAGCAATATTCGAACATTTATCTATGTAATCAGTCGAAACAAATGCTTCAATAGGCTCAAACAGCTTAAAAGATACCATAACCTCTTCGAACCCCTATGCTCCGAAGGATCTCATGATTGCATTTTTGAACAAGACCCTTTGGCGGAAAAAGAAGTGAACGAAGCACTGGAACAATTGGTTCAAAAGCTACCCACAAAACAACAGCTCGTATTTCGTATGAGTCGATTCGAGGGACTGTCACATCAGGAAATAGCGCAACAGTTATCCATTTCGACAAATACCGTAAAAAATCATTTGGTGTCTTCTTTAAAATTTATCAAAGAAGAACTCAAGCGTACCCCTGGAGATTCTTCGATCATCTATCCCTTATTATTTTTTACTTTTTTTTTCATCGACTAGTCCTTAGCCCAACTCAATATTGTTCTTATAATAAAGACCAATATCATGATGACCAATTCTGAGTTTGAAAACTTAGTCAAAGACTATCTCGAAAATAAGCTTAGTCCAGAACAGGAACGACAATTAATAGTTCTATTGACCACTAATTCCAGTGCCGATCTTTTGGCTAAATTTGACAAATTTTACCTCAAATATTCCAAGGAAGTCGCGCTGGAAAAAAATAAAAAAGACAAGATTTGGTCCAATATCCATGCGCATTTAGTTCAAGATACCCCGTATCAAACTGGTGCCATAAAAAATAGCCGTTGGAAAACCTTCCTTCCTTATGCAGCCATTTTCATTGGTATAATTTCTCTTGCGACACTTTTATTTACGCTTACCGACAAAGATAAGGATGAGAACCCTCAACACAACACAACAGTAAATCAAATCTTTCTGAAAAAACATAGCGGTCTCATTTATGCCAGCAATAACACTAACGGCAACAACATCCCATTGAAGCAATCCGAGTTCAAAACCTATGGGATTGTCAAGGATTCAGCGGGCACTCTTGTTTTTAGACAAGACGACAAACATGTTTTAGCCAACAACACGAAATTGACTATTCAAACCCAAAAAGGGCAAACACAAGCACTTGTTCTACCTGACGGTTCAAAAGTATGGATCAATAGCAATTCACAGATTACGTTTCCGAGAAGCTTTAACGAAAAGGAACGTCAGGTACAATTAGTCGGCGAAGGGTATTTTGAGGTCACTCATCTCGATCGACAGCCCTTCTCTGTCCAAGGATTACATTATACTACCGAGGTCCTGGGAACACATTTTAATATCCAAAGTTACCCTAACAGTATAGAAAGGATTTCATTACTGGAAGGGAAAGTAAAGGTTAGTAGTCCAAAGACTGTGATCCACCTTTCTCCTGGGCAGCAAGCATACGGAGAAACTGCAACGCCTAAAAAAACCGAAATAGATACAACGGATATCCTGGCATGGCAGCAAGGCTATTTTAAATTCGAGAATGTGGATATTTATCAATTAACCGAACAAATTAGAGACTGGTATGATGTTAAATTTATTAAGATCAGCTCACAAAGCGGGGATAGATTTTCAGGAACCTATCGGCGCACCAATGAACTAAGTGATCTACTCAAAAATCTAGAGGAAGTTTCCAACCTGAGATTCAACATAAAAGAAGGAGGCATTTATGTAACCAATAAATAAACTTTAAATAAAAAAACGGAAGTGCTCCAACACTCCCGCAGTTAGATAACGACAAACAAAACGAAAATTATTAATCAATTTATCCAGTTCAAATGTATAAAACTTCTTATTCATTTCGATATCCTACGACCAGGATTATCGTAAAAACTATGATTTTTATGAAACTGATTATCCTGTTTCTAGTAATAGCCACGTTCCATGTCAGTGCAAATAGCTATGGACAAAACATTTCGCTACATGTGAAAGGGGAAAGCTTCAAATCTATTTTAACAAAGATTAGAAAACAGAGTGGCAAAGACTTTCTTTACAATTCTCAACAAATTGATGAAGACAAAAAAATGAATCTCAGCATTACCAACAAGCCTTTAGCCGAAGCACTACGCATATTACTAGCCGATCAGCAATTGACCTATAGCGTGCGTAATAATGCAATTTTGATCCATCCCAATGCTTCTGCTTCAACCACAGCTGCAAAAGACAACACATTTCAACAGGATCTTCGGGGCAAATTAAAAGACAATACTGGAAAGCCTATTGCCGGAGCCACTATTCTGCTCGTCGGTACCGGACAATCTGTGGCGACAGACGAACATGGTGATTTTCAATTTGCCAAGACTCCGTCCAGTGGTGAGCTTCGCATTAATTTTATTGGATTTAAAGAGAAAACAATATCTTTTCAACGGTCCCAACAGCTCGACATTACTTTAGAGCCTCAAATCAATGAAATGGAAGAAGTCGTTGTTGTGGGCTATGGTGTTCAAAAAAAATCAGACCTCACGGGTTCAATTTCTGCCGTTCAAGCTAAGGATTTCACGCAAGGATCCAACATCAACGCCCTTCAGTTGATCAATGGTAAGGCACCAGGTGTAACCATCAGCCAAACCAATTCGGCGCCTGGGGCAGGAACCAAAATACAGGTCAGGGGTGCCGGTTCCATCAATAGTAGTAATGATGCCTTGATTGTCGTAGATGGGCTACCTGGTATCGATCCAAGTAGCTTAAGCCCGGATGATATCGAATCAATAGACATCTTAAAAGATGCCTCAGCAGCTGCTATTTATGGTACTCGTGCGGCTAGCGGTGTAGTGCTTATTACAACAAAAAAAGGAAAATCTGGCACAGCTATAGCGAAATATGATAGTTATATCGGGTTTCAAAATGTATCAAAAAAATTGGATGTCCTTAACGGAAAGCAGTACATGCAAGTTCTGAATGCTATCCGAAAAGACGCAAACAAAGACGCCATTTTTACGGAAGACCAGATCAACAACATGGGAGAAGGAACCAATTGGCAGAATGAAATATTTAGAAAAAATGCGGTCGTACAGAATCATCAACTTAGCTTTTCCGGCGGTGGGGTTAAGAGTAATTTCTATACCGCTCTAAATTATTTCAACCAAGATGGTCTAGTAAAAAACTCGGGCTACGCTAAAATTAATTTCAGAACAAATCTGGAATTTCGACCAAAGGATTATATAAAATTCAATATAAACGGAAATTATACCCGTGGTAACCAGCAAGCAATCTATACATCCAATGGCGTGAATGAAGCCGCGGGCCCGCTCAATAGCGCACTGCAATTTGACCCCACCCTACCGGCATACCTCAATGAACATGGTCGATACTACCTTAATAACTTTATCGCTTTAGACAATCCATTGGCCCTAATCAATGGTAAGGAGAATAGAAATATCTCCAACACCTTTTACGGATTGATTACCGCAGAAATTAAACCTTTTACCGACTTTACAGCAACATTACGTGTTGGTGGAAGTACCGCCAACATGATGAACTCCAGTTATACGGACCGATCGACCATAAACGGTCTTGCCAATGGCGGATTGGGTTCAAAAAATGCGTCAAGTGGCCACCAATGGTTGGGCGAGTTTTTACTCAACTACAATAAAAAAATTGGAAAACATCAATTGGCTTTCTTATTGGGAACAACATTTGAAGAGTTTCAAAGTGAAGGCGTGGGAGCCAGTTCAATGAAATTTTTATCTGACATCACTTCTTACAACCTTTTACAGAGTGGAGATGGTGATAAAGGCGACAATGTAAGCTCTAGTAAAAGCCGAAACAGACTCAATGGTGTATTAGGCCGTATCAATTATAATTTTAACGATCGTTATTTTATTACAGCCTCTTTGCGTTCAGATGGTACATCGCGCTTTTCTGAAGAAAACAAGTTTGCATTTTTTCCTTCCGGAGCTTTTGCATGGAAATTAACGGATGAAGATTTTCTTTCCCATTTGAAAGAAAATGGGACCACGCTTAAACTGAGATTTGGATATGGACGATTAGGAAACCAAGGAATAGACAATTACCAAACAATCAACACCTTGGTCGCGTCGGGAAATGCTGTCTTTGGTGATAAGATTTATCAGGGTGTTGTCCCAGCGAGACTACCTAATAAAAATCTACGGTGGGAATCTACGGAAGAAATAAATCTAGGATTAGATTTTGAGCTTTTGCGTGGGCGAATTACGGGATCTGTCGACGCGTACAAACGTAACACTAAGGATCAACTGTTCAGTAAGCCCATTTCTTCAGTGGTGGGTTTTAGTAACTACATGGTCAATTTTGGAAATGTTGAAAACCGTGGTATTGATTTTCAATTAAACAGCAAAAATATTATTCGTGATCAATGGCAATGGAACAGTCTATTTAATTTGGCTTTACTAAAAAATGAAGTCAAAGAGCTACCAGATTTTATTCCACAACTTATTACGGGATCTATTGCCAGTTTTATCTCCAACTATCAACTTGTAGAACGGGGTCAACCCATGTTATCTTTCTATGGGTATGAGACGGAGGGAATATTTCAGAACGATGCGGAGATAAAAAATTCAGCACAACCTGAAGCAAAGCCGGGGCATATTCGCTTTAAAGATCAGAACCAAGATGGGAAAATAGACTTAAAAGATCGAACTATTTTAGGAAAACCTTTCCCTTCCATCAATCTGAGCCTTTCCAATACGTTCAAGTATAAAAATGTTTCACTGGACTTCCTACTTCAATACGTAGGCGGAATTAGTATGTTAGACGCCAATATCACCGAAACCCTCTATCCTACCAACGAATATCGCAACAGGTTATCCGAATACTACCTGAATAGGTGGACACCAGAAAACCCAACCAATCAATATCCGAGCGGCGTAAACCCTACAGCCTATGGTGGCGACTATATTATCAATTCAATGACTGTAAGAGATGCATCGTTTTTAAGACTCAAAAATATCAATTTAAACTACGAGGTATTGAAAAATGGAAAATCAGTCAATCGCGTCAATATATTTCTGGCACTAGAGAATTTGGCAACTTGGACCAAATATAAAGGTTATGATCCTGACGCAAGTGCGACAGGAACTAGTGCCGTTTCCAAAGTGAGCTACAATAGCTACCCCTTAGCACGCACAATTCGATTGGGATTAAATCTTACACTCTAAATTCGACTAACATGACAACATTAAAACTCAAATATCTCACCATATTATTGCTGTCCCTATCGACGATAGGCTGCAATTCATTTTTGAAAGAAGAAGTATATACAGAATACGACCCCAACAAATTCTTAGCCGATGAGACTGGCATTGATGCACTGCTTACAGGAGCTTATGCGCAATCCCGTATTATTGCTTATGATCATCGTAACTATACCTATATGATGAATGAGTTCAACACAGATATTGCCTTTGAAACGGGTGGTGGCCTTGAAAAAGATGCCGCTCCATTTATCCAGTTTAATTGGTCTGTCAATAATAGTTTTTTAAATTCATTCTGGGAGAAAATGTATAAAGCCATTGCCAGTGCAAATTCGGTTATCATTCTATCCAATCAGCTCAATGGCTTAGACCCGGCCAAACTCAACAAAATACAAGCCGAAGCCAAGTTTATCCGCTCGTCATCTTATTATTTCCTCTATAATTTATTCGGCCCTACCCCCTTGATTGATATCCCCGTCGGCGCCAGTCCCCAAGAGATCGAAGAAATTGGAAAAAATGCCAAAAGAGCCGACCGAGATGTCTTTGTCAACTATATCATCAGTGACCTTGAATTTGCCAAACAATATTTACCGCTTACAGAAAGTCCAATAGGCAGGGCAACAAAAGGTGCTGCCTTAGGTTATCTAATGAAAATTTATCTAAAAGAAAAAAATTGGCAAAAACTCGCAGATGTCACACAGGAAATTATAGATCTTCATCAATATGAACTTTATAGTAATTATCCACGACTTTTTGCCATTGAAGGTGAAAGCAATAAAGAATATATCTTTAGGGCACCTTGTATCGCACAAGCAGGCTATCAAAATAACTACATGGCACATGCTTTCCCACCAAACTACCCTATTCTCACCAACTGGGTCAATTTCGGTGCACAATTCCGTACGTATAGTGCATTTTACAAAACCTTTGAATCGAACGATAAAAGACGTGAACTGCTCATACGAAACTATACCGATATCTCTGGTAAAAATGTGGAATTGCTCGAGGATAACAATGGTAAAGCCCTCAATGATGTACGAAGCTTCAAATACTGGCCAGATCCAAACGGTGTGGGCGAAAATATGGGTAACGATATTGTCTACATACGTTATGCCGATGTTCTTTTAAGTCGTGCTGAAGCACTTAATGAGCTAAATGGTCCTAATCAAGAGAGTATCGACCTCATCAATCAGGTTCGTCAACGTGCCAATACAACTTTACTCAAATTAGCAGACTATACTAACAAATTATTGTTGCGTGATTTTCTACTGGCGGAACGTGGGCGAGAGTTCTTTTCTGAAGGATTGCGTCGCGAAGACTTGATTCGACATGGAAAATTTATCCAGTCAGCCAAAGAGCGAGGTTATGCAGCCAAAGAATACCAGGTCGTTTATCCTATCCCGCTCCAACAAATTGATGCAAACCCAAATTTAACGCAAAATGAGGGTTACTAAACCATACCACGATTTATTGCTGTTTATTATCATGCTTGGGCTTTCCTGCCCAAGCATATATGCTCAAGTTGTCGCCCTCCCAAATAAACAGCAGCTTGCTTGGCAGAGAGCCGAATTTGGTATCATCTTTCACTATGATCTGCATGTCTTTGACCGGAAGGCATATCAACAGCAATCCAATCGTATTGTTCCGGTTCCTGATATACACATTTTCCAGCCGCAACAACTGGATGTCGAGCAATGGGTGCTGAGCGCAAAATTAGCAGGGGCTAAATTCGCACTCATTACCGCGACTCATGAAACTGGATTTGCCCTTTATCCCTCAAAAGTCAATCCCTATAACACGAGTGCTTTAGGGTGGAAAAACGGGAAAGAAGATCTTGTTGGTGATTTTATAAAAGCCTGTATCAAACACGGGATAAAACCAGGTATTTATGTAGGGATTCGTTGGAACGCTTACCTTGGTATTCACGATTTTAAAGCAATCGGTACTGGACAGCAGCAAATAGAACGGCAAAAATACTATAATAAAATGGTCGAGGGAATGGTACAGGAGCTATGCACATGGTACGGTCCACTGTTTGAGATTTGGTTTGATGGTGGAGCCAGCAGCCCTGAGAAAGGTGCTCCAAATGTGCTCCCAATTGTAAAAAAATATCAACCTAATTGCCTTTTCTATCATAACGACGAACTGGCAGAAGCAAGATGGGGCGGTTCCGAGTCTGGAACAGTACATTATCCATGCTGGTCTATGTTTCCTTTTCCTTATACCGGCGCAGGAGAGAGTTGTCCAAGGGCAATTTCCACAAACGATTTCTTACTCTTAAAAACCGGTGATCCGGATGGAACCTATTTTATGCCTGCAATGGCTGATGCCCCGCTCCGCGGAGCAAACGGTCGACACGAATGGTTTTGGGAACCAAATGACGAAAATTCGGTATTTTCTCTTAACCACCTTGTGGATATGTATCAAAAGTCTGTCGGCAGAAATGCAACTTTGATCTTAGGAGTTACACCCGACACCCTGGGGCTTGTGCCGCAAATAGATCGGCGGCGATTAGAAGAACTAGGAAGTGAGATCAAACGTCAATATGGTAGTCCGATAAAGGATCTAGACCCAAAACAAGAGCTTATTCGCTTTAAAAAGGCGAAAGCTGTTACCCAGTTAATGATTGAAGAAAGCCTTGATCAAGGACAACGTATACGTGCTTTCCACATTACTGCGAAAACAAAGCAGGGATGGCAAACACTATTTACGGGTTCGTCCGTTGGTAACAAATGTATCATTCAATTGAAAGGCCCCATTCGCTGTACACAAATTAAACTAACAATAGATAAGGCCATTGGCCAACCTATTATTCATACTTTTAATGCTTATGATACTTTTTAAGAAAAATAGCAAATTTATCCTATTAGCGACCCTATTTACAAATATGGGGTTATTGCTGCAGGCGCAGAGCCAACGCAAGGCACAACTTGGTCCCACAACAGAACGCCCCAATATTGTCGTGTTTTTTGTGGACGACCTAGGTTGGCAGGACATGTCCGAACCATTTTACAAGGTCAAAACGCCAATCAACGAAAAGTTTCATACCCCCTATCTCGAAACATTGGCCAAAGAATCCATTAAATTTACCAATGCGTATGCAACACCGGTGTGCACACCTTCCCGGGTGAGCTTTCTGACCGGTTTAAATGCTGCTCATCATCGTGTCACCAATTGGACCCATCCCAAGGCTGACACGCCGACAGATAGCAAAGATGAATTGTTGAATCCACCGGATTGGAATATCAACGGATTGAGTCCTGTGCCCAATGTTCCACATACGATATATGCCACTCCATTTCCAAGCATCCTCAAGGCCAATGGTTACTATACCATTCATGTGGGCAAAGCACACTGGGGGTCTGCCGGAACACCAGGTGCAAGTCCTTTGAATTTGGGCTTTATGGTCAATATTGCAGGGCACTCCGCCGGACATCCACAAAACTATTATGGCGAGCAAAATTATGGTAACCTTCCTGGAAAAGCAGGTTACCAGGCAGTTCCCGATCTCATGGAATATCACAGTACACCCACATTTCTAACGGAAGCGTTAACCCGGGAGGCCCTCAAGGCACTGGAGGAACCTATACGCCGTAAGGAACCTTTTTTCCTTAATTTTTCCAACTATGCGGTGCATGTCCCGATCCAACCCGATCCACGCTTTGTACAAAAATACCTCGACCGTGGCTTAGATTCCACTGAAGCGGCTTATGCTTCCTTAGTCGAAGGCTATGACAAGAGCATGGGCGATATCGTACAATTTCTCAAAGACAAGAACCTGTACGATAATACTGTCATTATTTTCCTGAGCGACAATGGCGGACTTAGCCTCAGCCCGATGCGGTCTGGACCGAGCCATACCCAAAATCTACCCTTAAAAGCTGGCAAAGGCTCCGTTTACGAAGGCGGTATCCGAATCCCCTTATTAATCAAACAGGCCAAACAGCATCCTGCCAATACGGATGCTACCCCTGTTATGGTCGAAGATCTCTTTCCGACAATACTCAGCTTGGCCAAAATAGACAACTATCAGCTGGTCCAAGATAAATCCGACGGAAAAAACCTATTGCCGCTTCTAGAAGGAAATAAATCCGACAATTGGAATAGCCGCCCTTTGGTATGGAATATTCCCAATAAATGGACTGTACCTGATGGCCCGGGGATCAATTTCTTTTCCGCTGTACGACAGGGAGACTATAAGCTGCTTTACGATATGAAAAATGGGAAATTGGAACTCTACAATCTCCGGAACGATATTGGAGAGCTGAATAACCTAGCCCCAAAAATGAAAGGAAAAACCAAGGAACTCAGCAAATTGCTTTCAGATCAGCTCCGGACCTGGAAAGCACAGTTGCCTACTTATAAGGCTACAGGACAGCAAATTCCCTTTCCAGATCAAATAGATTAAGAAACCTAGATGTAAAAATCTTATTTTAAAAGTATTGAAATTTAGAAAAGAAGGAAGTTTTCTCCTCTTCCTTCTTTCTAAATTTCAATACTTCGAAAAAACTCTAAAATTTGCAATATAGTATTTAGAGCGCCTTCCAGAATATAACGTCTGGATTAGTGGGTATCTCAAGTCGGCTATCGACCAAAGCTGGATTAATGAATTCAACGATTTATTAATATCAAAATAAAAGCAGTGAAGATTTAAGTAAAAAATTTTTGCTAACAAAAACCAGCCTCTCCACATTATCGTCAACACTTATGGAAAGTTTGGTTCAGAAGAACTCATGTTATGCCGGCAGCCAATACTCAGGAAAATCCATCAGGATAATGGATCGAGTTTATTTCCAAAGATGTCGATAGGTGGAAGAGTACTCACCTTCAGACTCCACAGCTGTTTAGGGTATATGGCTCCTGAAATGTTTATCGAAACACAGGTCAAAACAGCAGAATTTTCTACTTTAGAACACTCCTAAATTTGGGGAGAGGTCACTTTGTACAGTAAATACACCCCCTCCTGTAGCTGAACCTGGATCTCGATATGTAATAATATAATTAACAAAACCATTCCAGGAACACGAATAAGGACTCCAATATTTCGACACCTGAAATAGCTTACGTAGAACACGGCTATCCGTATAAAAAGAAGTCGGGTTTTCAATCCATTCATATTTCTTTGATATTTGTAATGTCTAAGCTAAAACTTCAGATTCTTGGTTAGATTATCCCATATTCTATTAAAAATTGATTTATCTTCCGTAATGATCTCTGCATCACCAAATATTCCGGGCTTCAAAATAATCAATGAATCAGTAACAGAACGAATAAGCGAAACTTTGGCGAAAAAGACACTGTCCTGCATTGGAATATCTGATATATAATCTATTTTTCCATTCAAGTAGCCATAATCCTGATATGGATAACTTCGAACTTTTATCAATACTTTTTGTTCTTTTTTAACTTTTGCAGATACCACTTGTGGTAGAAGGAGTTCCCCGTAATACTGTTCATTATTTGGATTGACGTAAAAAAGGGGCTGATCCATCTTAACCTGTTGGTTTTCTTGCAAAAAGGAGCCATAGATAAGTTTACCGTTTACTGGGCTCGTTAATATAAACTGCCGTTTCCAGGTTTCGGCCTCACTTATAAAGCTATTCAGTGCCTGTACAAATTTTTTACGCTCTTCATCGATCTGGTTGCTAAGGTCTGTTAATTCTCTATTTTTAGCGAGCATATTTCCTTCATAACCAATTAAATTATTTTCTATCTGAGGAATAGTTTGCCTCTTTGCCAGTAGCAATGCTTCCTTCTCACGTAGTTCAGAAGGACTAATAATTTTCTTTTGAGCGAGCAATTCGTACTTTTCGAACTCTTCTTCTGCAAGTTTCAGCTGCTGCTGCTGTAGCTTAAATGATTGCGTTGCTTTTTCATACTGTCTCGCCAGATTAGTCAATTCCTTTACTAAAGCTCCTTTTCTCTTTTGGTAAATCCCATCCTCGCTTGCTGCTCTATAATTCAGATAAGCTAAATAAAAATTCTGATATCCTGCCTGCAATTCTCCTAAGTTAAGTTTAGCCGGGTCAATTAGACTTTCTAGATTATAACTCTCGTTTTTTACTTTTTTCAGATTTTGTAAGCGTTCCAGCAGAGTTGTCACCTGGCCGTGATCTGCGGTACTTTCCAGATAAGCGAGTTCAGTACCTGGCTTTACCCATTCTCCGTCCCCGACCAATATTTTAACAAGAGTACCATTATTTCGACTCATGATAGCCTTCGGCGCATTGATACTATTGAATTTCACAGCACTTGCAACAATTTCTGGAAAACGTATAAATATGGATAATCCCAACATCAACAGTACTATCCCTAGTATCAAAGAGATACCCCGTTTCAACAGCCAGGAAGGTGGTTTGGCGATAATTTCCTGTAAATCTTCCGAATGAAGATTCTCATTAATCATAATCGATTTTTTCATACCTTAATTCCCTAGTTCCAATTGATTTTTTACCAATTCAAAATATCGTCCTTTTAATCGGGTTAGCTCTATGTGCGTCCCCTGCTCGACAATTGTTCCCTTTTCGATCACAACAATATTGTCTGCGTTTTTTACTGTACTTAGACGGTGAGCAACAACAACTACTGTTCGTCTCTGGAAAAAACGATCCAGATTCTCAATGATGAGCTTCTCATTATTGGCATCAAGTGAATTCGTAGCCTCGTCCAAGAAAATAAATTCCGGCTCCTTATATACGGCGCGAGCTATCATGAGCCGTTGTCTTTGCCCCTGACTTATACCCTTACCGCCGATACCTATCCTAGTTGATATCCCAAAAGGCTGCTCTGCTATAAAATCATTCAGATTGGCAGTTTCGATCGCATGCTGTAAACGTTGTTCATTTGGAAACTCGTCATTGATTGCAATATTGCGCTCGATAGTATCAGCATAAATATAGTTGTCCTGTAACACGGCGCCACAACTCTCACGCCATAAAGAAAAATCCAACTGCTCGAGGCGTCTACCTCCTACAAGAATCTCGCCTTTTTCATAATCATAAAATCTCAATAACAGCTTTAATATGGTTGTTTTACCACTACCGCTCGCTCCTACTATTGCCGTTGTTTTACCCGCAGGAAAGGACAGGTTGAGTTTATGAAATATAGGTTCATTACCCGCTCCATAGTAACGGAAGGTCAGGTTACGGATCTCAATATCTTTCCGCACCGGTAATTTTGAAAGATAATCTTTATGAAGATTTTCTTCTTCATCAGTCTCGTATATCTCATTCAGACGTTCCATACTAATTTTGGCATCCTGATAGGATTGCATGAAACTCAATAAGGACTCGACAGGACTGTTAACCATACCGACAATATATTGTATTGCCATCATTCCCCCTAACGTTATATTACCATCAATGACTGCTTTGGCACTGATATACGTGATCAGGATTCCCTTCGTCTGGTTGATTGCCATTGACCCGAGTGATTGATATTGCGACAGTGCCAGACTTTTTACTCTGAACTGGAATAGCTTGGCCTGTAGTGCCTCCCAGCCCCAGCGTTTTTGTTTCTGAGCATTATTTAATTTAATATCTTTGATACTTTGGATCATTTCAACCATATAGGTTTGGTTCTCCGATGAAATTTTGAATCTTTTTTGATCCAGTTCGCGTCTGTAATTCATAAAAAACAGAATCCATAGCGTATATAATACAGTGGCAGCAAAAAATATAATAAAAATTGTTGTATTGTAGATAGCCAGCAAGCCCCCAAAGATCAGCATATTGACTAAGGAAAATAGGGTATTTAATGTATTTCCTGTAAGAAAAGACTCAATACGCTGTTGATCAGACATCCGCTGCATCAGATCACCATGAGTTTTCAAATCAAAAAAAGACATGGGAAGTTTCATGATCTTGATAAGCAGGTCCGTCAAAATGGAAATATTTACCCGTGTACTGATATGCAGCATGATCCATGAACGCATAAAAGAAACCGAGGTGCTCCCAACAAAGAGCATGAGCTGAGCAGTCAGGATCAAGTTGATAAAACTGATATTCTTACTATTGATTCCAATGTCAACGACCGATTGGGTCAGGAAGGGTGTGACCAACTGTAGAATTGTGCCCAAAATCATCCCAAGAAACAATTGTAGGAAAAGCTTTTTATACCTATAGAAATAGGTAAACATCTTCCCCCACCCCAACGTCAGTTCAGTCTCATCATCTAGCTGATAAAAATTAGGCCCCGGACTTAACAGAAGTGATAATCCGGAATGTAGCTCCTTGGTGGAATACCAGCTTTTGGCAAATTCGCTTTCCCCGTAGGCAACGAGCCCAATTGCCGGATCAGCAACAAAGTACCTTCCCTTCCTGATCCTGTGAAGAATCACAAAATGATTCTGATTCCAATGTAGAATACAGGGGAGTTCCACTTCTTTAAGCTGTTCAAGGCTCAACCTTACACCATAGGTACGGAACCCAAGCTTTTCAGCCGCTTCACTGATCCCCAGCAGATTGACTCCCGTATTGGTGGTTTGACAGAGCTTTCGTATTTTGTGTATGGAGACAGACTGACCATAATATTTAAATATCATTCGCAGACAGGTAGCCCCACAATCCATCATGTCCATCTGTTTATAATATGGAAAACGTTTTATCACTTAGGAGTTTTATATGGTTTATACAATAAATTTACTGTTTTACACTATCAAACGGATGGCTATGATATACCTCATGAATTTTATCCATTCTAATGATAGCAGATTGGATAACATGCTGTAGGTGTCCATTTACGTTATATAAAGCCGTGATGTCCGAGTACCCGAATTCTTTTTGAATGGAAATCATTGGATACATAACAAACTTATTGCTGGTCATTTCTGAAAACTTGCCGTCCGCCACATCCTCTTCCGAAAAAGGCTCGGCCAAAATAGTTTCAAAAAAAGACCTGAAAACTACGACAAACTGCGTTCCCCAAAAAGTGTCAATCCATGTTATTCCCGACTGAAGAGGAAGCATATTACTGTACCCTCCAATAATTCCACCAAGCAAAAAATTAGCACCTAAACGATGTGCTTCGTAAATAGCGGACAGAAATTTTTCAGTTTCATAATACGGTGTAAACTGATGGTCGTCCTCACAAAGAATAATGACATCCTCATCACTTTCAATCGCCATTTGTATAACCCTACAGATACTCATCCATAGACCTATGGCGCCATTAGTATGCACGGAAGCCTCCACTACTTGTACATCAAATTCATTTCTACCATCAAATTGGGCTAAAATATGCTTTAGCCTATCCTTTCTTTCGGGAATATTAATAATATAAGTAGGTATAGTAATGTTATTTTCCATTTTCCTTATTATTATGGAGATTATCGAAATGGCCCCGCAAAAATGACAGTGTTTCCAGTCTCTTTTGAGATTTAACAAAATACTCTTCCACGATCCCAGGTTCTGCGTTTTTGATTGTTACGTCTGAATAGCCGAACTCTTCCTGAATAGAAATAAAGGGATACATACAATGTATTCCACCACTTATTTCACTTATTTTCAGGTCAATATCATCATCATCATTAAATCTCAGTGCTAGAATTCTTTGAAAAAATCTTTTATAAATGATCGCAAATTGAAAACCTGTAAAATGATTGAGCCAAAAAAGTTCCTGTTCCACCTGTACAGCATCTTCAAAATGGCTCACCCCGCCCAATAAAATATCACTGCACAAATGCTCTGCTTTCGCTATTGTATTTCTTAATTCAGCAACGTTGTAATGGGGTGTAAAACAATGGTCGTCTTCGCACACTATAATATAAGGTAATTGTTTAGCTCCTGCTTCTTTTACAATATTATATACTGTCCTCCATAGACCTACTGCACCTATTTTATGTCTAACAGCTTTAAAAAGTGTAAATTCAAATTCAGATTTTCCGGCGAATTGCTTAAGGATATGATCCCTCCGATCAATCCTATCCTCCAGGTTAATCGCAAAAACTGGTATGTTTTCTTTCATATTAAAATCCCTTAAAATTATAACAAAGTGTTAATGATGCTTTCATCTAATAAACCTGTATCAACAGCACCATCATATTATGCTTCAGAATAGAAACGATCAATAACAATGTTTCTCTTTCAGGAATTGGTGTAATTGTTCAGAATTTATATTAACACGGACGATTTGGCCATTTTGGTCAACTAAAAAATTATGTGGGATAGACCTGATACCACATCTATTAAAAAAATCACTGCTCGATCCCATTAAATCCGATACCTGAATCCAGGGATATTTATATTTTTCCAATGCCGAGATCCAGTTGGACCTATCCACGTCCACAGAAACACCAATGATCTCAAAGTCTAAAGAGTTTTCTTTATTATACCATTTCCCTATTTTATTCAGTTCTTCAATACATGGGGCGCACCAGCTTGCCCAAAAATCAACCAGCACATATTTTCTATAACTGGCCGATAATGTAACTTTTTGCCCGCTTATATCTTCCATTGTAAAATCGGGTAAATAATCTCCCACCTTGAGACCGCCCCTTATACGAACATCAAGCCCTTTTTCTATTCCTCTTCTTTTTAATTCGGGACTCAATGACTTAAAAGCAGCTAGTTGCGTAGAATCTGTGAGCATTTTCATACCAGCGTATGAATAGAGCCTATTAAACCCAATAAACATATCTGAATTTGCTTTAATAAAATTTAAAAAGTCATGATTAAATTGTATCATGAGGTTAGCTAAGGAGTCCTTATAGAGATTAACATCCTTACTTTCATCATTTTTTTCCCGATAAAAAAAATATTTTTCATTAAAAGGTTTTTCAATTCTATCTTGATAATCATGATAAGCAGACTGTTGCGGACCACCTTCAATTTTGGCTTTATGTAAAGAATCTATTTGGCCGGTGATAGTATACTCCGTATTCTCTAAAATAAAAGTTTGCCAACCAATATTTAACGATGGAACTTCTATGGAATAAAAATCCGGTTCAGCAATAATCCCTTCTAATAGGAAAGTATCATTTTTGCTGTAGCATGAATCTATAATTTTTAGCTTTTTTATATTACTATATGCTGCACCTTTGTTACTCAGATAGACCATTTGGTTTCCCAAACCTTTTAACCTACCTTTGACTGAATATTTTTGGCTCTGGGCCAATAGTGCTCCTGCCATAAAAAAGAGAATGCACAAAATTGAGAAACCTCTCATATCTTATTATTTATTTAAGATAGGGATCGTCATTAACTACGACGACCCCTTATTTATTAACGATCAATTATTAAGGACAAGTCTTAGCAACTTTCCCGTCACAATATATGTTATTCTCATCCGTTGAACAGGATACACCATACCCGCAATCGTTTGTAAGCTTAGTGTTATCCTTGTCTTTGCATGTCACAGAACAAGAGGATCCCACACCGCTACCTCCTCCACTTCCAGTGAAACCGCCCATAATGTTTTTCAATTCTTTCCTGGAAAGAATTTCTTGATTATTAATAGTTTTTAAACTGATTTTTTTCATAACTTTTACTTTTTAACATCTCGTAGTTTTCATTGTACCATCCTGAGTTTGGCAGGCCACATATCCATTTGGTCCATCAACACCAGCGCATCCGTTTGCATAACCATTACATGATAATGTACGACCATCACCACATGAAGCAGTTGCTGAACAGACAACACCAGTACCGCTGCCACCGCTCCCGGTAAATCCTCCCATAATCTGTTTTAATTGATCTCTGGAAAGAAGTTCCTCTGTCTTAATTGACTTTAAATTGATTTTCTTCATTCATTTAATATTTAAGTTTATAATGTCCATTAGCTCCTGGGCATCAAAATGGAGGGCCTTTTACAGGGAGCCTTCTGTTGCTCGGTTTGTTGCAATCAATACCGAACATCAACTACGTAGTATTTTTGAGTATATGTTTTAAATCATAAATCCGGTAAGAATCAGGAAGCTCGTGGCCATTGATATAGAAAGTAGGTGTTACCCTTATTTTCATGTTATCACACCATACACGCATAGCCTCAATTTTATGTTTCTGCTTTTCCAGCTCACCATTCATCGGATATCTATCTGCGAAGGATGTATAATCTTTAATTTCTGAATGGTACCAATCATCCAATGCCTCGGAGAGCTTATTGTGACCATCCCGTTCCTGTATTGCCAATAGATGCCGAACGGGTGCAGTCTTAATATCATTATCTTCCCCTGTTGCCGTAAAAATAACCCTAACTTTAATATTATTATTCGATCTTATAAGCTCCTCGAGTTCAGGATGGGCTTTAGCGCAAGGCCCACAATATGGATTACAGACTTTGATGATCTCATAGTCCGCATTTAGATTACCAATCTGTACTCCGAGACCTTCCACTGGTAAGGTAATGGCGGGTTGCTTTTGTAGCAATATTTGAAAAATATCTCTATTATACCGTAACTGATGCCATTTTCTTTTGTGTTCTTGATTTTCTTTACTCCCCTTGAAAACTGGAACCAAACTAGAGCTTAAACTCAGCATCCCCCCTCCAATGGTTAATAAGGTCATAAGGGGAAAAATCGATAAAGAATTTAAACCATTGAAGTAAATGTAAATAGCAAAGTTAATTGCAGAAAGAAATAACACTCCTTGTACCATCAAGCATAGGGGACACCATTGCTTAACTGTCTTCCACTGATAGTAGACAGAATAGAGTGTATAAGGGACGGCCAATAAGGAAAATAATGCCCAATAGGATAAATAAAGAATATTTGTAAGACCAAAAAGTAACTGCGACAATATCATCGTAGTGAAATAACTAAATCCAATAACAGACCAGCTTAATCCAATAAAAGAAGCGCCTTTTGATTTCAGAACGGCATCACAATTAAAACTACCGGCATGCCCGCCGCAGACTTGTTTCAAAAATGGATTATGAGCATCTATATCATGCCATAGAAGCAAAAGACTTACTATACTTCCTATCGTATTTAGTAGAAAAAATAGGACGGAAAAGGCACTTATTGGCGGAACATCGTTTAATACAGCATATCCGATGCTAAAAGACCATGCTATCACAAATATTAAAAGGAGTACAAGCTTCTTAAAAAAGCTGCGTTTTTCAATCTGTCTGTTTTTCTGATAATACAATTCATCCTTTGAAGTGGAAGCATCAACCAACAAAACGATATCCTTATCAATATTACTAAAATCATTAACCGAAGCAGATACTTCGATTTTCTGAACAGGATCTAAATAATTAATCTCATCGCCATCAATTTTAGTCACAACTGTGAAACAAGCTTGAGGCCAATATGGCTGTTGGATTGAACAAATAAATGGTAGTTCAAAATCATTATAATTATAGTCTCCTTTTCGGATGGCAGCACTCTCAATGCCATATTCTGACAAGGTATCTATAATTGACAATAATGAGGGATATTCAGTGTGTTCATCTATCAGAGTACTAACTCCAGAAAATGTATTTTTAATTCCGTAATGATTTAAGATATGCTGACAAACTAATGTCAGATTATTTTCATAAACATTTGTATTAATAAAATTGCGTAACATTCTTAATTAAAATATTAAGGTTATTTATTGTAACTTTTTCATAATTTATTGATCCCCCCCTTTACAATTACCACTTGACAATAAAATAATACTGCATAATACTCTCCTGTAAATCACATAAAAATTTATAAACTAAAATAAGTTCAGAAAAGAAAAATATTTACTCAATATTTATTTTAAACCAAAATAGAATTCATATAATATTTTGTTAACTTTAGGTAATTATTTGGATTATGTTCTACATAAAACGAATATACATAAATAAGTTAAATAAAAAAAATAAATTTCATAAATTTCAATTACAGCATTTTCACAATCAAAAATCAACAATATAAAATATAATTATAAATATAAGTCACATATATTAAATGAATATTCTCCAAAGAATAACCCATTAAAACGACAAAAAAGATTATGTATGACAAATAAGCTTATTGCATTTATACCTCTCAGAAAAGGTAGTAAAGGTATCATTGGAAAGAACCATAAATATTTTAACGGTAAACCACTGTTTCAATGGATTTTAGACACTGCCTTAAAAACTCATAAATTCGATGAAATATGGGTGGCTACAAACGATGATATTATAAAAAAAATTCTCGTTGAAGTATATCCGAATAAAGTACTTTTGTTTCACCGAAGCAATAAAAATGCTGATGATAATTCGCCAACTACAGACGTAGTTCTTGAATTTTTAAATGAACACACTTACCTCCAAAATGATAAACTCATATTGTTACAGGCAACATCGCCCCAAACTTCCGTATATGACATACAGGCAGTTATTGCCAAAATAATTGATAATCAATACGATTCAGTTTTATCATGTCTTAGATTAAAACATTTTAGGTGGACGGAAGATGGCGATTCTTTGGATTATAATTGGGAAAATAAACCTAGGAGACAGGATTATAAAGGCTATTTAATTGAATCTGGTGCAATATATGGAAGCACCATTCAGGCCATATTACAAAGTAAACAACTGATTTCTGGAACAGTCGGTACAGTCGAAATAACCAGCCCATTCGCTATCGAAATTGATGAACCGATCGATTGGGAAATAGCAGAAACATATGTTAAATATTTGCAAAATGAAGAAAAAAAAAGATTATTACCTCGAGTTTATTGAAACGGTAGAGGAACTGTTACTCCTATTTATCAACAGATGTCAGCATATTAATAAAGCAGCTATTAATTTAGAAAGGCTAGATTTTTCCAAGACAATAATCAATACATTATGGACACATATCTTTTTCTTTTATAGAGATGAATATAATAATGAACGATTAAAGAGAAATACAAAAAAAAATCTCAAAAGACTTATCTGGAACAATGATCTGAAACCGTTGCTTCCGAATTCAAACGAAATAGGTTATATAGAAACAGTCCCCTGTAAAGCTATTACAGATATGGATTATCTTGAGGAATATAACGGAGCTGTATGTTTCTATTGTTATAACATAAGACAGCTTTACTATTTTCTTCCAATACTAGAAAGGATTCAGGAAAAAACAGTTATTTTCTATAATTTTGATTTAGGAAATTTTAGTACTGAAAATCAAAATATTATTTTTATTGAATTTTGTTTGAGAAGCGATTTCAAGTGTTTTCATCAATCATTTTTGCAGAGAAACTTTCCCTATTTGTTTTGGTTTACTAATAATTTTATGGGATACCTCTCTGCATTAAAACCAAAATGTATAGTTCTTTTGGAGGGCTGCCATTCAGAAATGGAAGCACTGGCTATAATTGGAAAACAGATTCAAATTCAGACTCTATGTCTACAACAAGGTTGGCCTTCAGTAATGCATTCTAGATTCCGTAATATGACATACGACTACTTTCTTACCTGGGGAAATATATTCAATGGGCTCTGGAAGAAATATAACTCAGACCCAGAATTTGTATCAATAGGATATTGCTATAAAGTTCCAAAATTGACAAAAGAAAATATAATTACCTTTTTTCTACAAGCTCCGATTATTATTTTAAATGAGCAATACTTCGAAAATATTTTAGAATTTGCATTATGGTGTGCAGAGAGCTTTCCAAAATATAAAGTATGGGTTCGTGAGCATCCCGAGTTTACTATTGAACAAAGCTGGGTTAGTAAATTCAGCCAATTTCCAAATATAGAAATAAAAAGCAGTGGAGATCTAAGTAGTATATTTTCACTAACGAAAATCGGCGTCTCCACATTTTCTTCAACACTTATGGAAGGTTTGGTTCATAACGTCATCCCTATTGTTTTGGAGCTATCTTCTGTTCCTTATTACCCGCAAGATATAAAAGGAAAGAAGCTAGGATATATAGCCAAAACAATCGAACAAGCAAAGGTAGATATGTGTTCTATCATCGACAACCAATCTGTTTACAAAGAAAATTTTAATATAATTCGTAAAGAAAAGCAGGATTATTTTTTCGCTACAGGAGACATTGCTATAAACAATGGACTGGATTTCTTTAAAAAATTCAACTAAAAACTTGGTCTAGAAACTCATTAAATGGTTAAATGTGATATTTAAACAGGATAGTCAACCTATACATAAATGGGTCAAACTGTAACCTCAGAAAAATATTACAATTAATCTCAACAGGGAAAGATCAATCGAACGTTCTGTTGTAAATATGCACCAAAACCCCAAAATATATATAGCCGGAAATTTTATCTCGCAGGTTAACCATTTCTATTGATTTGCATCTTTAGAACCTTAATTAATTATGAGGATTTTATTAATGTTTTTTTTCCGAGCAACATCTTAAGGGTATCTAAACTTATTTAATTTATCGTTTTCACTGCAAATTATGTAACGATAGTGTAACAGTACCAAATTTTGATAAGTAAAAAATATTCAATATATTGCCTTAGCAAGCTAGAAACAACGTTTTTGTGTCAGGTAATGAGGTACCGACTATTAGACTCATAATCTTTTGGTCCCTGGTTCGAGCCCAGGTGGGAGCACAGAACAAAAAAGTCGCTTTTCTATATAGAAAAGCGACTTTTTTCGTTTCTACGCATCGTTTTCCGACGATGTAAAGGTCTAGGAGAATCACACCATTTCAGCCTGTTTTGCATAGTTTTTTATTGAACTTCACGTAAAAAGATATCTAACGGGATTTTTCACCTGCTAAAGAAAAAACTATAGCAACCGTCAGCGCAAAAGTTTATGAACACCACAAGAAATCAGATGGTACCTACGATGTGGAAATAATACCTTTTCTGTAAAGTTTACACTATATTAGCACCTTAGATATTCGATCAATTCAAACCTATTTCCGAATGGATCTCGAAAAAAAAATCGTTCTCGACCATCTATCTTGGACGAGTATTTTACGATTATATTCTGATTCTTCAAAAATAATTTAGCATGGGATAAGTCGAAAACTTCAAACGCAGGATGTATATCAGAATTTGTTTGATGGTACTTTTCTTCACGAATATGAAGCTGGATATCTCCGATTTCAAACCAAATAGCCCCCCTGGGATGATTACCAAGGATTTGATTCAAACGCAATATCTCAGCATAAAACCTTTGCGCTGAAGCTAGCCCGCCTAAAGGAACACTTATGAGTATATGCTCTACACGTTTAAATTTGATCATTAGTGTATTTTTAAAACATTGGCCAACGCTGAATGCATAACAGAAGGCTCGACGTCCATATCCATCCAATATTTAATTGCTATTCTGCCTTGATTAACGAGCATACTAAGACCATTTAAAACGCTACATCCCTTTTCTCGAGCGGTTCTTATAAAATGAGTATCTGGGGGATTGGGTATAACATCTGCGATAATCATCTCCTTTCCGATAAGATCAAATTCAATATCGAGTTTTTGATCCACATTGGGAAACAGCCCTACACTAGTTGCATTGATCAAAATATTCGTTGATAATTTTATCTTATACCTTCCTTCCCAACAGTTAAATAACGCGTTAGTTTTAGTATTACTATTTATCAGATCGGCAAGTTCTTCACCTTTAGATTTGTCCCTATTTACAATAATAATTGTATGGGCTCCCGCTAACGCCAATTCAACTGCAATTGCGCGAGCAGCGCCTCCAGCACCAAATATTGTAATACACTTGTCCTTAGGATCTTCAATAATTTCTAGCGCTTTTAAAAATCCTTTTCCATCTGTATTCTCACCTATCCAAAGGTTCCCCCTTCTAACTACAGTATTAACCGCACCTATCAATCGTGCAGAGCCTCCTAATTCATCAAGATATGGAACGACCGCTATTTTGTGTGGAATAGAACAATTGAAACCAATCCATCCCATGGCTTTTGCTCCTTTGATAGCATCTGCCAGATGCATAGGCTCAACCTCGCAATTCAGATAACGAGCGTTGATACTGTGATATCTATAAGCTGCTTCAATCATCATTACAGTTGGATCTCAGAAGCTGGTTTGGCAAAAGAGCCCGTAATAAAAGGCAAAAAATCAATGTTATCTTGCATAAATGTGAAATAAAGTAATTGATACAAAATGATAAATCTTCTATTACAAAGATTGCATATTACCGGCGCCACGCCCAGGTATATTTAAAGGTATTTTTTGTATTTTTATCGTAAGCACTTTTAAAATGAAGAAAATACAGTTTGATCAACTCGTTATTCATGATTATGAAGAAAAGACTTTTCATTTACCCCTTCATAGCCATACTTATTATGAACTGGTTTATATCCACAAAGGTAGTGGCATTCATTTACTGAACAATAATAGGTTTCAATATGGGGAAGGAGATCTGTTTATAATAAGTCCAGAAGACGAACATTATTTTGAGATAAACAAAAGTACTCACTTCACATTTATAAAGTTCACAGACGCATATCTGTCAGAACACTCACAGCATACAGTAGATAATTTCAATTTATATGAACCTGTCCGAATAATGAAGAATAAGTTATTAAAGGAAGTGAAATTAAAAATAGATGAACCTCCCAATGCTATACTTCGAAATATTATTGAGAATATAGTATTGTACAAATTTTCGAAGGATATCTCTCGTTCAGCGCTCATATTTTATCAGATACGATCTATCTTAGTCTTAATTAGCGAAGCTGCTGCTAAACTTCATATAAGAATTGACAATGGTCAGCCCGGTAAAGAAGAGCTCATTTCCTTCATACATCAACATATCTACCAACCGTCAATTATTCAGATTAAAAACATCGCCGCTCACTTCTCTATTGCAAATAGTTATTTCAGTGATTATTTCAAAAAAAAGTTTGGTATAAGTTATCGAAATTATGTCAACGAATACCGCATAAACTTAATTCAAACTCGATTAACTGTTCCGACCGTTTCACTATCGCAGATCGTATATGAATTTGGTTTTACCGATGAAAGCCATTTAAACAAATTTTTTAAAAACCATATAGGTCTGACCCCAAAAGTATATAGAAATTTACACCTTGAAAATACAGTTTAAGCATCTATAATAACCTTTAACTGTCAAAAAAATCATCGAAAAAACACTTTTAAGATATATTTCCATGATTTCATATCGAAAAATAGTCGGTAATTAATTATAAAAGAATTTATCGTATTCCTCTAAAGTCTGATCAACAGATATTTTTAAAAATTTACATTTTATTCATTAAAACTTAACCTAAAACAAATACTCAAACGGACAAAAAAAACTATTTTTAGAGAAGAAAAATCTACAATGCATTACATAAAACCTTTATTGAGCTCTATCTCAAGTCTCCTGCTATTCTATTCTTTACAAGCTCAAGAAAACATTAAATATATCCCTGCCTCTGAACTTCAAATCATTGGCAAAGCAAAGAAATCTTCACCAATTTATGAACGTATACCCAATGACGAAAAAATTGATCTACCAAGCGCTGTCCAAAAGTTAGCAAAAAATAGTGCTGGAATCGCATTCTTATTTGAAACTGATTCCCGGTTCATTGCAGCAAAATGGCAGCTTGAATCGGCTAGATATGCTGCAAATATGACTCCTATTGGTCATAGTGGTTTAGATTTATATTGTCTAAAAGATGGGAAATGGCAATTCGTAAATGTAGGCAAACCACTGAAAGATAGCACAAATAATGAGCATATATTAATCAACAATATGGATAACAGTCTCAAACAATTTATGCTTTACTTACCTCTTTACAATACCACGACATCGATAGCTGTAGGAGTATCTACTCATGCGCATATTGCAATCCCAAGATCTCCAAAAATAGATCCAAACAAACGGATTGTTATCTATGGTTCAAGTATAGTGCAAGGGGCTTCTGCAAGTCGTCCGGGTATGGCATACCCTGCCATTTTACAGCGAGAACTAGGAGTTGATGTCATCAATCTCGGATTCAGTGGAAGTGCAAAAATGGAGAAAGAGGTGGGCGAATATGTAGCGTCAGTACCGGCAGATTGTTATGTACTAGATTGTATCCCAAATCCAAGCCCACAAGAAATTGAAGAACGGATTATACCTTTTATCAAACAGGTTAGGATAAAAAATCCCTCAACTCCGATTATACTGGTGGAAACTGTATCTCGAGAAAACGGAAATTTTGACCTAGTTCTTGGAAAGCGTGTGAAACAACAAAACGACAACGCAAAAAAAGGATATGATAAGCTAGTAAAAGACGGTGTCAAGAAAATTTATTATATTTCCTCGGACGAGTTGATCGGAACAGACCACGAAGCGACTACCGATGGTGTCCACCTTAGTGATTTAGGTTTTAAAAGAATTGCTAACACTATCCAAAAAGCTATTTTAAAAGCATTGAAGTAAAGTCAAAATGCAAAAATAAGTGAAACCCAAACAAGCTTCACTCATTTTTGCATCCACATAGATCTGTTATAAAATGTCTTTACAATTAGTGCTTTCCGATTTTTTTTAAATAATCAATCAAAAATATAGGTCTATCGGTTTGAATAATACGTGCATGCAATTGATTGATTAAATAACCATAGATTGCATCCGGATTAGCTAATGCTGAATCATCATCATTCCCTCCTGACAATGTGTCCCAAAGTGTGTTGTACCAAATCAAACTTTTATTTTCTAAAAGCTTCGGCAAGGTAGTAACCTTTGTGTTTTTTTTATCAGAAAACACGAATTCAATCGCCACCGGATTTATTTCTGTTAAAAATTGAGCGACACTCGTTAAGGCATTTGGCTTATCTAGATCAACGATGGGCATATATAATATATCCGTCAAGTATGAACCATATTTTTCTTTTACTTCAGTAGCTGATCGATTTCCCTTCATAATTATTTGATGCGACATTCCTGTTTTTTTTAGTAATTCATATATTTCATCAAAATAATCGTCAGCTTTATCTAAGTTGAGTAAAACCTTACCCTTTGACACAATCAAAGCTTCTTCTAATGTCGGCACTTTTTCTTTGGTCCGAATAGCGGCTCCGTTCTTCAGATACATAGTCTGAATAGTATTAAATTCAGTATCTTTTACCAGACCACTGCCAGTTGTAGTGCGATCTAAAGTTTTGTCATGCATCAGAATTAACACGCCGTCTTTTGTCCGCTGTACATCCAACTCTACAATATCCGCTCCCATTTGAATGGCACTCTTTATAGCAGAAATAGAATTTTCGGGATAATTTCGCCAATCACCTCGGTGCGTCACTACAAAAACATGATCAGAATTTCGCTCCAATAGCGCCCGACGTATTACACGAGCTCTATCTACTGTGTTTTGTGCTTGAACGAGTCCATTTAACAATAAAACTAATAGTAGTAATATATTTTTCACTTTTCCCATTTTAGTAACTTTTAAATTTGAACAATCTTAAAAACCTGAGCTATCTTCCCATCCTGGATTTTGTACCAGACGTCCACCTGAGAGCACCCGTTCACTTGTGGGAATCGGCCAAAGATAATCGCGATTATCATTCCAAGTAATTTTAACTGTGGGATAGGCTATAACATATCCGTTTGTTCCCTGGGATAAAATGATGTCTACTCCAATTTCTTTGCTGACTCCATTAGCTATTGATTCTTTGACACCTGTCCATAAGACAAGATCATCCACACCATCATTATCCATATCATAACGGCCGGGGCCTGGGAAATAACAGCCATAATAAGGCATGGCCAACTGCTGCCCCTCGTGCCAGCGGATAATATCCCACTGCCTGAATCCTTCCATAACAAGTTCCACCGTTCGTTCTCGCCTTATTTCTAAAATTACACCTTTCATATTGTCTTTTGATACCTGCGGATAGTAAGTTAATAGGAGTTCATCGGGATACTGATTAGCCCAGTTTAATTGGAGTGATGCCATTTCCGCACGTTCCCGTATTTTATTGATTGACTTATCTAGATCTCCTTGTGTCAGTGTTCCCAATTCAGCTTTTGCTTCTGCAAAATTGAGATAAACTTCAGCAGCTCTAAATAATGGGAAATCACTAACTCCCTTTGAGGCGCCACTAAAAGCCGATGAAGAAACAAACTTGATGGGCTGATATCCCGTCGCAGAACTTAATTGATTTTTAGTAACCTGCGTGCTACCAATCTGTTTATAGCCTGGATGAAGGATGGTCTGAGCCATCCGTGGATCACGATTGCCGAATTCATTACTATAAGTTAATTGTTGCCATCCTTGCTGCTCCGTAAAACGGGTACCATCTTTCATGAGATAATGATTCATAAAACGTTTTGTCATCCCCTGCTTACTATTGATAATATTAAACTGTATACCATGCATAAGGTTAACGGTTGAACTATATATCCTTGCCAAAATTACCTCTTGCGCAATCGCATCATCACTTACAAACAACTCTCTATAACTCATACCTGATGTAGCCTTATAAAGCGTGTAACCGCTATTGGTTATAAATTCATCGCCTGCTTGAACTGCCTGCAACAAATATTTATCAGCTTCAGCAATACCCCGATATTTTCTATACGTACCCTCAAACAAAGCAGCTCTAGTTTTCAATGCCAAAGCTGTCCAACGGGTCACAGTTGATACCGATTTGGCAATTGGTAACATACCAATGGCTCTATCTAAATCTGCCATAACTGAATCCATGACAAGCGTCCTGTTATCTCTCAATTTAAAGAGTAGCTCATCGTCAGAAGACGACAGCACTTGATCATACCAGGGTACATCACCAAAACGCCTAACTTTATTGAAGTAGAAGTAAGCCCGCATAAAATATGCTACACCATCATACTGCTTTCTTGCTTCCAAATCAGCACAATTGGACGAATTTTGTAAATAGTAATTAATACTCCGCAAAAGTGACCAGTTCCAACCAGTTTCACTTGCAGCATCACGTTGTCCTAAAATCAAAGCTCCCAAAGAATTATCAACATGATCGTCAGCATTTTGACCTGCCAGCTCATCCGCTTCATCCAATTGACCGTAAAACTGATTCGTCCACAATCGCAGCTCTTCCCGACTCGAAAAGTAATTATTTGGACTCAACGTATCCTCTGGCATTAGTGTAAGCTGATCTTTACAGCCCATTAGCAATAGGACAGCAAACACGAAAATTACCCTTTTAGTTATAGTTATAGTTATCATAGCTTTTTATTTAAAGAATTAGAAAACGATATTCAAACCGAAAATCATCGTTTTCGAAAAATTATAGCCTACACCACTGTTTGCATCATAGGTAGAAGAAGTTACCGTCAATTCCGGATCTACTGTTTTACTATATTTTTTCAACTTGGACCAATAATATAAATTTTCCCCTGAAGCGTATACCCGAATATTTGTGGATGATTTTTCCTTCCATTTGAATGTATAGCCTATTGTGAGATTTTTTAGACGTAAATAGCCTACGTCCTGCAAATAACGGTCATTTACTTCTCCTAATGCCCCTGAAGAATAAGAAGCATACCCCCTCGGCTTGGGAAAATATCCTTCTGGATTTTCTTCAGACCACGTATTATTCATAAAATCCCTGTGAATAAACGATAGTGAAGGAAAGGAATATGGACCCCAAAAATCATAGGCATATTCGGTGGGATACCAGTTCCGCTTTCCGACACCCTGCAGGAAAATAGACACATCAAATCCGTTCCAATCCGCACCAAATCGTAACGAATAATTGTAACGCGGTTGCGTACTGCCGATAATTTGTTTATCTCCAGGATCTCCAACTGTCCCAGAGCCTTGATTGATAATGCCATCACCATTAAGATCGATAAATTCCACATCGCCAGCGCGGAGGTAATTCTCCTTTTTACTCGTATAAACTCTGTTGTTAACTGCTTTATCATTCAGCCTCGCTTGATAGGCTGCAGCATCTTCATCAGTTGCAAACAATCCCTTTACACGATAGCCCCATATTTCACCGAATTGTCTTCCGACGTAATACTCACTAATCAGTTTGTCCGGATTATTATATTTAGTAATGGTTGTTTTATAGTCACCCAAGGTTGCCGTTACATGATATCGTAAAGGATGATCCAGTTTAATTTGGTCTTGCCAGCTCAATTTAAGTTCCCATCCTTTTGTTCTTAAATCAGCAACATTTCCTTTTGGGGTATTCGCTCCATAGACAGCAGGTAGAGTGAGCGATTGAGCCAGCATATTCTTTGTATCTCGGATAAAATAATCACCTGAAAATGAAAGCTTACTATTCAAAAACAAAAAGTCGGCTCCAAGATTGGATGTATTGACAGTCTCCCAAGTTAAAGACGATGAGATAGGATCCGAAACATTCGCATAGTTGGCCTTCGTTGTCCCATCAAAGGTATAATTCATACTATTAGAGGTTTTAATCTCCTCGATGTAAGCATAATTGCCAACTTGCTGATTCCCCAAACTACCGTACGAAATTCGTAACTTACTTGAATTCCAAATCTGTTTCAAAGGTTGCCAGAAACTTTCGTCGCTCATCAGCCAACCAGCAGATACCGATGGAAAAAATCCCCATCGTTGATTGGGTTCAAATCGTGATGTCGCATCCCAGCGACCGGTCATTTCCAAAAGATATTTTCCCGCGTAACTATAATTTGCACGACTAAAAATACCTAAAGTTCGAAAAGCAGCTATCGCTTGACCGACCGTTGCCTCTCCTGTAGCTAAAGAGAAAGAGCTTAGAGATTCGCTCAGAAGATCATTTTTCCGTGCAGAGAGATTTGTCTCCCGGTAATTTTCATATTGAATACCGCTCATCGCTGTAAGATGATGCTTTGCCCCCCAATCGCGGTCATAAGTCGCATACACATTTAAGTTGTGATCCTGAACCTGATAATGGTTTTCTTGATAGTAATTAGAAATTGTTCCTGACGTAAAATTCAGCAATACTCCTTCTTCACGGGAATAATCAAAAGGTAAATTGCGGTACTTATACAATCTTTTCCTATTTCCATATGCATGATGTGCAGTCAACACCAACCCCTTGGTGATTTCAGCATCCAGCCTATTCGACAACACTGTATACGTGTTACCCCGGGAGTTCCGTGCTTTATTTGCTGTTAAAAAGCCACCATGTCCAGCTCCTATCGGCGAATTAGCATTCAATTGATTGGGATACTGCATAATGGAGCCATCCGGATTCAAAGGTACAAATGAAGATAAAATATTGCTTTGTAAAGCTCTGATGGTAAATTGTTCATCATAATATCCTGCATACTTATAATTGGACGAAGTGAAATTCAATGTTCCAGTATACTTCAGCCACGGTTTGATTTGTGCATCAAGTTTTGAAAACATCGAGTAACTTTGAAAGCGGTCCTCGTAAATATTAAAAATTCCATCTTGCGACCATAGTCTACCGCTTACATGATATTTGATCTTTTCATTCCCCCCATTAGCTGTCAGATTATGCTCTTGCATTGGCCTGGTTTTTCGATAGAAATGGTTATACCAGTCGGTATTGCCGTAATAAGCATACTTTCCGTCATCTCGCACATAGGTCCATGGTCGGTCCGGATTCTCAACCTTATCATTTTTTCGTTCTTCCAGCATTTTCATTTCATCTTCTGTATAGATTGCCATATCTGTCCCCTGATAGATGTTATAAAATTTATTCACAATGGATACATGATCATAGCCCGTATTGATAAAGTCTGTCGATGTCGTATTTTGTAAAAAACCTTTGCGCCCACTATATGTAATTACTCCATTACCACCTCGATCGCGCCCTTGTTTAGTTGTTATCAAAATAACACCAGAAGAAGCTTTGGCGCCATAAATCGCGGCTGAAGATGCGTCTTTCAAAATCGACACACTCTCAATATCATTTGGGTTGATCTGACTTAGGCTGACCTCAATACCATCTGCTAAAACCAGAGGCGTACCGCCATTGATTGAAGGTGTACCTCTGACATTGATTCCATAGCCACCATCCATTGCCCCCGTGCCAAACGTAATATTTAATGCAGGATCCATTCCCTGTAGAGCTTGTGCTGTTCCCGAAACGATCCTATTTTCAATATCCTTTGCTTGGACGACAGACACTGCTCCCGTTAGGTTTTTCGCTTTTTGCTGTCCATAACCTACTTGAACAATAACTTGCTCTAAAGCCGTTATTTTTTGATTTAGTACAACCCGTAGCCTATTATTGCTACCTATATTAACTTCCTTTTCTTCATAGCCCGTAGAAGAAATAATTAAAATATCATTTTGATGTAACGACAAGAATTCAAATCGGCCATACTCGTCAGCCACCGTGATATCTTCTTTGTTTTTGACACGTATAGTTGCTCCTATTAATGGTTCTTGCTTATGATCTACAATCAATCCTTCCACTTTTAACCCGTTGAAATCATTTTTCTTCTTCTTTGTATCGATGGAAAACACAATTGTTTTGCCTTCGATACTGTATTGCATGTTTTGTGTGTAAGCTATACTATCTAAGGCATGCCTTAGTGAGACTTTTTCCCAATTTATAACTTTTAAACTCTTGTTCTGAACATCTTTTTGTTGATATAGAAAGAAGCAGTTACTCTGCTTTTCTATTTCCAATAGTACCCGATCTAAAGCAACATTTTGAGCTTTATAGGTAATTTGTTGACCATTTACTGCCGCGACTCCAAGCAGCAAACAGCAGGTAGAAAGAAATGATTTAATATTCATTTTACAATGTTGTCATATAAAAAATATAGTAAAGTCGTGGATATGACATGGGCGTCCCCATATCCTGCCAACTACTCTTTGGGGATATTCATTATTGTTGAGAAAATTTTTAGTGGTTAAATATCGAGTATCAAGGTATGCCCTTGTAGCTTGCAATCAATATTACTTGTCCGAAACATCCGTATAACTTGGTCCAATGATGCTTTACGATCTATTTTACCTATCAATTTCAACTCTTTTTTTACAGCCTCACTCATAACAATATGAATGTTATACCAACGTTCCAATTGCCTTAGCACAACCATGGAGTTATCTGATCTAAAACTAAAATAACCCAATTTCCAGGCAATTTCATCCTCCACAATGGTAGAATGAACAGACATCTGAAGTCCATTCGATACCAATAGTTGCTGTCCAGGTTTTATAATTTTTGATTGGTTTCCGGCAGCAACCTTTAGACTACCTTCAACAAGAGTGGTTTTCACATTTGGCTCATTAGGATATGCATTGATATTAAAAGATGTACCTAGCACTGTAACCAACTGTTGTTTAACCGCTATTTTAAATGGTTTTTCAGGCATTCTTCTAACGTCAAAGAAAGCCTCACCTTCTAAAATTACCGATCGTTCGTCCCCTTTAAAGCGTGATGGAAACGAGAGCCGTGATCCTGCATTTAACCATACTCGTGTACCATCTGTCAATGTTATTTTATATTGACCCGAAAGCGGTGTTTCTATAACATGATTTAATAGCATGCCACGCTGGTCTCCTCCATTTTCTTGTGTTTCACAAATTAATGAACCATCTTGATCCTTTCGGATATGCAAATCATTTGCTGTAACCTCCGCTCCTACAGCCATGTCATCCAATGTAAGTCTATTTCCATTAGATAGCGTGATAAAAGCGATGTCTCTGCCGGGGAGAATATCTTTGCGAGTATCGGCTAAAGGTGCTGTCTGAAAAATTTGCTTGTCTCTAAAAACCAAAAAATATGGAGAAAAGTAGATAAAGCAAACCAAAATTGCTGCGACCACAGCAATCCAACTGTAACGGAATCTATTTTTTCTAGTGTTGTCATCCCTACGGATAGCATCCCACAAACGATGATCTTCTGACAAAGGTTTTGTGGAGATATCCTGGAATTCTTTAAGGTCTTTTAGAAATAGTTCTTCGTTATCTATACGTTCAATCAGACTTTTGAATAAAGGATCTTTATTCGCCCAATCCTGAAGTGCCTTCTCTCCAGCGGGGGTTAATTCTCCTGTTGCTTTTTTCTCTAGTAAATCCGCTAAATCTTTCACTTCCTTTTTAATCTATTTACTTCTAATACGTAAACAGGTTTACAACCTTACCAAAAAAATTAAATTATCTATGATCTATAAGATATTGTAGCACAATTAGCATCAAAGGATTGTACACAAATGATTTGCGCAGTGAGGAAATAGCTTTTGATTTTTGGACAAAAATTGATTCCGCGGACATATTTGTCTCTCTTATGATTTCCTCCGTGCTCATCCCTTCCAAAATGCTCATTCGGAATACCTTTTGCTGTGCATTAGGAAGCTTTTGAAGCTTTTGTTCTAAATGCATCAACAGATCAGAATAAAGTATTTTGACCAATATTTCCGGCTTTTCATTTGCAAAATCGAAATCTTCTATAGGAAATGTTGCTAGAGACTTAACATTTCTCAACACATCAATACACATGTTTTTTACGGTCACATACAAAAATGATTTTAGGTGACGATCATTATCTATCTTAATACGATGCTTCCATAAACCAAAGAAAGCATCGCTGACAACCTCTTCAGCCGCTTCTACATGAATAAATGTACGTGCAAAATGTAATAATGGTTTCTGGTAGCAATCATATACTTTTTCAAATATTTTTTGATCTCCTTGTCTAAATTTTTCAATATCTATCGTCAGTAGCATACATATGATTAAGTTGAAACAAATTTACTGAAGAATGCACAAAATCTAAAATTAATTTTTTGTTAACAATCTGCAAAACAATTAGTTATAAAAAAAAGAAGGTTATCCATAATTAGAAAACCTTCTTTTTACAACTCGCTTTATTTCACTCTTATATGTAAATAGTTCATACAACTTCGTTCACCATTTGCATCCGAAACTTGGTTAACAACTCGACCTTCTCCAATGCTCTTCGCCCACATCGTTGTAGATCCACCACCATCAAATCTAATTACATCTTTAAGCTGGAGTTTTGCAGCAACCCGATAGGCCTCATAAAAATCCAAACCCCTATCGTTTACTGATCGACCATCCACACAAAATAATATGATCTTTTTACCACTTTCTTTTACTCCAATATTAGTGGTCGGGTTGATAGTCAATGCGTCGGCTTCACTGCTTGGAGCGACATAATTACCATTTTGAACATAATGAAACATACTGGCATTGTGTACTTTGATTTCCTTACTAACGGAGCCTATAAGCAAAGTATTTTTCACATCAATCAAACTGCCTACTTGAAGTAAACTACGCATTCGCTCAGCCTTACTCCCAGTAACTTGCAATACCCAATCTTTCTTTGAACCTACAAATGGGACTGTAATCGCTGCATTTCGACCATCTATTATTTGCACAACTTCCGCAGTCTGGTAACCTACATTTACTTGCAAGCCCTCAGCTTGATTTCTACAGACTAAAAATAAAGCCCGCTCTCCAATTGGATTAGATAATCCAGCATAAGGTTGTTTTACAAAACGGTTAGTATATATATTGGCGTCATAGTTTACTTTACCATTTAACCGAACGATAGTATCATTTACAGAATAGAATTCGAACTCCTCAGCCCCTATCCGCACATTACCTTTAAACTCCCGCTCTCCAAAACTTATCGTACGATCAGTAAAGAATGTAAAACCGGGACGATGGTTAACCAAACGTCTACGTACATCCGGGTTATTAATAAAAACAGGTTCCCCTTCTTCAATATGTACTCCCCTTGGAAACCCGTCATGCGAATTAAAAAAGCCTGTATTTATTCCCGCTACAATGTTCCGTCCTTGCGCCCGTCTGTGAGTAATAGTTTCAGATAGAGTTTCACGTCGGTTTTTTCCATTATTTGCATTCTGATTAGCATTGGGGTTGGGACATATTTCGTTTGCCATTGCTGTTTCAAAAACTACATTTGGATTGTCCAAATCAATCTCAACAGCATAAATATGTTGTCCAAAATTTATAAATGAATATTTTCGATATGATACTCCAGGCGCTAATTGAATACTGTCAATCGTTTCCCATGCGTAATAATCATTATCCCTATTGTTGAGATAATTCAACATAGGATCGAAAGCACCATGACACACTGCATTTTTATAGGTTGCTACAGCAGCCTGCTCTGGAATTTGACTAAACAAACTGTAATTATCCACCCTCCCACCAATGTGGCAATTTTTAACGAATGTATCAGACGAACTCGTTCCGGAATATCCGCAAGCCCACCCTGGACCATGTTTTGCAGAACTTATAGCACGAGCATCTGAAAGGATGATACCACCGTTTGTACAATCATCTACATACCCCCCATTGTGCCCCACAAATCCCCCCACACGACTGCCATTAACTGAAAATACGGAACCCATGTTTGTGCAGGTCTGTACCAAAGTATTGGCTCCCGAACCACCAACAATCCCTCCCATACGTTTTATATTATATCTATCCGCACGGTTTTGAAACTTATTTTCCCAATCATCTATTAGTTTACCATCGTTCATACATTGAACCACTTTGCCTCCGTTTAAAGAGCCTACAATTCCTCCACTACGCCCCGTCCCTACTTTTATTGTTCCCGAATTTTGTGCATTCGAGATAATTGCTTCAGTTCCTTGCACAAATCCCACAATTCCTCCAGAGTGAATTCCACTGTTTACGCCTGTCGCCAAATTGTTTTCAACAGATACGATTACATCTCCTTTATTAATGCAGGAGTAATCTTCACCAAAACGACCAATACTTCCGCCATCAAGCACACCAACCATCCCTCCAATTCGCATCGAAACATTAGCATGATCTGAACCTGCAAATGAAATGTTAACTAAATTCGTACAATCTACAATTCGACCTTTAACATATCCACCAAACGCACCAATAGCAATACCCTGTTTACTTTGTCCATTAACTATAATATCACCTGTCATCGTCAGATTTTTAATGACCCCAGATGTATCAATTCCGTCAAACAAACCGAAAGAAATACCGCCTTGATCTAAATCAATCACACGATCTATATGTTCAAGTCGATGCCCATTTCCGTTAAAGACTAAATTCAGCCCCCCACTTAAACGATATTCAACCTCTTTATTTGCTTGAGTCACATCTGAAGAGACCGAAGCCTTCAGACTATCCCAATCTATATCTTGCATATCGATGTTATTAGCCAGTGACACTTCTCCAATATCATCTTTAAACCTCGATAAATCCTCATCTAAAGATAAGGCATTTAAAAAATCCTCCATTTCTTCAACCGTAGATATCGAACCATTTGCTGAAGTTTCTTCCGTAGTAGGAATAGCCACCTCAGTTGTTATTTTTTTACACTGAGCAAATGGCAGTGCTAACAAAAAAATCCAAATTGAGTGTTTCATTTTTCTTTTATACTTTAGTTTACTATTAGATACGGTAAAAAAAGTAACACCTTACCAAGAAAAATAAAAAAAGAAAATAATTAATTTTGTCTATTTTAGGGTTACAGACCGAGTAGTTTTGGTTACGAATTGCATTCTAGAAATAGTCTTCAACAACATATTTAGGGAATAATAAATATGTTATTGAAGACACATCTGAATAATAAAATAAGTTCATTTCCAGATTATATCTATACAACCACACTTTGATAAAAACAGCCACTAAGTTTCGTAGTTTTTATCGCAAATTTTGTAACTGCATTATTTTAGCATGAGGTTATTCTATTCTGGAGCAAATTAACTGGTCATCGATTTTCAAATCTGTATGGTCAGTATATTTAAATCTCCAAGTAGTAAAAAACGCCAATTTAGTCTACAATCTCTGATCAGATCATGTTTAATTGTTGTCCATGTGACTTATCCAAGGATCATCCCTTCCATAATCGGTTGGTATTTCCGACGATTCAATCTGCAGCGTCCCTCCCTTTCTAAGCTCTTCATGTGTGATCCATAACCTCTTCAAATCCCTTCCATTCAACTTAATCGATTTGATATAACGCGTTTTGTCGCTTCGATTCGGCACCTCAATGGTCAGTGGATTCCCTTTATTTTCCAGTTTGATTTGATCAAAAAATGGCACGCTGATATAAAAAACAGGTTCCCCGACCAAAGGTTGTTGCAATCCGATCGCAGATAGCACCCACCAGCTCGACATAGCACCAGCATCGTCGTCCATGGTTCTTACAAAGGCTTTAGGCTCATTTTTATAGATCCGGTCGATATGTGCTCCGATTCCACGGCTGTTGTCATTAAAGTAATATTGTATGATGGTGTCCAATGCAATTCGATGTATCCACTCCTGATAGCGCCAAGGGGTTTTACTCGCATTATATAAGGTCAGCGATTGCATATCCGGTTCATTCGCCCTATTGAAATAATAACCGTCATAAAACTCATCCAGTTGCTGTGTAAAATTTTCTTCACCACCTGCTAGCTTTCTTAATCCCATAACATCAAAAGGTACATTCCAACGATATTGCCTAATTGTTCCCTGATACATATCCCGTGCCGACATACGGTCGACATCTCGTTTGGTCAGATCTTTGAAATCTTTATTCCAAATTGCCTGATATGATTTTGCTCGCTCCAGATAGATTTTGCTGTTCTGCGGAAAAAGCTTGGACATTGCCCACATATCATAACATGCTTCAAGGTACTTGTCCGGTTTCTTAAAATCATAGCGCAGGGTATCATGTATTAACGAATCTTTTATTCCATCAATATCGACCCGATATCCTTTCTTGACCGCATCCAAAAGAACGACAGCGGCATGTTCTGTCCGGACCGAATTTGCTGGTTCATGAGCTCCTGCAAAGTCAAATTTCCCATAACGGTACAGGTCTGCAATCGAGGAGACAACGCCCTGATACATTTCAGTATCTATCAGCTCCAAAAGCGGTAGCTGTGTTTTATAATTGTCCCAAATTGCCCATCCATGATAACGTATTTCTTTGGAACGATGTATTTTCCCGTCTGTTCCCCTAAAATTTCCCTGCTCATCGCTGATAACATAAGGAGATTGTAAACTGCGATAGAGCAAGGAATAGAATAAATCTACCTTATCCGAATCGCCCTTTACCTGCAGTACCGACAGGGCAGTTTTCCAACGATCAGCTGCACGTTTTTTTACCGTTGAAAAATCTAGCTTATCATATTCTGCAAGTGTCTTTTTTGCGTCCTGTTGATCCACAGCCGAAAATGCAATATTGACGTCTGCTATAAGGCTTTCCTCCTTCAGGTCTACCCAGATCTTGTTCCCCTCCTTTCGCCATTCGCTCGCTGTAGGAATTTCCAGCGCATAATAAATGGTATATGTTCCCACATGGCAGGTCGTTTTCGCACGTACTTTACCGAATAGCAGATTACCCTCCTGTGTAAATTCATTGTCAACAAAAGCGCCATTGAAAGCATGCCCCAAATCAATAAAAAAACCTTTCCTACCCACGGGAAAAGTATATTGTTCACGACCAAAATCATTATTCACAGCCACTTCAACTTGAATACCCTCTGCGGTTTTTAAAGCATAATACCCAGGTTGGGCGTGCTCGTCAATTTTATTCAGCGGCTTTGTATCATTTTTTATAAATGGTCTAATAAGGATCAGTCCACCACTGCCCATACAACCTACTCCCTCGAGGCGATTGTGTGTAAAGCCTTTAATTTCCTTGGCAAGATGCTCATAGCCCGTATGCGTCCCCGGATTAGTATAGGGCACAATGCTCAATTGATGGAAAGGAGAAGAAGCCGCTGGTGAAAGCTGGCCGTGGTCGCCGGAAGATCCCAAGAAGACGTTTACACGATCGGTCTGCGCTCCAGCAATTGTAGCATAACAGAGCATCAAAGACAGCAGTAATTTTTTCATATATAGTCTATTATTTTTTATATGTATAAAGGGCGCAAACTGATTTTTCACGATACAAAAAGCTAACCTATACAGTTCTTGGCCATAGCAAACAACTATTTTTTTCAGCGCCTGATGTTTTTTATTTATTAATTCTTCGAGAACTTTTCGAACAATTTGAAAGAGATGATGGTGATTATACCAGTACAGTCCAACGTAAACAAAACTAACGATATAGGAGATAACTTTAGGATATAATGGTTTAAGGCTAGCAAAAGTAAATCCTTCAGGTACTTATAATTCAAGTACCATAATCGTTATAATGATGGCCAAAACGCCATCACTGAATGCTTCTAACCTGCCTTTAGTCATTTTTGAAGATCGGGGTTAATAGCTGATACTGCAGGCCTAAACGGAATACATTTAATCGCGCCACACCAGGATCACCGCCCAACATTCCACTACGGTAGTCTTTTAGGCCCCATGAATAACCGGCAAACATGGTATAACGGTCATAATTTACATTAAACTGTAAACGCGGGCGTAGATCCAAATCGATAACCTTGCCTCTATCACGATCAAAACTTGTTTTATTCCCCTGTTTATCTTCAATGCTACCATTTTCTTTGATGCTCAGCGTTTTGGCAATATCCATACCCAGCTGTATATCCATTGTCATCGGTTCAAAAAAGACACGATAGCCAACAAAAGGATTAAAATTGATAAATTGTTGATTGAGACGGGTCTGACCACGGCTTCCATTCATAAACTCATTGCCTTCCAAATCAATCTTTGTCTGCAATCGTTCATAGGCGCCTTCCAAACCTGATATTAGGTTGTTGGCAAAAACATAACGGTAGTTTAAAGCGCCACCAATATTGATTCCATATTTTTTTCCATAAGGATTATTGGTATAATAGTCCTGTTGTGTAGATCCATTCAACGTACTCTTTGCTTCGGTTCCCGATCCCGTAAAATTGGACACACCGGAGGTGACACCCACACGTAGTTCGTGCGATTGCGAGAAAGCCATAAAATGGGTTATACCAGCAAAAAGTCCGACAAGTAAAAATCTCTTCATCATAACCGAAATATTAAATTAAAATCCTTTAAAAAATTGAGCGAATTTGATTGTTAAAAGTAAGAAAATTTATGTGATTCAACTTACTCCAATCTTTATTTTTTCTGTAACGATAGGGTGCATTCATCAGCGGAAATCCATCAATCTTATCAGCCAATAAAAAAATATCAGGAGACAATATGACTATATTTATTGAACTACATCAATGAAAATGAATCAATTCAGGCTTATTTTTGTTGTATTACAAACAAAAGAATTATCCGTATGAAATATATATTGGAAAACCCTGTCATCGGTCATATTGCCGAGCAGAAATATAAGACCAGCATCCACTGGAGGAATGGTGAATTTATTACGGATGAACCTGAAAAACTTGGCGGCAGAGATCTTGGGCCTGACCCCTACACCCTTCTTATCTCATCGCTTGTATCTTGTACCTTAGCTACTTTACGCATGTACATCGATAAAAAAGGGCTTGATATTCCAGAAATTTCAGTCAGTTCAAATATGTACCTCAAAATTGAAAAAGGACAGGTGGTTACATATTTTGATCGCGAGATAGCTTTTGGACAAATCTTAGCAGAGGATACCCGAGAACGCCTGCAACAAATTGCCGAAGAATGTCCCATTTCAAAAATTTTAAAGGGTAATGCCATTGTCAATACACTCATCAGGACAAATCCTTAAAAAAGAACATCATGAAAATCTTAACCTTTCTCATATTTGGTAAAAATGAAGAAATTCTCCTCACGCTCAAGAGAATCATTGAAAACACGCCCAACTGGAATGCATCGATACAATACGATTTGGATGCCTGTAAAAAACAGCTTATTGACGTCCCTGTAGATGTTTTATTATTGAGTTCGGGACTCTCGCCTCAGGAAGAGCATGAAATAACAGATCACCTTACGCGGCTCACTTATCCGATTGGTCTGATCAAACATTATGGCGGTGGAAGTGGACTTCTAAAAAATGAAGTCTATAGTCTTTTTCCAGACTTACTCTCCGTTTAATAAAGCACAGGATATAGCAATAGCGTCCTAGAAAAACAACCGAAAACCGTTAAAACTCTTTCTTTATTGAACTAGATCAATAGAAATCGACGGCCAATAGGCTAATTTTGGATACTAAATAATAAGATCATGAACAGACAGAACTTTATAAAAAAGGGACTTTTGGGTTCCGGGATATTTGCATCAACAGTGTCTTCAGCTGATATCTTGAAGAATGATATTGACGAGATAGAGCCGCTTGAAACGCTGGATGCCGAAGCTGTAAACTATAATTCAGACAAATTGGAAAACCATAGTGTCCTCCACAAGGCGGCTACACGCGGTCATGCAAATCATGGTTGGTTAGATAGCAATCATACGTTTAGCTTCGCCAATTATCACGACCCCGAACGTATGCACTTTGGTGTATTACGGGTGCTAAATGATGATATAGTGGCTGAAGGAAGAGGTTTTGGCAAACACCCGCACGATAATATGGAAATCATCAGTATTCCTTTGGAAGGTGATTTGCAACACGAAGACAGCATGGGTAACAAAGCCATTATCCGGAAAGGAGATATTCAGGTCATGAGCGCCGGAACAGGCATCATACACAGTGAATATAATAAAAACACCGATCAGGTAGTCAAGTTTCTTCAAATTTGGGTGTACCCTAATCAACGGAATGTGAGCCCCCGATACGATCAAATTACATTGGATATAACTCAAAGACAGAATAAATTCCAGCAAATTCTTTCTCCAAATCGAGAAGACGAGGGTGTATGGATCCATCAGGATGCCTGGTTTTCCATGGGGCATTTTGACAAGGACGTCCAAACAAAATACCGAATCAAAAAGGCAGGAAATGGTGTATATGTTTTTGTAATAAAAGGTAGTGTTACTGTCGAAGGAAAAGAATTAGAAAGCAGAGATGGCTTTGGAATATGGGATGTCGCTGAAATTAACCTCAAAGTAACCTCAGCAGATACTGAAATCCTGCTGATGGATCTTAGTATGATATTGGACTAATTAGGTGCATTATTTAGACATCATTTAACAAAAAAAGGGAGCCTATGAGGCTCCCTTTTTTGTTAAGGCTATTTATTTTAGAAAGTAACGGAATTCAGCTTTTTATCAACGAAGATACCATCTATTGCTTTCAGATTGAAATTGACATTACGTTTTGCTTTCAATTTGATCTTAAATAAAACTTCAGATCCATTCAAAGTCTCCTTGTTGCCCAGATTAACAAAAGTAGCATACAGAGCCTTACTTCCATTGGTGTGAAGACGATCGTTGCTATAATTGTTCATCTCCTTTAAATGTACGGACTCAATACCGACATATTCAAAATCACCCTGATTGTAAGGAAGAGCAAAACTAAGTGCATTGACAGCTTTAAGATTCTCTCCACTAACACTGATCTCCACAATATCACCCGATTTTAAGGTCGTTTTTGAAGGAATCAGTTTTAATTTACCACTGACCTTTTCTTCTTTATTTGGTTTTGCACCGCCTTCTATGACAACAGCAACATTGGAAATATCATAAGCGTCAATCAGATTATTTTTATTGACATCACCATTGCTGACATAACCTTCGAAATCTCCATCTCCCAGTCGCAATCCCGTGTAGTTAATATAGGAAGTCAAGTCATTATGATCGATCAATCGGTCATTATTAATATCGCCCGGTAAGTAGCTTGACGAACCTGGCACTTTAAACACATATAATTCTCTTCCTGAACCAAAACCTCCCACAGCTTCAGAAACTGAAATTTTGATAAATCGAGCCACCGGATGGGTTCCAAAATCAAAACGTTTCATTTCGCCATCACGTTTCCAGTCAAAACCACCAGCTTCCGTCCAGGTGTCCTTATCATTGCTATAGAATACTTTTCCTTTTAAAATGATGCCATTTCCGCCATCGGTTCTTGGAAGATACACAAACTTATCCAATTGATTAACGGATTTTAGATCTAAGATCATATCAAACGGAACCGCAGTATGTCCCCATTTTGTATGCCACATATCCCCCTCATCATAATTGAACAATTTATTGATACCATTTCCGCCTTGGTTATCCACAGAAGTCTCTGCTTTGATTCCTTCGATGGCAAATTCCAATGGATTTGCCTTTGTTTTTGCGGCAAATGTACTCCAATCTGAAACACCAGATTTATTGACAGCTCTAATTTTAAACTGGTAATCAGTTTCCGCGGCCAATCCTTCGAATAGCAACTGACTGTCTTTGATGGTCGAATAGATCAGATTATTGAATTCAATTTCATAATAATCAGCATTTGCAACCTTTTCCCAGGTTGGGGTTAAGGTATATGCTTGTGTATGTTGATCTGTGATAACAGCTTTGGGCGAAGTCAAAGCACCGGTCTGAGCCAGATAGTTGTCAACAGGAGCATATTCGAAACCCTCCAATTGTACTTCTATTGCAGTCGATGAGACATCCTGTTTCGCTAGTCGTACCAGCAACTTCGGATTTTTCACCAAAGGTACTTTTTCAAATTCAGATCCCTTGGTTGCAAACTGATTCAGGTTTGGTTGTGCGTCGTAGAAATATACATTTTCAGAAGTATTGAACGCATCTAAGCTGTTCACTTCTTTAAGTTTATTATTTTTTCCATTGACCTTTACGGTCAATTTCTTAGGTGCTTTGGTAACGTTGAAACGAATTTCGGTAGACTTCATTTTTTCAAATCCGTCAAATTCGCCCTGTGTTGGAGCAATCGTAAAAACAACTTTATTATTGTTTAACTGCGAAGTTAGGGATGTAGTTACTCCCTTACCATACCGATAAGCCTCGGTTTTTCCATCATCATCATATTCCAGGAAATTGGAATTCCCATAAGGATACACCTCATAAATACGTTGATCCTTTTTGATTTCCAGCACATTATTATTCGGGTTGGTTACCGGAATAATAGCTCCATTTTTCACAAAAACAGGCAGCTTCCAAATAGGCACATTAAAGTTATTGATGATACGGCCACCCTGGTATTTTTCACCCGTAAAATAATCAATCCATTCACCATCCGGCAGGTAGATACCATTGCGTATATCATTTCCCTTCTCATCCACACGTGTTTCCTGATAAATCGGTGCCACCAGGAAATTTGGACCATAGAGGTACTGGTATTGCGTTGCCTTTCCAAGTGTATAAGCATTTGCTTGCTCTAAAAACATCGCGCGAATGATGGGCAGACCATCTACCGCTTGTTTTGCCACACTATAGCTGTAGGGAACCAATTGAGATTTCAATTTCAGATACAGACGATTGATCGAAGTAGCTGGCTCGCCCAAAGCATGAGGGTATTTCTCGTTCGAGCCCCAGCCATCCATATTGAGTTCCATGGGTGTCCAAGTCTTCCATTGAAAATCACGGATATTGACCTTGAAGTTTTTACCACCAAAGATCCCGTCCATGTCAGAGGTAATGTTGGGCTGGCCCGAAAGTCCCGAGCCTATATATGTTGGTATGTGGAATCGAATATACTCCCATACACCTCCAGTTTGGTCACCCGACCAGATACCCGCATAGCGCTGCGTACCTGCCCAACCATCCAATGAAATAATAAATGGACGAGCGTCGTTGCCATAGTAAGGCATGGTATGCCCTACATCAGCTACCCCGTTGAGACCAAAGGAGTATCCTGGGCCCACCCAGGCCACATCCGTCTTTAGGACTCTCACACCTGCATCCCGTACCTCTTTTACTATATCACGTTGCAGTAATGCACTGATGCTGTCTTTGGGATGGAGATCAGACTGTGTCCATAAACCGATTTCCACACCATTCTTACGTGCATAATCGCCGAACTCTTTCAGGTTTTGGATATTTCCATCTAAAGATGCCGTTTGACCATATCCAGCACCGTAACCATCATTGGGAAGAATCCAACCCAAAGGCATGTCATGGGCTTTATAACGGTCTATGACTGCGCGAGCCGAAAATTGATAATTGTTTTTCTCGCCATTCAGCGATTCTTTGATTCCGCCATTGTCCTTTTGGCTTTCTTTATAGCGTTTGCCATCTTCAAAAAGAATTCCCTTTTCATCTTCTTTCCAAAAATCGCGGTTATAAGCATTAAGATGTCCTTCGTACAAACCAAATTTTGGTAGAAGAATTGGGTTACCCGTCAATTGGTAGAAATCGTTGAGCAAAGGCACAATACCGTCACCAACCATAAAAAAGACATCCAGATAATCCGTATCGTGGGCCAATTTGACTGTGCCAGCGGTTTTGGCTCCAAAGGCGTAACTTCCCTTCTTAAAAGTATGCCACATAAAACCATACCCTTTGGTTGACCAGTAATAAGGGGTTGGAGAGGCAACACCGCCATCGGTCCAGCTGTTCTGATTTTCGATAGCAATTACTTTTCCCTTATGTGAAAAACGTCCATTTTGAACGCCACCACCAAAAAAGTACTCATCCGCATTTTCCTTTAATTCAAGGCTTACTTGTTTGTCCTCAAAAACGACCGGCTTTAAGCTTTCAACTACAATCTTATTGGTTTTACGATTAAGGATACTAAACTGTGAAGTCTGTTTATCCATTGAAAAAAGAATATCGTTGGTGGAGATGCTGACCTTATTACCTCCATCCTTTACCTCAAGCCCAGTGACTGTTTTCCGAGGTTGCTCTACCAATATTTTTGCTTCGGGTTTTGCTTCGGGATCACGGATTATACCGCCATGAACATCCTGGAACATCCTAAAAATATGATTACCGTAGAAATCTAAAGTAAGACGTTGACCATTATCGTATACAATCTCGACTGTTGTCGGATTAATTTTCTGAATCGTGATAATACGGTTTCCGTGATCGCGACCCATTGTATTATAATAATTGATCGTACTTACTTTAGCGTCAACTCGAGAGGGTTGAAAAATAAAAGGAGAAGCCAATCCCATCAGTAAACTGACTTGTGCTTTTGTGCTCCAAAAAGATATCTTCATGCGTATGATTTATAATGCATTAAATTAACATAACAATAATACAATAGTAAATCGAAGTAAAAAAGGAATTATGGAATGCAAACGATTGTCCAATAATAATGTTGCAGGCTAGCGGCGGTTTCGGAACAGCTTCCGATGGAGCA
>NZ_DIJR01000027.1:0-6094 GCF_002421245.1 Sphingobacterium sp. UBA5639
TTGGAAACATAAAACAGAACCATGGGTTCCGAAGATTTATGCTCCGCGGTAAGGAAATAGTGTTTCCTGACAATAGGGAGACATGGCTGTGAGATTCTGAAAATAAAAAACACAACCGGCTTTTGGCTTTGTCATACTAAAATAGAGCTGACCTGACCGGGACCCTACCTGTTTGGCATGTATTTTTCCCACTGTATTTTCAGTATTTCCATCTTTAGTCAAGGGAACAATATCGCGGGGCCAAAACGGGATAAGAAGCGGTAATTTCGTTCGCAAGGTCGTGGTATAACGAAAGGTGGCGCGCAGACTTTCGGGAAAGAAGACAATGATTCGATAATAGGCTAACCTAGTAGAAGCAGTGATAAGGATCTCATCGGGAGCTTCGGAGATCGTCACCTTTTCAAACCTGCTATTCATCCCAAAGGCCAGTCTAAAGGCTATGCTAGCGCCCGTTGGCCAGATAACCACGAGCCAAATCGAATCGCCTGGATTATGAATTTTGAGTCTGTATGTTTTTAGGTCTATTTCAAAAATAGACGTAGAATCTGCTATATCAGCCTGGACCGTTGCTGTCCAAGGAGTGACGGGATTTATCATCATGCTAATTTCTTAACTGTATAATGTGCTTGTCTCCTTATAGGAAGAGAAGCAAGGTAACAATCGTTTTAACAATTGATGTTTATGGTACAACTACGGTGAAAACGTGTTTGTCCTGTTTTTCAATTAGGCTGATGAAAGGAATAACTAAGCTTTGAAGAAAATAAAGTGATTGTGGCTAGGGATAGGATGTGTTTTGTTAAAGATAACTCAATGGACGATTGCACAGGTATAATAAATGCCCGGATTACCGGGCATTTATTAACTTATGACGCAGACTCGTTTACTGACGAGACGGCTATTTCTGTGAGTAATGTATCGGTTTGCTTTTCCTCATCTAGTGTTTGTTGAAGCAATTGCTCGGCTTCAGTATGGTTCATTAATTTTGCAAATGTGACAAGGCAACCATAGCTGGCGATTTCATAATGTTCAACTTTTTGGGCTGCAGAAATGAGTGCCGCATCTAGTGCTGGATCGCCTTCAAAATTTTCAATGATTTCATCAGCTTCCTCCAGCAGACCTTCCATAGCTTTACATTTTTTCCCGCGGGCAGCAATGCCCAACGCTCCAAATACTTCTTTAAGCCGCTCGATTTGTCCTTCAGTTTGGCTGTGGTGCTCCTCAAATGCTTGTTTTAATTGTTCGTCTTCTGCGGCTTTGCTCATTTTCTTTAAACCTTTTAAGAGCTGTTTCTCCGCGCCTAAAATATCTTTTAATTCGTCTACAAATAACTCATGTAAATGCTCGTTTGGCATTTGTTGCTGATTTTGATTCGATTTTGCCATAATTCTTTTTAGAGATGGACACGAGTGGGGAGAAGATCGTTTTTAAAAATTCTTAATTTTGATTTCTGTTTTGTCAATTCGGGAGTACAATTATTGGAAAAGGTCTAAAACGTATTGCCGGGGATCAACTATTTCTAATTTTTTTAATTGTGCTGGATCTACCAATCTATTTCTTGGTGTGGTCACTAATAGTATGCCATCGTCCTTCATGCGATAGCGATGATCTGCTATAGTGATGATCTTCTAAAACAAAGCAGGCCTGAGAATGGTTTTTTTAGCAGAATCCTGATTGCTATATGCATATTGAATTTGGCCATTGCAAATAAATAGCACAGTCAAGGGAATTTAGATAAGGTGCCGCGTATGAAAAGAAGAAAATTTATAGTGCAAACAGGCCTTGCAGGATCGGGCTTAATCTTTAGCGCAGCGGCACCTAATATTTTGGTAAGAACAATTAAAGAACATAGTATGGTAAAACCTGATAATTTAAGCAAACACAGACGTTTTCGCTCCAATAATAAAGCCGGGTTTGGTGGCGTGGCATTAGGGAATGGCTTTCAGCAAAACGCAGATCTAGAATGTCTCCAAGCAGTAGAAGCAGCTTGGAATGCTGGGATACGATTATTTGATACTTCCCCATGGTACGGATTGGGCATCAGCGAACGCAGAATGGGCTTGTTTTTAAAAGATCAGCCACGCGACAGCTTTACCCTTTCCACTAAAGTAGGACGACTCTTAGAACCTAAAGAGGACTTTACCATGGAACAGTTGTTATGGAAGGGTAAAATGAATTTTCGTTATCAATACGATTACAGTGCTGCCGGTGTGAGAAAAAGCGTAGAGGATAGCTTACAGCGCATGGGCTTATCATCTATAGATATCGTATATATTCATGATCTTTCACCCGACAATGGTGATATGAAAGACAGCTATGGAAGTTACTTTGAGCAAGCGGCGAAAGGAGCGATGCCCGAGCTGACTAAAATGAGAGAAGAAGGTATAATAAAAGGATGGGGGCTAGGTGTCAATACCATCGAACCAATTTTGCAAACATTAGACGTGGCAGATCCCGATATTTTTCTTTCAGCCTGCCAATATTCGTTGATTAAACATGATGACGATTTGAATAAGGTTTTCCCAAAGATCGCTGAGAGAGGGTTGTCGATTGTTGTAGGCGCACCACTGTGTGCTGGATTTCTGTCAGGCAGGGACCGCTACCTATATGATGGAACGTTTCCTGCTGGGGTTAAAGAAAAGTTGAATGCTTTACAAAGGGTGGCTGACGATCATGCTGTAGACCTGCGGACAGCTGCATTGCAATTCGCTGCAGCACCAGACGAGGTTTCAGGAGTGATACCCGGAGCACATACCGTAAAGCAGGCCATTCAAAATGCGGAATCTTTCAAGACTAAAATTTCCGCCGATTTTTGGGAAGAATTAAAACATGAAAAATTAATTGCGGCAAATGCTCCCTTACCAAAAGCATAGCATTTAGAATCGTACCTTAAATAAATTGGCTTGCCGTATCGAATTTGAATAACAGTATCTAAATATGAATAGACAAATTACACAAAACAACATAAAAGACAATACAACATAAAAGACAATACATTCTTTTGGTATAGCTATATTAAATGGTTCAATGGATACGACGAAATAAACGAGATCAACATTGACGAAGCATTAGAAGTTATCGGCATTGACAAAGAAAAATTAGCGGAATGGGAAGAACGATTTTTTTCGCTAGATGACTTTGGAGAAGTTTCAAAATTTATCGAAGGAAAATTAGATGGAGATACGACCTTCTTAATTGAATTTCAAGATCATGAAATTAGATTTTTTCTTAACGACATTTACTTTGGGAAGTTAGGTGGGCATTTTGAAGCTTGGTTTCTAACTTGGGATGAACTGTTATCACTTCAACAGTTTGAACAATTATTTCTGCTTATGTTACCAATGACAGCAATTGAAAGAGAGCAAAGAGACCATGCGAAGCAGATTATATATAACCATTTAAAGACAGTACCACAGTTTGAGCAAAGTGCGGAATATATTTCTAAATGTATTTTAAACGGACTTTTAATTGACGAGGTCTTTTTTGAGCTTGATGAAGTGGGTACAGTAAACAATCAAAATCATAGTGTTCGAAATATTCGAAAATATCCAAGATATAAAGAAAACATAATTGAATTGAATAAAATCTTAAAAAAAAATTGCAATAAAAAACTCGGCTCATTATAGTTACGCCAGATCCGCGGCTCATGAAATTCTGGTGCGATCTTTCAAAGAAAATGGCTATGTTGTTATTGCTGAAAAGCTCTTTGATACTTTGCCAAATAAAAAGTTTTTTTAAAATGCCTTAATGCGCCACAATTTTGATTAAAGTCTCTGCAAAAATGAGCGATAAATAAATTTTAAAGATGAAAATATTAATTTGGAAGGGCATTATCTACAATTCCCTCGAATATTTTAAACTGACACAACAGGGAGGCTTTTTTATGGTCGATTCCAACATTATTGGGTATTATGAAGATAAAATCTATACCCTCAAATATCATTTGAAGATTGACGAGCATTGGAATGTTCAAGGTCTTGATTTAGAATATGAAGTGAATGGCGTTAATAAAAGAATAAAAGGAAATAAAGTTAAAAATGACTGGGAAATAAATGGATCGATTATAATCGATTTTCAGGGTATTGATTATATTGATATCTCCCTCACACCATTTACCAATACACTTCCGATCAATAGTTTGAATCTCGAAGTCGGTGAGAGTACGGATATCAAAGTGCTCTATTTTGATATTCTAAACGACGGCATAAAACCAGTTCATCAGAACTATTCGAAAACGAACATGTTAACCTTTCAATACAAGAATGTTCCGAAAGATTTTGAGGCCGACCTTGAAGTAGATCATTTGGGTTTAGTGGTCAATTATCCGGGGTTATTTACCAAGGTAGCCGAAATTTAGCAAGCATCTTCCGGAGCTCAGAAGAACTTCGATTTATAGTCCCTGCGTTTGCACCGGAAAAGGCGAAATCGTGACGAAGTTTCTAAAAACAATATTCCTTTTAGTGCTGTCTTAGCTATGTAACATAAACAGAGCACAATGAATTTTGATATGATTAAATGTGAGGACCTCGGCCAGGCCATACATATACCAAACACGACGGACGACCATCACGAAGAAACCTGGTTTGTGAAATTTGGCGAGGAAATAATAGGTGTTGGACTTTTTCCAAAACAAAGCTCGAACTGCGTTTTGGCAATCGTTGGCGATAGCTATGACGACAAGAAAATACTGGGCGACATTGATGCACATGATAAAGTGATTATTGAAGGATTGAATATCGCTTTTGAAGGCTACTTAAGATCCATCCGCGGTGATGTAGTCATCGGCGAAAAGCAAGTAGATGATTTCTCGCACAATAATCAAAAGTTGGATTAATACCCTATAAAAAAACTGCTCAACTGTTGAGGCAGTTTTTTTTTATCCTTAGCGAAGTACGCTTGTGCGGCTTTCATTTCCGGAAATGAGCATAACAAGGCAGACACGAGGATGTTAAAATATGCTGAAATAGGTTTATCCTCTAATTTAAGAATTAATGTGGATTTTTTTTGTTTAAACAATTGATATTCTTACAGTCAACCAAGTTTGTGTTCCTACGATATTATGGGCTTTATTTTATAATGTAGAGACAAAATATATCGCTGCTGGGGAGTACAGCTACTCTAGTGTGTCGATTGATCCCCAACTTTGCTGCTTCTTATCCAGTTTTAGATCTTTCAATGAAATAAACATATAACTATACCAACGTGATACTATGATTTCGAGTCCAAAGCAAAATTTGGACTAATTTTTTATTTAAAAATTTTATATATCGTTTTATACATTTATAAAAAAATATTAATATTGTACTTATGTAATACATAATATTGTTGGCATTTTTCATAATCTAACCAATTAGTCTTAAACATCTGCTAACCATTGAAGAACAATTTAATTACCGATATGGAATCGAATCAAGTGGAAAGTCAAATAGAGCACAAAATTTTGCGCTGTCTAAAAGACGGAGATATGCAAGCATTTTCCTTAGTATATAATTTTTACTGGGATGGCCTCTATACCTTTGCTTTACGATTGATGAAGGAAGAATCACTAGCACAAGATGTTTTACATGATGTCTTTACTGAGTTGTGGGCCCGTCATAAAAGATTAAACATCCAATCATCGTTAAAAGATTATTTATTCATTTGTACAAAAAACAGATGTTTTAAACTGCTGGGGAAATTACGTAGGTTAAATGAATTAGAGGAACACCTGTTGTTAGACATAGCTGTTGAGCATGATGAGCTTTCATATAAAGAACTCTCTGATCAGCTTGATGGATTATTAGCGAGACTTCCTACCAAAACAAGAGCAATATTTATCATGAGTCGCGAAGATGATTTATCCTACAAACAAATCGCCAAAAAAATGAACCTTAGTATCAAATCTGTAGAATATCATATATCAAAAGTCTTGAATAAATTACGAAAAGCCTTATAATTATATTCACCTTTTCGTTATTTTGTCATATTAACAAATTAAAATCTTTCAAATTCATCCGTATTATAAGCATATGCCCCTTAACGATAGCGAAGATATAAAAAAACAGACTTTTGATCGTATTCTAACAACGATTAGTAGAAAGAAACGTAAAAAGCGTTT
>NZ_DIJR01000013.1:0-56387 GCF_002421245.1 Sphingobacterium sp. UBA5639
AAGCCCTTGCTGGAAACAGTCAAGGGTTTCTTTCGTTTAAGTACTTCCGTATTTCCCCGTACAATGCTATTGCATATCCTCCGCCTATCGGTTTTCGCAGCATAGGATCGTCGGTGAGCCCTGCGCATCGGCAGCTGTTCCGCAAACGGTAGCAGTCCTGCAACCACAACTGTTACTGTGCTCAGTGGTAATGGTACATTGCTCCTATCTCACTTAAACCCAATGCCCTTTTCTTTAAACCTGCAAGCTGCAGCATTACTTCCCGAATAACCGGATATTCCTCAGAAACTCTTTTCATCCCTTTGCGGGAGATAGCTACAATATGGCGAAATTTTGAATTAGTACTGTTGGCATCGGGCCTTTATTGCTATTTATGTTGTCTATAAACAGCTTCGTAATAGGTTTGTAGCTTTTGCCTATGCTAGCGGTGGATTATATGGTCCTTGTTTGTAAAAATGGAGTTAAGCAAGAATAGGAAGGCTATCCAATTCCGTAAAGAATCTTGATACGGCAGGTAATTTTTTTGACTAGCACGCTTACAAAATCTTTGCTATAAGCTGAGCAAGGATAGCCTTGTCCAGAGGCTTGGTCATGACGCCATCAAATTGATGTAGCTGCCCCTCGGGAATTTGTACGGTTACTTGTGACTCGTCTGAAGTGAGGGCGATAACCTTGCTGTTCCATTCCTGTTTAAGATTACTGTCTTTGACAGTATTCAAAATGTCCCAACCGGTAGGGCCAAACATTTTGAGATCAGTAATGATAATGTCAGCGTTATTCTTTTCGAGGTATGCGATTGCAGCGGAGGAATCTTCGAAAATCTTTACATCATAGAAATGTAGTAATGCCTGTTTAACAAATAAGTTATTAATTGGGTTATCATCAACAACAACAAAACGTAAGTTTTTTGAAAGTTTGTCTAAGCTCGTTATTTGTTTCATGTATTTAATTTCTTCGGTTAATGGAACGACTAATGTAAATATGGATCCCTTACCCTGTTGGCTTCTAACACTTAAGGTTCCGTTTAGTTGCTCGGTCATAAGCTTAGATATATGTAAGCCCAATCCGAAACTATGCTTGGATTTTTGATCGGTCATATAATATTGTTCGAAAATATGTCCTTGATCTTTTGCAGAGATACCTTTTCCTGTATCCTTAACTACTATATGTAATTTGGAGCTCTGATCGCTGCTGATAAATGCTTTCACCTCGATCTGACCTTTATTTGTATATTTAATCGCATTGCTCAGCAGATTGGAAACAATCTGACGTACACGATATGTTCCGCTTTTGATTGAGATGTTGGGATCAATATCAATATAACTAATAAGCTTCGTAGAAAAGATTCGTCAATTGATTTTTAGAACTATATGCTTTATTTAAACGGGCTTCGGTCTTTTGGTACTCAATATATTGATAGGTAAATATCGAACCGATATAAACCAAGGAAAGAATTAGAAAAGCAATTAAAACTGTCCTGATAATAAATAATTTTTTACTGTTTTTCACGTTATTGTTCTTTCACCCCAATAAGTTAACTATAGCCTATTTTGTTTTGTCTGGAAGTCAAATTTAATACTAAAAAATGATATCCTCTTGGTGTGCCTGTAGCCAACGAGCTACTTTTTGAAAATCTTACACAATCGTTTGATTGAAAGTTGGAGTAGAAGGATCATTTTTTATTTTTTATTTTGCATAACGAAACCAATAAACGGTCTTTTTTTTGTCTGTTTATTTAAAAATAAAAACTTAAATTTTAATGAAAACACTCCTCTGTTCAGTAGCGTTATCCCTTTTATTTGCGCAAGGGCTCCATGCGCAGTCTGGGATTGATATTATCCCCAAGCCTCAGGAAATCAATAGGGGAGCAGGCCAGTTTCTGTTAAATCCACAAACTACCTTAAGTTTTAAGAACTGCGATGTGAAAGATGTGTCTTTGTTTGTTGAGCAGCTGAGAAAAGTAACGCATTATCCCCTGAACGTGAGGAAACAGGCGAGCAATAGTATTGAATTTAGACTAGACCCTAAATTGACAATACCTAATGATGAAGGCTATCAGCTTGAGGTTTCCAATCGGGGAGTGGTCGTGACAGCAAAAAGCTCCCATGGGCTTTTCAATGCAACGCAATCACTGCGGCAACTTTTACCGACAGCTTTCGAGGGTAGTAACCCAACCAAAGAAATAAGCTGGAATATTCCGGCTGTGAAAATTAAAGATTATCCCCGCTATCATTGGCGCGGTTATATGAAAGATGTGAGCCGGACATTCTTCGATGTGAAAACCGTGAAAAAGTATTTGGATGTCATGGCATTATACAAAATGAATACTTTCCATTGGCATTTGACGGATGACCAGGGCTGGAGGATCGAAATAAAGAAATATCCGAAATTGACCATGGAAAATGCGACGGTATTTCATCGAACAGAAAAACAACCTGCAGAACGCAGTGGATTTTATACACAGGAGCAGATCAAGGAAGTTGTTCAATATGCTCGAGAACGCAATATTACGATTGTGCCCGAGATTGATGTTCCTGGACATTCATGGCCAACCATATTAGCCTATCCTGAACTTGGGGTAAACAAAAATTCCTACCCGAATCACATCTTTCCTTTTGTGTCATCTTGGGGCTATTGGGGAAATCAATTTACCCCCAATACATTGGATCCGACAAAAGAGTTTACGTATGAATTCTTGAATAATGTGTTCACTGAAATCGCTAATCTCTTCCCAGGTAGTTATATTCATTTTGGAGGGGATGAGGTTCGTCATGATTTGTGGGAAAAAGAGGCACATGTGCAGGATTTTATGAAGCAGCACCAGATTAAGGATGTCAAAGCACTGCAGAGCTATTTCGTTCAACGCGTTTCTGATATCATCGTTCAGAAAGGGAAAAAACCGATCGGGTGGAATGATATCTTAGCTGATGCTGAAAACTTGCCGAAGAGTACAGCAATCATGAGCTGGCTTGGTGAGGAAGCGATCAAGGAAGCGACCAAACATGGATTTAAGGCCGTAGCCACACCGGCATCGCATCTCTATTTTGATATTACACAGGCCGATCGGAATGATGGTACCATGACTGACCTGGCCTATCCGCAGATAAACTCGCTGAAAAGAGTGTATGAATTTGATCCTTCTGCAGGACTTAGTCCGGCTGAGGATCAGCTTGTCCTTGGTGTTCAGGGAAATATGTGGACAGCGTTGGCCCAGGATATTAAAGACCTGAATGTGCAGAATTTTCCGCGATTGCTTGCGGTTGCTGAAATTGGATGGGCTGCTAAGTCAGCAAAAGATTATTCAGCGTTCAGCCATCGATTGGATGCCAATCTTCCAAGATTAGATTCCATGCGTATTGATTATTATCGTCCCGGGGGATATATTGCGGGATCATGGGGACCTAATGATATCAAGGAAACGTATAGTTTTCTAACTTTTGACGTGAGCAGGAAGATTTACGATAATGGACGAGCGCAAGCTGGATTTTTCTTTGTGGAGGGGAAGAATTTTCTGGAAATTGATGCCGTACAATTGCTACAGGACGGGCAGGTCATTGCAGAGGACGGACATCATGCGCTTGCGGATAAATTTAGGGGAACCAACAAGATCAAACCTTTTTACTACAATTTTACAGTGACGAATTATAATCCCCAATCGAAATACGAAATCAAAGCCCGCGTCAGAGGCGCTGGCGGTGTGGATTCAAAAGGAAATTTTACATTTAATTTGTCTCCGAATAGGCCTTTTGATAAGATAGAAAAAAAATAAAGGGTATTACCCTTTATTTTTTACTTATTTGAGTTCGATCATCTTTTGATTTGCATTCTCTTCTTTTACTTCTTGAAGGATTGCAATTTCAATAGGTGCAATCAGGCTTAGAATAATCAATGCAATGAAAGCTACAGGGAAAATAATTCCGATGATTACAGCTAATAGCAGGGAGATATTTAAGTATTCTTGTCCATTCTTGGAGGAAACTTTTAAACGGGAGCTTTTGAAGGAATCAAAAAGATCTTGAAAAACTTTAGTAATTGTTTTACTGTTGATGCTGAATGTTGTTTTAGTTGCCATGATGTTTATTTTTTAATTTTTTTATTTCTTATTTGATGACTCAAAGATAGGAAGCAAATATGGCCCTGAAGAGGGGCATTAGGCCAGTCTCGAGACAATCTCGGTAAACGACCCGCTTTTATCGGTTAATACTTTTTTGAAATTAGGGAAAGTGATATGATGATCACTATAGCTGAGGGGGGATACATTCTTAAACAAAAAACAGGGGTAGCTTTTTAGGCTACCTCTGTTTTTTGTCTATTATTTTGCTAGCGTGATTATAGACCTACGTGCTCTGTTTTCGATTTTGTTGGTCCCGATGGTCCTTGTTTAAACGCTGGGTCATAGTTCCATTCAATCGTGTCGGTTAATACCTTACCGTCTTTTTGGATTACTTTTGCTTCTACAGTATTCTTCCCCAGTTTTAGCTTCACGTTTTCGAAGATGTAGTGTACGTTGGTCTGACCAATTTTGGCCCCTTTGATCGTTTGCCCATTGATGATCAATGTTGGCTCACCTCGGTTCGAATAAACCGTAATAGGCGTGATTTCATTACCTCTGTTGATCATACGACGCTGTGTAATATATAAAACGGGTTCTTTGCTCCAATTGGCTTTGTACCAATAAAAGCCATCCTTCTTCAGTTTACGGTCAAAGGAAACCAGTCCTTTATAATTCCGTGGGTTAACATTCAGCGCAGTAATGGGCGTGGCAAAATCGAATGTGTTCCAGACGTAAGAACCTAGGAAAATTGGGCTTTTGGATATCACGCCCCAATGTACTTCATGAAATTTGGTTGCATATTCTTCAGGGAAAAACGATGGATTGCTCCATTGATTTCCAAAATTTCCAACCTCTTCTGCTTGATCTTCGGGAATGGCTTCTGCACCATATTCCGAAAAGATAATCCGGTAATCTTTGAATTCTTCACTGATACGTTTTGCCCAGGAGGCGACATCATCCTCTTTATCTGATTTATCCTCTAATTCACCATTATACCAGCCGAAGTAATGGTTAATGCCTTGAACATCTGCATTATTGTTAACTGGATGGTCGATAACATTGTAACCGCTGACAGAAACGGTATAGCGATCAGGATCTTCGGATTTAGCGAGGTCATTTAATTTGGTCGTTAGCTCGACGGTATAGGCTGAAGGAGCGTATACCTCATTGTGCATACCCCATATATAGATGGAAGGATGGTTGAAATTTTGGCGGATCAGTTCTTTCAGTTGTTGTTGTGCGTTGTTTTCTTCCAAGGTGGTTACCCGATTGACAAACGGGATTTCGGCCCAGATAACGAGACCCATGCTATCGCATTTTGAATAGAAGTACTCAGACTGTTGGTAATGTGCCAATCGGATCGATGTTGCTCCCATTTCTTTGATGATTGCCAGGTCTTCGTCGTGGTCTGCATTGCTTAGGGCAGATCCTTTACCTAGTCGATCCTGATGGCGACAAACACCATATAGTGGATATTTGATATCATTTAGGAAAAATCCTTCACCGGTTCGTAATTCAAATTTACGAAGACCAAGAGGTGCTGTTACCTCATCAATTACCTGGTTGTTCTTTTTGATTTGTGTGACCACCTTATAGAGATAGGGATCATCTAAACCTTGCCATAAATGTGGACTTTTGACTAGGATCTGTTGCGTAACGGTTTGACGACCTTGCGGTAACAACGTGTACTGTGTGCTTTGTTTGGCTTTAATCGATCCGTCTTTTTCTAAAACGGTTGTCAATAACTCAATTGGTTGTTTTTTCCCGGATTTGTTGTCTATTTTTATTTTTACAGCAACATCGGCAGTTTTCTTGGAGACATTTTTTTGCGTGATATAGATTCCTTTAGCTGCAAAATCATTCACCGCAATATGGATGTCGTCGGTTACAATAAGCTCGACAGGTCTATAAATACCGCCGTACATGGGGAAAAGGGTATGGTTAACAGGAATGACCTGTGGTGTAGCTTCATTGTTTACCTTCACCAAAATCTCGTTTTCTTTTCCAAATTGGAGCATAGTGGTCAGTTCGAATACAAATGCAGAATAACCACCCTGATGTCTGCCCACGAAGTTATAATTTCCATTGCGTTTCGTATTGTCGTAGGTAATATCATTTTTGCCTTCTTTGGTAGGAAGGGGCTGATTGTTTACGTATACTTCTGTGTTGGTATTGACCCCTTCAAATCGAATGAAAATGCGTTTGCCTTTCCAAGCTGTTTCGGGAACAAATGATTTCCGGTAATAAGCATCGCCGGTATAAAAACGCTCATTTTTTCCTAAACTACCAGACTTAATCTCTTTGGCCTGCATATCGTTTGCATTCCAGGTGTGCGGTAAATTGACAAGCTGCCATTTCCCTTCAAACAGTTGATTATAGTCTAATGTCGAAGTAGAAAAAGGTCCCTTTTTGAAAGTCCAGCTGGTATTAAATGGAACTACGGTTCGTGCTTGTACGTTCAATAGCAGTATTCCAATAAAGATTAAGGTATAAAAGATCTTTTTTATCATACGGTTTTAACTTAGGGTGTTGTATTTGTGTCTTCAAATATAGCTAACAAAATGATAATGACTAATTGGACTAGCCTCGGTAGAACTGCTATCCGATCTTGTTTTTAATTAATAGTGATCAAAATATCGCTATTAATAATTGTTTTTTCTTTATTCGCTTTGTTGCGTCCATTCACTACAACGTTTTCGAGATTTGCGCAAACGATTGACTATACTTGGACTACAGTAATACATAATAAATTCTTTACCATTGTATTACAAGATACACTGTGGGCAGAACCGATATAAACAGTTCATACGATGGATTTTCATATTCCTTTTACATCGCGTGCTGGCTGTGGTGTGCCGATTATAGCACAAACTAGGTTTGAATAATGTAGGATCGAACCTCGTTAGAAACAAATAGTTTACACAAGCAGATTTAATCTGATCAGTTGAAAATAACTATAGAACGGATGAAACATAGATTAATAGGAACATTTCTTTTGGTATTCTTGACGATACAGTTTGTGGAGGCACAGGTTGCTATTATACCACGTCCGCAACAGCAGGAAGCGCGGAAGGGGAAACTTATCCTAGGTAGAAATATAGGCATTATAAGCGATCCTTATTTTGATCCCACGATATTGTATTTCAAGAAGCTACTGCTTGGGCGTTTCGGGATTTCGGCCTATGTTGCGACCAAGGTCGACGAAGCCCAAGTTATGGTAAGTTGGGATAAAACACTTGAACATGAAGCCTATCGTTTGCAGATAGATCCTACTCATATTCGAATTTACGCTTCAGATAAATCAGGACTTGTCAATGGAATTGCAAGTTTAGACCAATTGTTGTCTCTTGCAACCCAAAGCGGTGATCAGCGTGAGTTGGATGCTGTTGAAATTACAGATAAAGCACAATTTACATGGCGCGGTTTTATGTTAGATGAGTCGAGACACTTCTTCGGGAAGGAAAAAGTAAAGTCATTGTTGGATTGGATGGCTTTTTATAAATTGAACAAGTTTCATTGGCATTTGACGGATGAGCCTGCATGGCGCCTTAGTATACAACGTTATCCCTGGCTGGCTCAAATAGGTGGGATAGGCAATTATTTAGATCCCTATGCTGGAGTACAGTATTATACGCAAAATGATATCAGTGAGATTATTGCTTATGCTGATGAACGTAATATTGAGGTCATTCCTGAGATTGATATGCCTGGACAAGCAACAGCGGCAAATCGCGCGTATCCGTTTTTATCGGGCGGGGGTAATGAAAAACACCCTGATTTTACTTTTCACCCAGCAAAAAATACGACATATTCATTTTTAAGCCATGTATTGCGCGAAGTAAAAGCGCTTTTTCCTTCGACCTACATTCATTTGGGCGGAGATGAGGTTGCTTTCGGTAGTGATGCCTGGAATAATGATCTAAAGGTGCAGGAGTTAAAAAAGGCAGAAGGGCTGAAATCCAATAAGGAAGTGGAAGAGTATTTTATTCGACGTATGGCAGATTCCGTTGCCCGAATAAATGGAAAAATCATTGTTTGGGATGAGATGGTAGACGCAAAACTGAATAAAGCGCAGACTGTGATGATGTGGTGGCGCCATGATAAAGCCGAACAGCTCAACAAAATTTTGGATAAAGGATATCAGGCAATTCTTACACCGCGTTTACCTTTATATTTTGATTTTGTGCAGCAGGAAAACCATCGGTATGGACGGAAATGGGGCAAAGGGTTTAACCCTATTCAAGATGTCTACAATTTTGCAGGCGAACAGTTGGATAGTTTAGGTGGTCGAAGAAAACAGATATTGGGTATCCAGGCCAATCTATGGACTGAAACCGTGACAAATACCAATCGATTGGATTATCTCGTCTTTCCGAGAATTGCGGCATTGGCGGAAGCAGCATGGAAATCTGGCAAGCAACGTAATTTCGACCAATTTACTGAAGTGTTAAAGAAACATTTAGCATTGTATCGGGAACAGGGACTCTATTACTTTGATCCATTTCAGGACAATAACCCTGAACCGGTAGTCATGAAGAATGTACAGAAACAGTATATTGATCGTCCCGACTAGTTGCGTTTTTGTCTTTGAATAAGTTGGACTATATAGAATCGTGGTAATAAACAATTAGATAAAATATGATAAGCTATAACAGATTGATGATGCCCTTGCTGTTGGCTGGTGCGCTATTGGCCGGGAAAACAGTTTCTGCCCAATGGACTGGGCCACGCAAAAAGGTGGAGCAAAGAATTGACGTAAAATACGGGCCTTTAACACCGGCACATCGAACCGATGAAGCGATGGAGCGTTTTCGGACATATGGTTTAGGACAGTTTATCCATTGGGGCCTTTATGCTATCCCAGGAAATGAATGGGAAGGAGTAAGCGCTCGTAAAGGTGCGGCCGCTTCCGAATGGATTCGTACCTGGAGTGGACCTACTGCACCAAAGGACTGGAAAAACACCTATGATAATTTATACAAGCAATTTAATCCCAAAGGATTTGATGCAAAGCTATGGGCTAAGCAGGCTAAAGAAATGGGGGCAAAATACCTGATTTTTACCACCAAACATCACGATGGATTTGCCTTATGGCCTTCGAAGTATACAGACTATACCATTAAGAAAAGCCCTTATAAAAAAGACATCGTCAAGCAGGTTGTAGACGCTTACACCGCTGAAGGGATAGATGTGTTTTTGTATTTTTCGATCTTAGAATGGAATAATTCAAACTATATGGGTAAGGCGCCGTCTACACCGGAAGAAAAGGCAAAATTCAATAAGTTTTTGGAGTATACCCGTAACCAATTGTTGGAGTTGCTTCAAAACTATCCGCAGATAAAAGGGTTTTGGTTCGATGGTACCTGGGATCAGTCCTGGATTCAGTCGTATGACTTTACCTATAAACTGGAAAAGGAACTCCGCGAGAAACATCCGGGCCTAATCATTGGTAGTCGTTTTCGAAACGATGAATTTGGAAAGCGGCATTTCGACTCGAATGGAGATATGTTGGGAGATTATGAGCAAGGCTGGGAGCGTAAGATGCCGAAAGAATTTGAATGGCTAGAGGGGCGTGACTGGGATTGTGTGATGACCATCCCGCCTAACGGTTGGGGTTACATGAAAGATTGGTCGGGTATTTATACAAAGACATCCGACGATTTGATCGATATGTTGATGAATTGTGTGTCGATGAACGGGAATTTCGTGTTGAATTTTGGTCCGGATGGAAATGGTCGGATGCATCCAGGAGAGGATAAATTGGCGAAAGAGATTGGTGACTGGATCAAAATCAATGGTGAAGCTGTTTATGGTGTGAGACATGCAGGACTTGCTCCATCTAAATTGGGTTATTTTACAAGAAAAGAGGACAACCTTTATCTTACAGTCTTTAATCGACCGGTCAATAATATTGTACGCATTGCTGTACCGAAAAATTCAGCTGAGGTTCCGGTAGAGGCTGTGTTATTGCAAAATGGTCAATCATTAGCTCTTAAACGTTCCGACATTGGTTTGGATCTTGATAAGAATACATATTATGATGTTGTTCTTCCGGCAACGTTTAGTACAGATAAAGCTTTTGTTGTAAAAATGAAGCTTGGTAAGCCAAAAGGTCAGAGTGATCAACTCATGGATGCGAAAATGTAATTCGTGGCATTCGCGCGAAGTTTTTCGCGATCTCATCGGCATTTCAAATGTATATGAGCGCTACTCGAGACCATTGGGAGTGAACGAGAAAAAAGCGGGACTTAAATCAGTGTTGATTTAGGTCCCGCTTTTCTTTTATAGAATTTCCAACAGTTCCTGTGGATGGTGGATAATATGCTGTGCACCGTGTTGTCTTAACTCGCTCTCTTCCCGAAAGCCCCAAGTAACACCAATAGCTGTTACCCCTGCATTATTGGCGGTATCCATATCCACGGATGAATCGCCTACATAAAAGCAATCTTGTTTGCTAACACCGAGTGTTTGGATACTGTCGAAGACAATATCGGGATCAGGCTTGGCGGGGCGACCTGTTCGATGCCCCAGGACGAGATCAAATGAAATATCGGGAAAGTATTCGGCCATCAAAGGTATCACCGCTTCATGGTATTTATTTGATGCTACCGAGATGAGATAGCCTAATGATTTCAGTTCTTGTAGTAGCGGTATGATCCCTGTGTAGGGTCGTGTATGCGATACAGGTTTTTGTTCATAATACACTTTAAAGGCACGGAGTAAAGTTGAGATGATATTTTCTGTCCGTGCTTCTTTCGGTAATGCGCGTTCGATAAGTTTTTGGACACCGTTGCCGACAAATTTCTTATAAGCAACAAGGGGATGGGTTGGATATCCATATTGTTCAAGAATAGCATTGCAGCTGTCCCCGAGGTCCTGTAATGTGTCTAGCAGTGTTCCGTCCAGATCAAATAGTATAAGCTTCATCTGCTAAATCTAGTAAAAATTGAGATAGAACCATAGTGGAATGATGAGATTAAAAGGAACCTAATTATTTCCAAATGGAGGTATTTATATTTCCTTTCTGCGTATCATTTAGATCAGGGAAAAAAGTGAATCCAGTTATTTTTTCCAGCTCGCTTACGGTTAACCTATAATTTTCGAATGTGCTTCCTGCGGGTGGAATGACATTGTCTATTTTATAACCAATGGTATAATATTCGTTTCCTTTTTTCATTGCCAAGGCTTTGAAATAGTATTTTGGTTTCGCAATATCTTTTCCGTCGTTGTCCTGCGCAAAATCGAGGCTGTTATCTGTGCTTGTCTTAGGTATTGCGCCGGTTACGACATACATCGTGTCACACTGTGCGGTCCAGGTTCTGACTTTCGTTTCCAGGTTTGCCCAAATCCCTTGGTTAAGGCGTGAAACCTGTGCTGTCATGTTGGTAAAATAAAATGTTGTTTTATTTTGAGCGATATTGAAATTCCTGTCAGCACTTGGCAACTGGTGCCCTCTGTCGTACCCTGTTGGTTGAAATCCCTTAAATAGATTGGCTTGAAATGCTGTTGATACAGCAGGGTCGTAACCCCAGGCATCCGTACGGTTGCCTGAGCCTAAAATGCTGTTGTACAAGGGATATGCAACCCAATACGCCATTTTTAGCTTTTTATCATATAGCATTGCATAATTCCTACTATCGCTTGCGTCTGGCATAAAATGTTGTATAAATATCTCATCACTACTGAGATTACTCATTTTGGGTATTTCTAGATAAGCTTGTGAATCACCAATTTCTCCCATCAGTTTTCCATTGTCAATGTTGATATTAAAACTATACTGGCCACCCGCTACTAAATTCTTTAACTGCTGATTATGGGGTGCTGTCCAGGTATAGGTTTCACCATTAGTGGCAATAAATTTAATCGCTTTTCCTGTGATATCTTCTCCGGGCAGTAGCACAAACTCTATGCGAGTGGTTTTATTAGCATTTACAGATACGTTTTTTTGCACATCCTTTTTCTCGGTAGAATTAACATCCAATTTTCCTGTTGTCAAATCGAATCCTCCTTGGATGCTTATCGCTGGCATTTTTACTATAATCTGATTGGTCTCCAATGCGGCTGTATTGGTAATGGATAGATTAATGTTGATTTTGCTCAACTGTCGTACAAAAATAAGGGGTATTGTGCTGTTGCTTTTATCGATATTTTTGGCATTGCTTGCATACATCAGGTCTAAAGCTGCAACATTGGACTGATCACTTACATTGATGGGGTATTGAAAGTCTACTAGTGATTTGTAAGGATAATAGGCGATAAAGTCTACTTTTTCATTGGGTAGAAAGACTGGGCTACTACTTTGAAAAAGCGAACCGTTAAACGTGAAGGGGTGATTTTGGATTTGGTTGATAAGCGACTTTGCTACCAAAGACTGGCCGGCTCTGTACATATAAACACCAATTTGATCATTTTTATCCCAAGAAGTCCCTGTCGTTTTTGTATTGATTTGGCCTACAATGGTGGAGGTAAATTGTACCGCTGCTCGATCAATTCTAGATTCGGTTTTCTGACAAGAACTAAAAGTAAGCAATGCAATTATAAAGTAAGCTATCCAGAATATATTTTGATCCGGGATTGCTGTGTTCTTGTTCGTCATATGAATAGTTCGTATATATTGATAAAGTGACGGCAAAAATAGGCAAGTTGACTATACATTATAGCTATATTTTCAGTGCTACTGGTTGTAAGATTTGTATTCAATTGATCTTGAGATAGATATTTTAGGGACTATTCAGGTTTTTTAGCATCTCATTGGATGTATATTTAGCATTTTTAAACAGTTGTTAAGACAATAATATTGCTTTTGTCCTCGTGATGCGTCGGGCTAAGGATAGCAGTTTTAATTCCTTTGTGAAGGAGTAATAGCATTGCATTGTTTTGCATAATTTTTCCCTGAAATCAGGTAGTAAACTGCATTCTCGTTTTTAATAAATTTGTCAATAGGAAAAAAATAGCACAATGTTTGCTGTTCATGTCAAAACATATATTGATTCGACAAATTATTAATCGTTACAACGTTGTAATGGAAGAAGTACTTAAAGTGAAAGGAAAATTGAAAAGATTTTATACGATGATCTGTGCCGTTGTAATGGCGTTGACATTATCGAGCTGTTTTGATTTTGTTGAGCAGATCGACTTAAAAACGAATGGTTCTGGGCATATTGCAGCGACATTGAATTTAAGTAAAAGCAAGATCAAGGTAGCTTCTTTAATGAAGATGAAAAGTATCAAGGGAATCCAGATCCCTTCTCAAGCCGATATGGAGAAAGAGATTCGATCTGCTGTTCAGCTGCTCAAGCAGACTAAAGGTATTTCTAATGTACAGTACAGCACAGATTTTACCAATTATATCGTTAATATTTCATGTGACTTTAGTCAGATAGAATCGTTGAATGCCTTTTCAGATATATTGGCAAATCGATTTAAAACGAAGATATCGAATTCAAACCGCTATTATTATAACGCGCAAAGTAATGTGTTTGAACGCAAATTTGTGGCTTCTGCTGACTGGAAGACAAAATTCAATCAGTTGGGAAGCGATAATACGACCCAGTTTGCAGATGCATTCTACACGCAGATTATTCGTTTTGAAAAACCGATAGCTTCTCAGGCAAACGGCCTGGCAAAGGTTGCCGGAAATAAGAAAGGGGTCTTGCTAAAGCTACCTTTTATGGATTTGGTATATGGTAAATCGAGTTTGGCAAATAAAATCACATTAACAAAATAACCTAATAACATTGGTGAACCCAGGACCATATTTAGTTGCTGAAAGTGCTTCTATAGAGTACGGTGGGTGTAGCTGAAAAATTATTTATAAGATGAAATCAAAAATTATACTGGTAGGATTAGCCTGTTTGTCTTTTGGGACAATTGTAAAGGCGCAGGACTTGATCAAACAGATCCCTGAAGATGCAGAAATGATTGCGGCCTTTAACGTAAAAGATATTGTACAGAAGGCTAATGCAAATAAGCTGAACGAGTTGCTTCAGAAAGCAGGTTTTTTTGAAAAATCAGGAATTTCAGCGAGCAATGATATTAAAAATTTAGGAGTAGACCTATCCCAGACGGCCTATTTTTATACCAGAAAGACCGATAGTATCAGTTTTACGGAATTTATATTTTCCTTGAACAACAAGGGGCAATTTGAGAAACTGCTTCATGAGGCGGGAGAACCCCAGGCATTTGCCAATGGTTATACGAGCATAGGTCTCAAAGCCGGCAGTATGTTGGTGTATAACGATCGGATTGCTCGATTTATTTCGGCGACGACAAATACCACCTTTTTGGATAATGATTCGATCGCTAGTCGTTATGGAATCAAAAAGGTGGATTACGTTGCACGTCCAGCCGACGACGAAGATGCTTGGGCAGATACAACTGTAGCCGCTGTGGATTCGGTTGCCGTAGTCTGGGATGCGGATGAAAATCTAGCTGTACCGGTATCCCCACCGGTTGCGATAGCTGTGGAGCCTGATACGATAGTAGGTGCTACGGAAGTACTGCCACCTGTTGCTGATATTGCGATGGATGAAGCGGCAGAAATACATGATCCTAGTTATTATGATTCACTTTATACGGCCTATGAAGATCAAAATCGGAAAAACGATTCTATTCGTAACGGCTTACGCGATAAATGGTTGTTGAATGAGGTTACCCGTTTGCTTTCAGGAAATCATAAGTCCCTGTCAATTTCAGATCAGGAGAAAGTTCTAAAAAATCTGGGACTTATTCGATTGTATGTTCCTCATGTAGAGGATCTATATCGTGGTCTATTGCCTTATACCACCTCTCTTCCTTATTATTATATGGGAATTAAACTGGATAAGTTCAAGACGGGTTATCAAGACGGTCTATTGGATTTAGTGCAAGAGGGGAATGTGCTGAAATTAAAGGGATCTGTGGGTTTAGATAAGGCCCTTGCTGAGATGACCAAAAGAATGTATGCGCGAAAACCTAATTCGAAGTTCAGTAAATATTTAACGGATAAAACCTTAGGTTTTTTTAATGTGAATATTAATTCGGAGGCTTATCTGAGAGAAATGCCTGCCTATATGGCAAAATATTATAGCGGTTTATTGGGGCCTCAACAGGACCTTGTCGAATGGGGACTGATGGCTCTTGAAATAGCACTAGATGAAAAGGCCATTGCCCAGGTAATGCCAGGAGACCACCTCGTGGTTGTTAACGGTCTTCGTAAGTTCAAAAAAGATTATATCGATTACACCTACGACGATGATTACAATGCAATCGAAGTGAAAAAGACCAAGGAAGAGACACTTCCAGTATTTATTTGGATGTTCACATCAAAGGATCAACGTCTGATAAAAAAAGGCTTGGACATGGCTGTTTCAAAGCAAGTTGGGCAGGTCTATGATGGCATTTATGCGTTTTCAAAACAGAAAGCCAAGGATTTTCCAATGTATGTTCTCTTGAAAGAAGATTTGGTAATGGTTAGTAATGACTCATTGTCCCTAAATGATATCCGTCAGAAAAAGATGAATGCTCCCGGAAATAAAGACTTTGTAAAACTGATGAAGCAAAACAAGATGTCAGCAGCTATTGACCTACAAAAGCTACCGACAATGTTAAAGGAAATGGGGGTTACACCGGATAAACAATGGGAAACAACACTGGCACAGCTCAATCAATATGGCAGTACCGCAATTACTTCCAAAGGTGTGGTTGGTAACCGTGCTGAGGTTGAAATGTCGACAAGATTGCCGCAGACCAGTGATGGTGCGATCAGTTATTTACTCGATCAAATTTTGGCGGAATTAAATAAAATGTAGCGGCTCCCCAAAGTGGATTATTTATTTTGTTGTGATAAAAATGTGTTATGAAAGTATAAAAGGTATATGAAATTCTATAATTAGTTACGAAGTGTCGTTTTTAGTATACATCAAATTCTAAATTTGGTGTATATTTGTTCGTTTTATGAAAAGTGCTTTCGGTTCAAAGAAAATATTGATAACCTTCTTTTTTGGTTTGTTTTTTGATAATTCTGAGGCGGTTTTGTAACCCATGAAATATTTGGTTTTTATGAATTTCTCATATTTAAGAAGAAGGCTTCGCAAAGAAAATCCACGATGGGTTGTATTATTATTTGATTTGGGTATAGTTTTGTTTTGCTATGTCTTTTCAAACTTTATTGTTAATAGCTTTAAAGGAAGTCTAGATGTACTTGATATGGTGTGGAAAGCTCCTATTGTATTGATCATCTATCTGAGCTGTTTTGTGATCATGCAAACATACAAAGGGATTGTAAGGCAAACTGGACTAAGTGATGCAATTAAGATATTTAAAACATCTTGGCTTGCGTTTATGATTCTAGCGATATTAAGTGCGATTGTGCGCTTGTCATCAGGAGAAGATCACAATGTACTGGGGTTTCTTAGGGTATCTTATGGTGTTCTTTTAATGCATACTTTTTTTACAATGGTTTCTTTGGTGGCTTCTAGGGTTTTCTATCGTACAATTTATGAAAGTTTATTTCTGAGGAATAGAAAAATGAAACAAGTGCTGATTTTTGGCGCCTCAAGACCGGGATTGGTTGCTTTCTCTCTATTGAAAGAGGATCAGAGGACAAAATATCAAGTTGTAGCATTTGTCGAAGATAAAGTTTCTCGTGTAGGCAAGCGTATCGGGGGACTTCGTATCATGGATATTTCTGCCATCACTATGGATTTTGTTCGGGCAAATGATATCTCGGATGTTGTTATAGCCGTTGAAAACGACGATCCCGAAAGATTAGCAAAAATAACTGATGCATTTCAACAGTTGAAAATAGAACTGAAAATTATGCCTCCAGCTCATTTGTTGTTAAATTCTGGTATCAAAAGAGAAATTAGGCCACTTAAAGTAGAAGATTTATTAGGTAGGAAAAATATAAAATTGAACAATCCCGAAATAATAGCAGAGACTGAAAATAAAGTAATCCTGATAACTGGTGCTGCAGGATCTATCGGAGGGGAACTTTCTCGTCAAATTGCAAAACAAAAATATAAAAAATTAATTTTATTAGACCAGGCTGAATCCCCACTATATGATTTGCAGCAATCATTAAACCTGAATAATTCTGATAAAGTAAAGTGTGTTGTTGGCGATGTTAGGGATATTGTATTTTTAGATCATTTATTTAATCAGTATAATTTTGATATCGTTTTTCACGCTGCTGCTTACAAACATGTTCCTCTAATGGAAGATAACCCTTATGAAGCTATTTGGACAAATGTTGTTGGCTCTAAGAATCTTGCAGACCTTGCCTTAAAGTATAATGCCAAAAAATTTGTTATGATTTCTACTGATAAGGCGATAAATCCTACAAATGTGATGGGAGCAACGAAGAGAGCTGCTGAGATTTATGTCAGCAGTTGTTATGGTAAGGGTAATACATCGTTTGTTATTACACGGTTTGGAAATGTATTAGGCTCAAATGGTTCAGTTATTCCTTTGTTTGAGAAGCAAATGTCTGAAGGAGGTCCACTTACCCTTACGCATCCTGATATTACACGTTATTTTATGACTATTCCGGAGGCATGTCAATTAGTTCAGGAAGCTGCCGTTATGGGCCAAGGCGGGGAGATTTTTGTTTTTGATATGGGTAGCTCTGTCAAAATTATGGATTTGGCAAAACGGATGATTCGTTTAAAAGGATATCGGTATCCTGATGATATTGATATCAAAATAGTGGGACTTAGACCTGGTGAAAAAATCTTTGAAGAGCTGTTAGCAAATGGTGAAAATACCTTGGAAACTCACCATCCTAAAATTATGATTGCAAAAATTAATCATGAAAATCTAGCATTTAAATGTGAAAAATTGAAAGAACTTGTTACTATGACCTCATTGCAAAAAATGGACGCAATGTCCTTGGTAAAAGTTTTAAAAGAGATTGTTCCAGAATTTAAATCCCAAAATTCAGATTTTAGTGTATTGGATTTTGATAGTGATGGGGTTCAAGTAGCAACCTAATTGTAATCTTGAGATGATTATTCAATAAAAAAATGATATTTTTACCACGAATTATACAAATAATACTTTATTCATGCATACTTATTTTAAGTTTAAACATTATTTTCAATTATTATTGCTAACAAGCATAGTTTTAGGGCTAACATCATGTGGCTCTCGAAAAAGTATAATATACCTCCAATCCGACTCGACAAATATTGTTAATGATTACGAAAAATACATTCCACGTATACAACCTAATGATATTTTATCAATAACTGTTTCTGCTGCTGATTTGAAAGCTGCTATGCCATTTAATCAAGTTAGCCCCTATCAAATGAATAGTGCTACTAGTACCGATTTGGCAATGAAGCCAACTTACACCGTCGACCAAATGGGTATGATTGATTTCCCTGTAATAGGTAAGATTCGTTTGGAGGGTTTGACAAGAATGGAAGCGATGGATAAATTGCGGGGAGAATTAAAGAAATATATTGTTGATCCAGGGGTTAATATGTCATTCAATAATTTCAAAGTGACGGTGATTGGGGAGGTGGCTCGTCCGGGCTCATTTCCATTACAAAATGAGCGTATAACATTGCTTGAGGCCTTAGGTATGGCTGGAGATATGACGATGAAAGGGGTAAGAAATAACGTCTTGGTCATACGAGAGGTAAATGGACAAAAAACGGTTAATCGAGTGGATCTTTCTAAACAAGGTGCTTTAAATTCCCCTTTTTATTATTTAGCACAAAATGATGTTGTGTATGTTGAACCAAATAAATCTCAAATTCGAAATGCTAATTATGGTCAGAATACGAATGTGTTGATCTCAGTAGTTGGTTTGATTATCACTGTTATTTCTGTTATTGTACGTTAAAAATTTACAAATTTTATTATGCCTGATAATTTATCTCAATTGAGTTCTGATTCACAAGAAGACCAGCAAATAAATATAAAAGCCCTTTTTGAGCAATATTTTTACTATTGGAAATGGTTTGTTTTGTCTATTTCAATCGTATTATTTAGTGCATTTCTTTATCTTAAATTTGCAACTAAGCAATATAAAGTAGATGCTAAAATACTGCTGCCAAATGAAAATGAAGGTAAAGGTGAGTTGGCTGGCCTAGCGGATCTCGCATCTATCACTGGTAGTACTGGTAATACGGCTAAAGTAATGGATCAGATTGATGTTCTTAAATCTAGAAGATTGGCGGGAAAAGTTGTCGATACGCTGAATTTGAACATTTCTTATTCTGAAGGTAGATTTAAGAAAGAAATGTTAGCACAACAAGAATCCCCAATTCGCCTCTTTTTGGTAAATTCAAATATATCTTACCAAGATACAATAAAAGGACGATTTCGTGTTGATATACTCTCTCCCACAAAAGTAATTCTCGAAGATGAATTTGGAAAGAATACAAAAGAGATTCTTCTTGGAACAAAAGTTAAGTCAAGTTTAGGTGAGATTATTCTTTTGCCTCAAACTCCAATTATTCAGTCTTTTATTAATAAAAGTATAAACATTACAGTTCTTCCTAGGTTGAATGCATTAGAGAATCTAGTGAAGGATATAAATGTGACTCCTAATCAAGAAAAGCAATCCTATATTATTAATTTTTCAACTACTTCTGCCTCGGTCCTCCAGGCTTCTAAAATTATTAATGAATTAATTAATCAATATAATTTAGATCTTACTCAAGATAAAGATAAACTTACTAAGGCTACGTCTAAATTTATTAACGAGCGACTCGATAAAATTTCCGGGGACTTGTCTCATGTCGATAGTAAAGCTGAAAGTTTTAAAGAAGGGAATCGTCTAATTGATGTTGAATCTGAAGCGAAGCTTTTTCTTGAAAATGCTTCAGAATCAGATAAGAAAGTTGTGGAACAGCGGACTCAGCTTCAGTTGGTTGATTATATGAAGCAATATGTGCAATCCAACAATACCGAACTTTTGCCTACAAATATCGGCCTTCAGGATCTTTCAATTGAAAAGACAATTGTTGAGTATAATAAGATGGTATTAGAAAGAGATGATTTATTGAAGTCTTCTACTATTGATAATCCTGTCATTAAAAATATCAATGATAATATTAGAGTCTTGAATAACAATGTGATAAAGTCATTAAATAATTACCGAAACGTTACACAATTAGCCCTAAATTCTGCCCAAGCTAAGAAATCGGAGTTACAAGGTAAATTGAGTAATCTTCCCAAACAAGAACGTGGATTTAAAGATATTTCAAGAGAGCAGCAGATTGTCGAATCTCTTTATCTTTTTTTATTACAAAAAAGAGAAGAGAATGAGATCAAGGCCGCCGCAACACCGGACAATTTAAAGATTATTGATGAAGCCTTTGGCTCGAATATTCCAGTATCTCCTAAGAAAAGTATTGTGTTGTTAGGAGCTTTAATTGTTGGGGTGATCTTGCCATTTGGTATATTATATTTAAAGTTTTTATTGGATAACAAAATTCAGTCTAGGAAGGATATTGAAGATCTTATAAAAGCTCCTATATTAGGAGAGATTCCTACAAGTGAGCATCCTATCATCCAGGAGAATGATCGTTCTTCATTAGCTGAGGCTTTTCGGATACTCCGTACAAATATGTCCTTCATGTTGGGACCTAATAAAAATGATTCGAAAGTTATTTTTATTACTTCAACAACTTCTGGAGAAGGGAAGTCGTTTGTGTCAACTAATCTAGCGAAAATTCTTGCCATGTCTGCGAAAAAGGTACTTCTGATCGGTGCAGATATCCGAAGTCCTAAAGTTTTGGATTATTTGGGACTTGCACACCTTCAACACACGAATATAGGTATCACGCAGTATATGATTAATCCCGACATGGATCTTGATAATATCGTGATAAAAAAACCTGGGAATTACAATTTTGATATTATTTATTCGGGTTATGTCGCTCCTAATCCAGCGGAACTTTTAATGAACGGTCATTTTGACGACGTTATTGAATACGGACGTAGAAATTATGACTATGTTTTGGTGGATACAGCTCCCGTGAGCTTAGTGACTGATACTGTATTAATTGCCCATAATGCCGACTTAACTATTTATGTGTCACGAGCAAATTATCTCGATAAAAGATTGTTACAAGTGCCTAAAGAGCTTTATCAACAAAGTAAATTGAAAAATATGGCTTTTGTAATTAATGATGTCGATTTTGCCAGAGGCTATGGCTATGGCTATGGCTACGGTTATGGTTATGGTGAGAGAGATGATAAGAGTAGTAGAAGATTCAACTTTCTTCAAAATTTATTTAAATCTGCTAAAAAGTAGCTAGTTACCAATATTATATCAATTATTAAAAGGCATCAATATTTAATGTTGGTGCTTTTTTGTTGGTACTCTTTTTGCTGTATGAATTTTGAGTTTTTTTGAAAAGCAGTTTCAAACCATTTCTGCATAAAATGTAAATAAAAGGTTATAGTGTAATATTTTGAGCTTTTATAAAAATTAGTTACAACTATTAAATTAGTTTTTTCTATAGAAAGGAATTGGTTTTTTAAATAAATTATGTTTAACTGTAGCGTTTTGTTTATGTTTTCCGTTATATTTGTAGTTTCTATTAAACTACTTTAAAATTATTTGATTAGTATATGGGGATATTGTCAAAATTGTTTGCGGGCAAGAAAAAGGATTCTAAGATAAAGGTTGTAGGAAAATTGGCCTTTCTAGAGGTCGATATGCATAACCATATTTTACCAGGAATTGATGATGGAAGTCAATCTGTTGATCAGTCGATAGAGTTAATTAAAGGCTTAAACAGAATGGGATTTGATAAATTTATCTGTACGCCGCATATAATAGAAGGTGTTCATCCTAACACTTTGAGTACAATCGAAAAATCAAAGGATTTGTTGGTCAAAGAATTGAAAAAGATACCAAATTCTCCAGAGATATTTCATGCTGCTGAACATATGGTAGATGATGGGATTGAGAAATTAATCGGTTCAAATGAGTTGTGTGTAATGCCGGGCGGTTATGTGCTTATTGAAATGTCATATCTTCAAGAGTCTAGAGCGTTATTTAAAACTATCCTTGATATTCAGAATTTGGGATATAAACCAATTTTAGCTCACCCGGAGCGTTATAACTATTATCATTATAATTTTAATATGTATAAGCAGATTAAGGACGCAGGATGTATGCTACAATTAAATTTATTATCGATAAGTCGTTATTATGGTGTTGAAGTTAAGTCTGCTGCATTAACCATGATCAAATCGGGTATGTATGATTTTGTCGGAACAGATACTCATCACCAACGCCATCTAGCTGCATTGGAAGAAGTCGTTGCAAAATATCCTGTTAGAGATTTACTTAAAACTTGTAATATAATTAACTCGTCGCTTCAAGATCACTTAACACTTGATAGTGTGAACGTTGCTGGTTAGTAGTTTTGAAGTTATTATTCCTAAAATAATTAGTCTAGTTCGTCTTAATATATTTTGTTGTTAAGAAAACTGGCGAATAGGTGAATCCTATTTCTGGTATCTTGTATTTTGCCCGTATGGATATTTCGAAAATTTGGCTACTTTTGGTTTTAGCATTTTTCATATGAGAGGAAACAGAATTTTTATTCAAGATTGGATAGCACACCATACTTATCAAAAAACAAACGAAATAGATAGTTATTACTTACGCGTTGCAAATGAAATCAATGATAGTTTATCGACACTATGGTTTGAGGAGCAAGAGACAAATGATCTCATCCATACCGATGCTTTAAAGACATTGAGTATCTATCTAACGTGTTACTTAGAAGACGTTATTGCGAAAACAGGAATTTTTGCTGCTTTTAGAACGATCCATACAGAACTATACAATCAACTTTTGCCTTTTTATAATGATAATGACCTGACGGATTATTATGCTGAGGATATTAATAGCGAAGATATTGCTGTATTGACCTGGTTGTTTTTCAGTGAACGCAACCCACATTTATTTATTGATCCCCGTGGTCGTTTGATCCAATTGGTTACAGATTTGGCCTATTCGATCTTGGAAGAACATTATGAAGTTGCTCCTGAAAATGAAAAGTTAAAACTAGAATATGTTTTGGACGAAGGAGCGAACTATTTTGAAGTCCGTAATTTTATTGAAAAGCTTGTCGCTACAAATTACCTGACAGCGGGTGAATATAACACCAATCTTAATCATTTGATGCAAGTTGCGGAAATAGGGCGATATCAGCACGATCAAAATCAGTTGCAACAGATGATCTATCGGGTTCGAGACAACCATTTCAATAATTATAGACTACATGTGTTTGCGTTGAAGGCATCTGAGTTTGTAGCTGAGGTGGTTGGCAAAGAACATGCGCTATATGATATTGTCAAGACATTAGGTAATCGCATTAATAGCTTTTTCGAATTCGTTAAAACGGATGAGCTTTATGTACATGTAAAACATATCGGAACAAAAACTGCATTTAAAATCTTTAAGGACTCTATACAGCAATTTGTTGAACCAACAGAACCCCTATCTTTCTATATGGAAATTGTGCCTTGGAAAGATGCCTGGAACCTGTCGGGAATTATGACTGTTGTGAATGCCGATGAAGTGAATTTTGATTTACCTGAGCAGTATGAGATGACTTATCGCATTGAAGCCTTAAATGGTAAGGATAAGAGCTTGAAGAAAACGGAAAAGCAGCTGAAAGATATGGGTAAATTGTTCCAGTCGGAGCATAAGGCTGCAGTGGCGTTTATGGAAGGAAAGGAAGTGAAGGAATTTGCAACGGATTTCTTTAAGAAATATCAGCAAAAATACCCGAGTAAAGAAGAGTCTCCACTTCCAGAATCAAATTTGGACCTTACGGAAGATGCTAAAGTCACCGTGTTCTTTAATCCGAAAACGGGTTTAGAAGTTTTTGGCGGTATAGCGGAATTTTTCCCATTAAAGAATAACGACTTCGCGGAGAAAGATGGTGAAATTGAGGTGCCTTATGCACGCTACTTTTTGAATCTTTTGGTCGAAGATTTTTTCCCAAGTGAGTTGCCTAAGTACTATGTTAATCTATTCAAGGCGGAAGTGGACAAACAGTTCTTTTTTCCGGTGAACGATGAGGTCCTTGATTTCTTTCTCCGTTTCTATAAACGAGGAACTTACTTCTTGGGACCATTTCCATTATTAAAATAACTCGTGTATCGACTGTAGAAATACAGAAATACATAAAAGTTCCATTGCCTACCTGCAATGGAACTTTTTTATGCATCTACGTCAGGCTATCCTTTGCTGTATAAGATGGTGTGGTCCTTTAGACATTATTTTGTTGATCGAATATCCCATGAAATTGGTGTTAATTTAATATAAATTGATTATAATTAAATTGTTATCACTTGTGAATCTGGGTCTACATGTCGCATATCCCACGCATTTATGGTATCCGAGTTTTGAACAGTACGGAGTTTAACAGTACACACCAAATCTAAGTAAGGGGACTAATACCTATTTTGGTGATGGTTGGAGTTGCCTATGAAAATCTTACCCTACGTGATGTGCCATTAGATAATATCGAAGATATGAATGTGCTGAAGGGAGCAACCGCAGCGGCATTGTACGGTAGTATGGGGGCTGGTGTGGCCATTATGATTACGACAAAAAAGGGACTTGCGGAATAAGGAACGGAGATCTCAGTCATAGCAATAACATGTTTTTTTCGGGTTATCTAGCTTTGCCCGAAGTACAACATGGATACCCGTCAGGTGAAAGGGGAAAGTTTAATAATGATGACTATGTGGGGGGGGGGGATAAACCGGATATTGGGCGTTCAGCCAAGCAATGGAATCCACTGACAAAACAACTGGAAGAGATGGAATTGCTTTCCCTTGGCAAGGACAGTTTTAAGAATTTTCTTGAGCGGGGATTTATATCCAATAACTCCGTTCGTTTTACCAACCAGGGTGAACATGGAAGTATTAGAACATCGATAAATCATATTTATAAAAAAGGACAGTATCCAAACCAAAAAGATGAATATGACAAACATGTCTGTCGCTGGGCAGACTAAGATTAGCGAAAAAGTTGATATAGAAACACGCCTTGCCTATAATCGTCGTTCAGCAAGAAGTAATTTTGGCGCAGGATATAATGATCAGGGGTATATTTCCAATATTCTCGTGTGGACTGGGCCTGAGTATAATTTACAGGATTACAAAGATTATTGGTAGATTAACGACCAATCTCAAAATTGAATGTATAAAGCCTGGTATGACAATCCGTATTTGACGGCTTATGAGAAGGTTACCCCTGAGCTGATTAATAAGATGAACGCTGCCTTGACCTTGAATTATAAGGTTTCTGATTGGGGGAAACTTAACCATATCGGGGTCGTCAGGCTTTACTTCGCGTTTGATTAATACGCATGAGGAGAAAATGACCAGATGTCATGGAATTACATTGGGTACAGCTGCTATAAAAAAGGAAAATTTCCAATGGGATATTATTTTAAATATGTCGCAAAACTTGGCATTCTTCCACAAGCTTGATCCCGTTTATTCTGCAGATGCATTATACGTTAAAAAGGGTATTCTTGATGAATTAGAAAAAGCAGATCAGCTCTTTGCAAGCGGAGCAAAATTTGCGGGTGATCCCTTGTATGGCGGAGACTTAACAAAATGGAGAAAACTCGTCAACAGGTTACCCAAAATGGAAAATCAACCCCGCATTCAGTTTAAATGCGGATGATCTAACCAAAATACCTGTTCGTTGGCGCTATCCAGCCAGTGAGTACACTTATAACGGACAAAATTTGGATGAAGCGCTCGCCCGCCAATATGGGGGGAAGGATGAGATCAATCGTTTGCGGGGATTTTTGTTAAAAACGTTACATTAAAAACGACAGCGAATGGATATATTCGCTTTAGACCATTGAATTTAGCAGAGAGATAACAAATTTATTTATGGATAGCAGAAGAGATTTTATTAAGAAGGCTTCGTTGTTAGCTGGTGTTTTTGGCTTACAGAGTGCTATGCCAGATGCCATACATCGCGCATTGGCAATTGAACCTATAACAGGAAGTACCTTTTTAGATGCCGAACATATTGTCTTATTAATGCAAGAGAATCGTTCTTTTGATCATAGTTTTGGAACACTTCGTGGGGTTCGGGGATTCAATGATCCACGGGCGATTAAATTGCCTAGCGGTAATCCCGTATGGTTGCAGTCGTCGGCTGCAGGTAAGACCTATTCGCCGTTTCGACTGGATATCAAAAACTCCAGTGCTGCGTGGACCGGAAATTTACCACATTCCTGGGAAAACCAGATGGCAGCCCGTAATGAGGGAAAACACGATAATTGGATCGAAGCAAAACGGCCAGGAGGAAAGGTTCTGAAAGAGATTCCGCTAACAATGGGTTATTATACACGCGAAGATATCCCTTTTTATTATGCATTGGCTGATGCCTTTACGATCTGCGATCAGCACTTCTGTTCGTCTATCACAGGTACAACAACCAATAGGCATTTCTTCTGGACTGGAACCTGTGTGCCACATAAAGGGGCGAAGCCATTGGTGCGGAATTCCGATATCTATTTTAACCGTTGGGCACATTGGAAGACTTTTCCTGAACGCCTGGAAGAAACGGGGATCTCCTGGAAAGTCTACCAAAATGAGGTCAGCATAGAAAGTGGCTTAGAGGGTGAGGATCTGTTGGGAAATTTCACGGACAACAATTTGGAATGGTTTGCGCAATATCATATTGAATTCAAGAAAAGCCATCTTGATTTTATGCGGAAACGTGTCGCGGAATTACCGGCGGAGATTCAAGAACTTGAGAAAGCATTAGCTAATAATAGCTCCGAGAGTGTCCAGAAAACACAGAATAAACTCAAGCAGAAGCAGGAACAGCTGAATCGCTACCAAAAACATTTGGCACGCCTTACGGAGCATGCTTTTCATCAGCTTCCTGAAGAGCAGCGTGCTTTGCATGAACGTGCGTTTCAAACGAATGAGGGGGACTCCTTCTATCGGGAGACAAGCGTTGTGACACATGAGGGTGAAAAAATTACCGTTCCTAAGGGCGATGTACTCCACCAATTTAGACATGATGTGAAGTCAGGGAAACTGCCAGCAGTGTCGTGGCTTGTAGCACCACAAAGCTTTTCAGATCATCCGAGTGCACCTATGTATGGCGCTTGGTATGTATCGGAGCTATTGAATATTTTGACAGAAAATCCGGAAATCTGGAAGAAGACCATTTTTATTCTGAACTATGATGAGAATGATGGTTACTTTGATCATATTCCTCCTTTTGTAGCACCTAACCCCGCAGACAGCCGTTCTGGAAAAACTTCGCCGGAATTAGATTATAGTGGTGAATATGTGAGTTTAGCACAGGAGCTTGCCGATGGTGAAGAAAAAGATAATGCAACGGAAGGTCCAGTGGGGCTTGGTTACCGCGTCCCTTTGATTGTGGCTTCCCCTTGGTCAAAAGGCGGTTGGGTCAATTCGGAGATCTGTGATATCACGTCGACGATTCAATTTATGGAGTATTTTTTCGAGAAAAAGTTGGGTAAGCAGGTAAAAGAGGAAAATATAAGCTCCTGGCGTCGAGCTATTACAGGTGACTTGACATCGATATTTCGGAAAGCTGAGGGATCGAATGCTGTTGATTTGCCTTTCCTTGATCGGAATCAGCAGATCTATGCGATTGATCAGGCCAAATCGAAACCACTACCCAATAATTTTCACGTTTGGTCGAAAGAGGATGCCGCAGCATTACGGTCTAAGGGGCATTCCACTTTACTGGCGAGACAGGAGAAAGGTCAGAAAAATTCTAGCGCGTTGGCCTATGAGCTCTATGTTCAAGAATCCTTTTCTAATGAAGGCAACCGAATTCATTTAACATTAGAAGCGGGCAATAAGGTGTTTGGTGATAAATCGCTCAGTAGCCCTTTTAATGTCTATAGTGGACCAAGTTATAAAGAAGGGGTTAAATTTTGGCCTTTTGCAGTTGTTGCTGGTCGTAATCTGAGCTTTGACTGGAATCTGGCTGACTTTAAAGATGGGCATTACGATCTAACCGTATATGGCCCAAATGGGTTTATGCGGGGATTTAAAGGACATGAGGAACCATTGACTGTTCGTGCAACTTATGAAATCGGGAGGAAAGGGCACTTAACGGGTAATCTTGTTTTGGAGATTCAAAATCATGGTAAAAAATCATTCCGTCTACATGCGGAGGATAATGCTTATAGTACATGGAAGAAATCCATTGTACTTGCTGCCGGGAAAGCTACGAAGTGGATTGTGGAATCTCATAAAATCCATGGGTGGTATGATATTACGGTACATGCTGAGAATACCAAATTTGTGCGCCAGTTTGCGGGTCGTGTGGAAACGGGCAATCATTCGAAAACTGATCCACAATTGGGATAATAATCCGTTCCTACATAATTGACCAAAGGGTATATAATTAATATATTACTGACTAGGGTGAGAGATCCCAGTTTTTATTTTGACTGGGATCTTTTTGCATAGGTATGAGCATCCACTTGGGGTAGTTAGTAAACTTAGCGAAAAAAATATGATTTCTTGTTACAGGAAAGATAACCTCTATTTTTTAGCGTTCTTACTACATTTCTATATTTTCAGTGACTTTAATCGTTTTTTGGGAAATAACACGCAGTTAGCTACTCTCCAAACCCTAGTTTTATTTTTTGTGCGTGTTTACACTTGTCAATGGGAAAATACCACTTTCGACATGCGCTTTTTCAATCAGCCGACGTAATTCTTTTACTTTCGTTGGATTTCCCGGGGCAATATTGTGTTGTTCTTTGGGATCTTGTTTGAGATTATAGAGTTCGGCTGTAGGTTGGCTACTTGTAACTTTTTGTAAGATAAGTTTCCAATCTCCCTGGCGCAGGGCTTGACGTCCCCCATCTTCGTGAAATTCCCAGTACAGGTATTGGTGCTTTTTTTGTTGCTTGTTTTTACCTAGTAGCGTTGGCACAAATGAAATACCGTCTGTATAATGCGGTTTGTTTGCTCCGGCAAGCTCAACCATCGTAGGCATAATATCCCAAAAGGCGCCTAGGTAGTTTGAAGTTTTCCCTTCGGCAACTTTACCATGCCAGTACACAATGAAAGGGGTCTTGATGCCACCTTCATAGAGGTCGCGTTTGTTGCCACGCAACCCACCGGAGCTATTGAAAAAATTGGGGTCAGCTCCGCCTTCCTTGTGCGATCCGTTGTCGCTCGTAAAAATGATAATTGTATTGTCCAATAGCTTGTTTTCACGTAGCCGATCAACAATTTGACCGACATAAGCATCCATACGGCTTACCATACTCGCATACATCGCATGTGGTTTTTCAACCGAAGTGTAACCGGGAACAGTTGCTTGTGGTCCATAGTCATTTCCTTTATGCGGTTTTTCATCAAACCGGTCTGCATATAATTGGTAATATTTGTCATCCGGACCTGATAATTCGGCGTGTGGAAGAACGGTAGGTACATAAAGGAAAAAAGGTTTCTCCTTATTTTCATCGATAAATTCCAGGGTCTTTTCTTGGATTAATGCTGGTGCATACTGCCTTTTGGCCATTAAACCATTGCCATGGAGTTCTATCCTTTCGTTATTATGCCAGAGGTGAGTTGGGTAGTAGCGATGGGATTGACGTTGGCAGTTATAGCCATAGAATTCATCGAATCCTTTTTGATCAGGAGCACCTGTTGTATGGACCATGCCAAGTCCCCATTTTCCAAACGCACCGGTTGTATATCCTGCCTGTTGTAGAAGCATAGCAAAAGTTTGTACAGAGTCGGCTAGCGGTTGTTGTCCTTCGGGCTCAATTTCTTTGTTACCCCTTACATAGGTGTGGCCAGTATGCTGTCCTGTCATTAAAGATGATCGCGAGGGAGCGCACACCGATGTACCAGCGTAGAAGTTGTCAAATTTCATCCCTTTGGCAGCCAATGAATCGATATGCCTCGTTGCAATTTTTTGCTGACCGTATACACCAAGGTCTCCATAACCAAGATCATCTGCCATAATAAGTACAATATTCGGTCTCTGGTCTTTCTTTTGAGCTATAGCAAGAGAGGCTAGAGTCAAAAGAAGAGATAACATAAAAGATGTTTTCATTTGCATCTAGTTCATTCGTCAAATCAAATCTCTTTGTTGGTTAGGATAGGCCACTAATTTAGATAATGGTCATCTTAATCTTTTAAGAAATTCTGATGGTTATCAATAATGGTTTGTATTCCTTTTTTATACATCTATTTGTAATAGACATTTGCTATTCATAAAGAATGAAGTTTAAATCTAAGCAAAAATATCTTTTAGGTCATATCGGTCTTCATTCATAGAAGTATAATAGTGTTAGTTAAACAGTCTTCATTGTCAATCTGATCCTTTTTTGACTCCCGCGCACACGATTGTGTAATAATTTATTGTGTGCTATCAATTGTAATCTCCGATATGTTCATATTTATTTTCTAATTTCACCCTAATTTTATGAAAATGCTCTTATGGCCAAATCAATTAAAGAAATAGCACAGGAACTCAATGTGTCTAAATCAACTGTTTCGTTAGTCATTAACCACAAAGCCGAGCGAGCACGCATTAGCAAGGAATTGGAAAACCGTGTACTTGCATACGTTGAAAAAGTAGGCTATAAGCCCAATGCTCTCGCTAAGAGTTTAGCTACGGGGCGGTCAAATACCATCGGTCTAATTGTAGAGAATATTGGAGATTCTTTTTTTGGTCCATTTGCTTTATATGTAGAGGAATTGTTCCGAAAGAAAAATTATCACGTCCTCTACAGTAGTACGCTTGGCGATTCACAAAATGCACGCGATATCATTGATTCGATGTTGGAAAAGAAAGTAGAGGGTATTATTTTGGCTCCGACAGTAGATTTGGAAGAATACCAGCGCAAAATATTGGAGCATAAAGTTCCGTTGGTCGTTTTTGATAGAAATTCTCCAACAGTGGAAACCCATTATGTACATATTGACAATGAAGTTAGTGGGATGAATGCATGTGACCATTTAAAATCTATTGGTTGCAGAAATTTTGGGCTGGTAACCATCGATTCGGATCAACCACAAATGTTGGCGCGAAAACATGCCTATTTAGATTTTTGTGACACATACGGAATGGAGCCTCGCATACTGCAATTACCTTATCAGCATCTGAAGCAGAACGGTTCACGTACGTTGAAAAATTGGGCAGCTAAGCAGGTTGGATTAGATGGTCTCTTTTTTACAACAAATTACCTTTGTATTCTCGGCTTGAAGGCCTTGCGGTCAGCGGATGAAAATAACTACGATTTTCCGATGTTTTCTTTTGATGACCATGAGTTGTTTGATCTTTTAAACCCTAAAATCTCCTGTATACAACAACCATTGGAACCTCTGGCTAAGACTTGTGTGAAAGTTTTGTTAAAGGAAATAGATCAAGGGATATCCACACCAAAAGAATATATCATCTCAACAAAATTGATGCGACGCTAAAATGGGACAGCAAATGAATATATAGAAATTGAATTGTAAAAATCATAAGACGTGTTTGTCCAATTCCAGGTCTTTATTTTGATTTAATATTCTTTTTTATATCTTTACTAATACGTTTTAGTAGAAATATTTTTATATATCCTAAATAATGAAGAAATCTTTAAGTGTTTTTCTAGGGTCGTTATTGTCTTTGGGTTTGTTTTACGCAAAACCGGTTTTGGCTCAGAAATTTAGAGGACAGCAGCTAGAAGCTGTCGATCTTGTTAATCCATTAATGGGTACCGAATCCAAATTTGAGTTGTCCAATGGTAACACCTATCCCTCGATTGCGAGACCTTGGGGAATGAATATGTGGACACCACAAACAGGAAAAAATGGCGACGGATGGCAGTATCAATATACCGCTGATAAGATTCGTGGATTAAAACAGACTCACCAGCCATCACCCTGGATGAATGATTACGGTGTTTTTTCTATCATGCCTGTAACTGGAAAGCCTGTATTTGATCAAGACGAGCGTGCGAGCTGGTTTTCGCATAAAGCGGAGATTGTAAAACCGTATTATTATTCGGTTTATCTAGCGGATCACGATGTGACTGCAGAGATGACACCAACAGAACGCGCAGCCATGTTTAGGATCTCGTTTAATAAAACAGACGACGCTTATATTGTTTTGGATGCTTATGAAAAGGGGTCTGAAGTTCAGATTATTCCAGAAAAAAATATGATAATTGGCTATTCTTCGAAATATGCACGCGGTCCACTGCCAGCTAATTTCAAGAATTATTTTGTTTTGGTTTTTGATCAACCTTTTGCAAGTGTCGCTACTTGGGAAGGCAAAGAGAAGAAGGATGGGCAACTTCAGATCAAAGGTGATCACACTGGTGCAATCGTCGGGTTTAAGGTAAAAGACAAAACGAAACCAGTGCAGGTGAAAGTGGCGTCTTCCTTTATCAGTGCCGAACAAGCCTTATTAAACTTAAATGAGTTAGGTAACAAATCTTTTGATCAAATAAAAGAAGACGGACGTCAGATCTGGAATTCGACCTTAGGGAAAATTAAAGTAGAAGGTGATGATATCGATCAGTTGCGCACGTTTTATTCGACCATGTATCGGACTTTATTTTTCCCGAACAAGTTATATGAAATTGATGCGCAAGGAAAGGCTGTACATTACAGTCCATATAATGGAAAAACACTTCCTGGTTATTTATTTGGAGGAACAGGTTTTTGGGACACTTTTAGGGCGTTGTACCCATTCTTAAATTTTATGTATCCTTCCATTAATAAGGAAATGCAGGAAGGTCTTCTCAATGCCTATTTAGAAGGAGGCTTCCTTCCTGAATGGAGCAGTCCGGGATATGCCGATATCATGGTGGGTAATAACTCTGCTTCGGTGGTTTCGGATGCTTATGTGAAGGGATTGCGCGGTTATGATATCAATAAGTTATACGAAGCCTTACAACACGGTGCTAATAACGAAGGACCAATGAGTGCGGTAGGAAGAAAAGGCGTTGAATATTACAATAGTTTGGGTTACGTGCCATATGATGTTAAAATCAATGAAAATGCAGCACGTACATTGGAATATGCCTATGACGATTTCACGATCTACCAATTGGCAAAAGCATTGAACCGTCCGAAGGCTGAAATTGATTTGTATGCTAAGCGTGCACAGAACTATAAGAATTTATTTGATCCATCGACCAATCTTATGCGTGGAAAGAATAAAGATGGAAAATTCCAGGCCCCTTTTAATCCATTGAAATGGGGTGACGCATTCACAGAAGGCAATAGCTGGCATTATTCGTGGAGCGTATTTCACGATGTTCAGGGGCTGATCGATCTGATGGGAGGAGAAAAGACTTTTGTGAGCATGTTGGATTCGGTGTTTGTTCAGTCTCCAGATTTCGACGATAGCTATTATGGTGGTATTATCCATGAAATACGTGAAATGCAGGTTGCGAATATGGGGCAATATGCACATGGTAATCAGCCAATTCAGCATATGCCATATTTGTACAATTATGCTGGCCAACCTTGGAAAACACAATATTGGGTGCGTCAAGTGATAGACCGAATGTATAAGCCTACACCTGATGGCTATTGCGGTGATGAAGATAATGGTCAAACCTCTGCATGGTATGTTTTTTCAGCGCTTGGATTCTATCCGGTTTGTCCGGCGACGGATGAATATGTGCTCGGAGCTCCATTATTTAAAAAAGCGACCTTAACATTTGAAAATGGTAAGACATTGACCATTGACGCACCAAAGAACTCAGCTGAAAATGTATATGTAAACACATTGCAAATGAATGGTAAGGATTATGGTAAAAACTGGTTAAGTCACAAAGCATTGCATGAAGGTGGCACACTTAATTTTGACATGGCGGCAAAACCCAATTATACGAGGGGATCGTCCAAAAATTCAGCGCCTTATTCAATGACAACGGATTTGCAAACAAATATCAAGTTGAAATCGAACAAAAAGAAATAATCATTGGGTTATGATAAACTTTAAAAACTTAAAAGTAGTTGTTACCGTATTTGGCCTGGCATACTCTTGTTCACTTTTCGCGCAGGACAACTGGAAACATACAGAAAACGACCGCAAGGTGGCTGTGGATGTTGATAGTATCAGTAAAGGTGGATACACCTTGATTTGGATAAATAAAGACAAAGATTTTAGTGCTCCTTTAAAAGAAAGATTGGTGGCAGCATATTTTACAAACTACCCTAAACTAGCCAAGAAATATAATAAAAAGACCATAAAAAAGGTGTCTTTCGTTATTGATCCGGACTATAAAGGTGTGGCAGCGACAGCGGGTGGGATTGTCCGTTACAGTCCAGCTTGGTTTGCCAAAAATCCGGGCGATATTGATGTGGTTACCCATGAGGTAATGCATATTGTCCAAGCATACCCCGACGGGGCGGGCCCTTGGTGGATTACCGAGGGGATAGCCGATTTTGTGCGATTTGATGATGGAATAGATAATGCTGGAGCAAATTGGAAGCTGCCAGAATATAACGAAAAGCAGAAATACACAGATTCTTATCGTATTACAGCGCGCTTTTTGTATTGGATCAATCTACATATAAAGAAGGATTTTGTCAAAAAATTGGATGCGGCGATGCGTAGCAAAAGCTATAGTGATGCTTTTTGGAAAGTGGAGACGGGTAAAACTATTGATGAGCTGTGGGCCGATTATAGCCAAAACCCCAAACTATAATTCATAAGCGATGAATATCAGAAGTTTAATCTTTTTGGGATTAATTAGTGTCCCATATCTATTAAAGGCACAAGAAACGAAATTAGTTAAGTATGTCAAACCGCTCATCGGTACGGCGAAAATGGGACATACTTTTCCGGGGGCGACAGTTCCATTCGGCGCAGTACAATTAAGCCCTGATACGGATACATTATCGTATGCTGTCAATGGGCGGTATAACGGCGATGTTTATAAATATTGTGCTGGTTATCAATATGATGATCCGACGATTGTTGGGTTTAGTCATACGCATTTTAGCGGTACAGGTCACTCCGATCTTGGTGATATACAGATCATGCCGACACAAGGAAAAGTCCAATTAAACCCGGGTACAGCTGATCGACCACAAGATGGTTATCGATCACCATATTCGCATGCCAACGAACGGGCTGAGGCCAACTATTACAGTGTTTTACTGGATAAACATCAGATTAAAGCTGAATTAACGACAACAACACGTGTAGGACTGCACCGTTATACGTTCAAAGAATCGGATGCTTCACATCTTATTGTAGACTTAACTGCTGGGATCTATAATTATGACGGCAAGAATGTTTGGACCGTGGTCAAGGTCTTGAACGATTCAACCCTGGTAGGCTACCGCCAGACAAACGGTTGGTCAAGAACCCGCACCGTATACTTTGCGATAAAGACATCAAAAGCGTTTAAGAATTACGGCGCCAAATATGAAGATGGAAAATCTGTCTATAATGGTTTCTGGCGTAAGTTTGATCAACAGAACAATTTCCCTGATCTTGCAGCACACAATATTAAGCTTCACTTGGATTTTGATACAAAAGCACAAGAAGCCATCCTCCTGAAAGTAGCGTTAAGTCCAGTAAGCATGAAGAATGCATTGGCCAATATGGAGGCTGAGGCTCCGGACTGGAATTTTGACGGTTACGTTAAGCAAGGGCAGAACGCCTGGGAAAAGGAGTTGCATAAGATAGAAGCTGAAATGTTGAACAAGGAAGACCTTGTCAACTTTTATACAGCTATGTACCATGCAAGCTTAATGCCGACGGTGTATATGGACAGCAATGGTGAGTATAAAGGGTTGGACCAGGAGGTGCACCGCGCTGAAGGGTTTACGAATTACACCTCATTTTCATTGTGGGATACCTTTAGGGCCTTTCATCCGCTGTTGAATTTAATTAATCCTTCTCGGAATGCAGATATTGTGGCATCCATGATGGCTCATTATAACCAGAGTGTATTGAAGATGTTGCCGATATGGTCGCATTATGCAAATGATAACTGGTGCATGAGTGGCTATCATTCCGTATCGGTCATTGTTGATGCTATCCTCAAAGGCGTTTACAAAGGTGATGCTGAGGCTGCATTAGCAGCTTGTGTACAAACAGCAAATACACGTCAGTACGAGGGGATTGGGGCTTACATAGATAAAGGATATGTTCCTGCAGATGTATCGGGAACATCTGTTTCTAATACATTGGAATATGCGTATGACGATTGGTGTATCGCGCAATTAGCGAAAAAATTGGGAAAAGAGGATATTTACACGACTTTTTCCAAAAGGGCTGAAAGTTGGAAATCACTCTATGATTCCGCTATTGGATTTATGCGTCCGAAGAATTCAGCGGGTAAATTTCAGGAGAAATTCGATGTTTTGGATACACATGGGCAAGGATTTATTGAAGGTAATTCATGGAATTACAGCCTGTATGTACCGCATCAACCTACTGAAATGATGGCATTAATGGGAGGCAAAAAACGTTTAGCGTCTTATTTGGATTCTCTGTTTACAATGGAATTACCGGATAAATATTTTGAACATACGGAGGATATTACCCGAGATGGCATTATCGGAAATTACGTGCACGGAAATGAACCTTCCCATCATGTGGCATACTTGTACAATATAACCAAGAGTCCCTGGAAAACTCAGGCGCGTGTAAGACAAATCATACGGAATCAGTATCATAATGGTCATGCGGGTTTAGGGGGAAATGATGACTGTGGACAAATGTCTGCTTGGTATTTATTTACTGCATTAGGCTTCTATCCGGTGGCACCTGGGGAAGATAACTATTGGATTGGCAGTCCTTTGGTAAAATCGGCAAAAATTAATCTTGAAAACGGACGCAGTCTTTCTATAGTTGCCCGTAACCAGTCTGAGAAGAATGTTTACGTTAAATCCGTTTCTTTAAATGGGCGGAAATTGGCTGATTTTCTATTGCCCTATAGCAGCATTATAAATGGCGGTGAATTAATCTTCGAAATGAGCAATAAACCGAACAAATAATAGTCTGTTTGCAAAAATGAGACGGTCAGGTGTATATAAATGGATAGCTATCTGTTGCTTAGTTTTGTTTTTGATATTACAGTATCTCATGATTGCAAGATCATATGAGATCAAAAGAGGCGAACTATTTCAAAAAGAAAAAAAGGAAATTAAGGTTGTTTACGATAAGCATATTTCCAACGATAAGATATTCCCGGGCGGACAGAAACTTGTCGATTCAACCTTAATGCCTCATTTAGTTCGTCTGAGAGCTTATTATCAAGACGATAGAAATGCTTTCAATAGTCTGAAAGATAGTATCGCGAAGACCTTGATAATGAGGCTTCGAAATCATCCTGCGATGGATAGCCTATTCCAGGTCATCAGATCCGAAGTCAATTTGGGTGAAGGCTTTGGTTATGCCATTGTGTTGAGAGATATTTCGGTGACTTTTGATGCGAAGACCTTTATACCAATCCTGGACTTTGGGAAAGATCAGCATATTCCTATTGGAGGGGAATTTAGATTTATTGACAAAGACAATATCGTATCGTCGATTGCAATAACTGCAAATAGTAAGATGTCAAATCGTGTGGCTTTTACGTTGTACGTTGGAAATATTGATACAAATTTTTCTGTATTAAGATCCATTTTCCCATTATTATTGCTGTCGGGCTGCTGTATAATTGGTATTGTTTGGTTGTATTTGATGACATATAGTAGCTGGATAAAGCAAAAAAGAATGGCAGAAATGGCTTCTGACTTTATTAACAATGTCACACATGAGTTCAATACACCATTGACAACCATACGAATTGGTTTAACCAATTTGGCGGTAAAAGTTTCGAAAGATGATAAGTTAAAAATGTCAACAACTTTGGACACCTTGATGCGTCAGATAAACCGTTTGGATCGATTAGTTAACAAAGCGATTGATTTGAGTGTGTTTAATCAAGAAGAGGTGAGTCTAGAGGAACACTTTTTGGCAGAACTTATGGATCAATTAGAACAAGATCTTGCGATTTTAGTATCAGAAAGTGCGACGATTCAAATCTTAGTGGATCAAAACGTTAAAGAGGCTAGGGTGCTTGTCAACCCATTTATGTTTGTTACCGCGGTAAACAATTTGGTCGATAATGGCCTGAAGTATAATAAAGAGCGAATAAAGCATATTCATATTCGTTTGAGTATTGGCGCTAGAGATACGGTGGTGATGACTGTACAAGACAATGGAATAGGTATTTCACATAACCAATTGCCGTATATTTTCACGAAGGGATATCGGGGTAAACAAGAAGCTTCTTCAAATGGGCTGGGCCTGGGGCTTTTTTTCGTAAAGGAAGTCATGCGGATTCATAGATGGAAAATTGACGTTAAATCAGATAGCCAACCTGGAACAACATTTTCTATTTCAATACCAATAATAAAATAGATGATACCGAAATATGGACATATATTGCTGATTGAAGATGATCTTGATTTAGCGACAATGCTCATAGATTATCTGTCAAATTTCGGATTTGATGTTAGTCATGCAATGTCTGCTGAAGAGGGAATATCTTATTATAAGATTGATAAATATGATATCCTTGTAGTAGATATACAACTTCCCAACTGGGATGGGTTTCAATTCGTTGAATATATTTCTCAGCTAAATAAAAACCAGTTTGTGCTTTTTCTTACAGCAAGACTGTCTAAACCAGATCGATTAAAGGGCCTCCGTCTAGGGGGCAATGATTATATAACAAAGCCGTTTGATGTTGAAGAATTGTCTCTGAAACTTCAAAATTATATGGTTAAGCAGCCTGTTGTTTGTCAATTACAACTCAATATTGGTGACATTAAACTTGACCGTAATTTACTTGCAATAGAATTTAATGATAAATCTCGGCAGGTAGTATCACCACGTGAATTCGAACTTTGGACATTCTTAGCAAATAAACCGAATGTTGTTTTGAAAAGAGAAGAGATCTTACTTGCTCTTTGGGGAGATAACGATTATTTTTTGGGACGAAGTCTTGATGTTTTTATATGCAAGATTAGAAAAATGCTGAAAAGATCGCGGTATGTTGCTATTAAAACTGTTTACAAAGTGGGATTTATTTTAGAGGTCGATTTCAATAATTGTCATTAACAATCGATTAACAACTTTCTCTTTTCTTTCTTTTTAATTTTACTAAAACGAATTAGTTTATCAGCTTAAGGTTGATTTCTTTGGAGGTGTTCATTCCAAAGGAATAACTAATTGATGACCAATTGTTGTATTAGTAAACCAATCATTAATTATCATTTATGAAAAGAAAGGTAATTCCATTATTTTTTACCCTTTCGGTGTGTAGCACGTTCAATTTGTGGACCGAATTGAAAGCTGCGTCTAGCCACTTCAGTTTCCAACAAGAGGGTATTATTGTAGAGGGAACAGTTTTAAACAGTTCGACAGGGAAAGTTTTGCAAGGTGTCACCATTGTGGTTAAGGCGAGTGGCAAATCAACGAAAACAGATGCATCAGGTCGATATCGAATAGAAATTCCCTATAAGGATGCGGTATTGACCTTCTCGTATATTGGTTTTCAGCCTCAACAAATTGTGGCGGGCGGAAGGTCAACGTTACAGGTTAGCCTAGTAGAAGATGTAAAAGCACTAGAGGATGTTGTGGTTGTTGGATACACAACACAGAAGAAAAGAAATGTTGTGGGCGCCGTCGCAACGATTACGACTAAGGATCTTGTACAGAGTCCTGCAGCAAATATTAATAACATGCTTGCAGGAAGATTACCAGGACTGGTTGTCAACCAATATGCTGGAGGTGAGCCAGGAGTAGATCGTTCAGAATTGTTTATTCGTGGTAAGTCAACTTATGGTAATCAATCCCCCATTGTAATTGTGGATGGAATTGAACGCGATATGAGCTATTTGGCTCCAGACGAAATTGAGACTGTTTCCATTTTGAAGGATGCAGCAGCTACGGCACCCTACGGAATTCGTGGAGCGAATGGGGTTATCGTTGTTACCACAAAACGAGGACAATCCGCCGATAAAGCAACCGTAGACTTCAAAGCGTCTTATGGACTAAATACACCTGCACAATTGCCGAAGCTTTTAGGATCTGCAGATTACGCGACTCTCTACAATGAAGCGTTAATGAATGATGCGAAGCTGTCTGGTGGAAATATCGATAACTTGAAATTATTTAGTCAGGATGCTATAGACAATTTTCGAAGGGCAAAGGGTGATAATTCGGACGGGTTAGGTTATAACTGGGACTATTTCGATTATATTTTTAGAACTGCACCTCAGCACGAATATAATCTATCAATACGGGGTGGTAATGATATTGCGAAATATTTTGTGATGGGCGGTTACATGGGACAAGATAATAATTATGACCATGTTGATTTATCTAAATATAATGTTTCTCCTAAATTTCAGCGCTATAATTTTAGGTCCAATATTGATGTCAACATTACTAAAAACTTGTGGGTAAAACTCAATTTAGGTGCTCGTATTACCAATCGAACTTCACCTGGAACTTCCGCAAGTAGATTGATGACTCTGGCAATGACACAGCCCCCGTATTTACCCATCATTCTTGAACCCAATAGCCAACCTTCTACGCAGGGGTATCTGCTGAATAATCCCTCGGGCTTGTTGTTTGGTAATCAAATTTACCGATTTAATGTTCTTGGGGAGTTGACTAGATCAGGATATCATACAGAAAAAAATACCTATTTGGAAGGCAGTTTTGCTGCCGGCTGGAATATGGATTTTATTACCAAGGGACTTTCTGTTGACGGAATATTTTCCTATGATGCTAGAGAGCAACAATGGGTCCGACGCGAGTTGGGTACCTATAGTGAAGGATATAGGGTATATCCCAATTATGCAACTTTTCAGCCTACAGATGGTATCGATCTTTTTATGAATCCGCAATACTATGAGGGTACTTACAGAAATGGGAACAAATATACGGTAGATCAAACCGTTGGAAATTCATTTACACAAAGTAGTCCTTTTAATAGAACTTTCATTCAAGGAAAAATAAATTACAATCGTCTATTTAACGATAAGCATAATGTAACTGGGATGTTGCTTTTCAATCGCTCGAGCCAGTCTGTCTATGATGCGGCGAATTCAAGAGCCAGTGTTGATATCCGTTATCAAGGTATGACAGGGCAGTTTACCTATAATTATCTAGAAAAATATTTGGCGGAATTTAACTTTGGTTACAATGGATCCGAAAATTTTATAGAGGGAAAACGTTATGGATTTTTCCCGGCTGGAGCATTGGGTTGGGTGGTTAGCAAGGAGAAATTTATGTCGAATACCAAAGACTGGCTTAGCTTTTTAAAGCTTAGAGCCTCGATGGGGCTTGTGGGTAATGATAAAATGCCAGGTGACGCTCGATTCGGATATCTCGCATTTTTTCAGGGAGGAGATGGTTATAGTTTTGGGGAACAGAATTTTAACAATGGACTAAGTGGCCTTCGTGAAGGACGCCTGGCAAACGAAAATATAACATGGGAGAAATCTAGAAAAACCAATATCGGTCTTGATATGGGCTTTTTAAAGAATAAGATGAACTTTAGTATTGATGTTTTTGAAGATTATCGTTATGATATTATTACCGAACTAGGAGCGGATGACATTGGTTTTCCTGGCGTAGTTGGTAAAGGCTCTCCGCTGATCAATATTGGAAAGGTCCGCAACCGTGGTATTGATATTGAGATGAGTTATTCAGACATGATTGGGGATAATTTCAGATTTTCTCTAAAACCTAATTTCACCTTTTCTAGAAATAAGTTGATCTACCGACAAGAGGTGCCACGACAATATGAATACAGACAAGCAACGGGCAAACGACTTTATGAAAATTTTGTCTATGTTTTCGATCACTTCGTTAGAGATCAGGCCGAGGCGGACAAATTAAATCAGAGTAATTTTCAACCTTGGGGAACAGTAGGACCAGGCGATGTCGTATATAAGGATTTGAACGGTGATGGTAAAATTACAGATTTAGGGGATCGCACAGTGATGGGAAATCCTAGAAGCCCGGAGATTCAATTTGGTTTACCAATATCGCTGCAATACAAGGGTTTTGATTTTAGTCTTTTGTTTCAAGGAGCGTTAAATTCTTCAATTTTATTGAAAGATGCGGCTGTATGGGATTTCCCGACTTTTGATCAAGATAAACTCGGCTCCGTTCGACCAATTCATATGGGACGTTGGACACCGGAAACGGCCGAAACTGCAACTTACCCCGCTCTACATATTGGCAATTCCGAGAATAATAAAAATAGCAACAGTAGTTTGTTTTTATATGATGCTAAATATTTAAGGCTCAAAAATATAGAGATTGGTTATAATTTACCGAAAGATCTTATTAAAAAAATTGGTTTGAACCAATTACGCGTTTATGCGCAAGGGATGAACCTATTTACCTGGTCAGGTTTAAAGGATTTAAGTATAGATCCTGAGATGGGAAATACGAGCGGTTATTGGTACCCGATTCTCAAAGTCTACAACTTTGGAATAAATCTTAATTTCTAATCTTATGAATGTATTGAAGATGAAAAAAATACTTTTTTTTATGGCAGGTGTGGTTGCTTTTATGATCGCAAGTTGCAACAAATATTTGGACAAATTACCCGACGATCAGATCCGGGAAGATGAGGTTTTTACTCGTTATGAAAAAGTAAATCAGCTCGTTACGGATGTGTATGCTAAAGCGAAGGGTGTCAATCAGCCTATCTCGTGGTTCTATCATTTTTCGAGTGCTGCAATAACCGATGAGGCCGAAGGTTCTACAGTAGAGGGAAATATTACGAATAGATATAATACCGGCGATTGGAATATCAATGGACTACCAGGAGACAACGGGCAATTTTGGAGTAGTATGTTTGACGGGATCCGTAGAACCAATGTCATTTTGGAAGGAATTAAAAAATATAGTACACCAGATGATATCCTGGAGCCAGGCTCACTTCCTATGCGCGTTGGAGAGGTCTACTTTCTTAGAGCTTACTTTCATTTAATGGCTGTTCGTATATATGGTGAGATTCCTTATATAGACCATGTAATTACGGCGACGGAAAATATGAACTTCGAACGTGAGTCAGTTCATAAAGTTATTGACAAAATTGTTGCTGATGCAACAACAGCATATAATGCTGTCCCGGAAAAATGGGAGGGGCAGAATTTTGGACGTATCGATAAAGGGGCATGCCTTGGGCTGATTGCAGAAGCACGGTGGATGGCCGCTACACCACTTTGGAATGGAGCTGCCGCAAAAGGTTATAATGGGACACGTAAGTTTGAGTCCGAATACGCTACATATGATCCTCAGCGTTGGGTGAAAGCTAAAGAGGCTGCTAAGGCAGTTCTTGAAAGTAAGGTTGCAGGTGGAAAACGTTATAGCCTGTATCAGAAATATTCAAATACCGATTTTGGAGATAGCGGGGGGCAAAACACGAGCAACTCAACAGTTTATACACGTCTCTGGCAGATGTTTTATGATATGGAGGCGTTCAAAAATGAGTATGTTTTGTTTTTTACGCGCTATAAGGGAGAGGGGTGGTTTGGTGATGTATATCCGCCAAGTAGAGGCGGTGGAGCTCGTCAGATGCCTGTTCAGGAGCAAGTCGATGAGTATGAATACCTTTCACCAGATGGTTTTGGTTATCCGATTTATAGTGCCAAGGCTAAACAGGACGGGTATGATGACGGGAATCCTTACGTTTCAGTAAAAAGGGATCCACGTTTCTATCGCGACATTATATTTCATGGTGCAGCATTCCGCGGCGGAAACAATAATCCATCCCAGACAAATATTGCGAGCGGAGCCGATCAGATTGGCGCTAATAATGCAACACGCACGGGATATTATCTGAGGAAATTTTTGCAGGAAGCTTGGAATAAGAATGGCAGTGTTATCATCAGTGCCCCTCCAGTATGGCGCTTACCAGACTTTATTTACATTTATGCAGAGGCAGTTAATGAAGTTGATGGACCGACGCAAGAGATCTATGATTTAATTAATCAGGTAAGAGCGAGGTCTTTTATGGCGCCCATGCCTTTGACAACACTTGCTGATAAAAATTTGATGCGTGAGTACATTTATCGTGAACGAAGGGTCGAATTCTTTTATGAGAATAAGAGAGCTTTTGATAGTCGCCTGTATCTAGAACCTAGTAGTTCGGTGGAGAAAACTAAATATCAGAACTTTACTGCATCAGGTAGTACAAATAACGAGCGAAGTATAAATTACTGGAAGAATAGTAATACAGCTTATCCGAAACTTCAGAATATGATTAATGGCATGAGAGCCGTTGAAGACGTAAATGGTAAAATCCAAATTGGTGATAAACGTTATAAAATGGAACGTTTCTTTGTTGAAAGTAGAGTTTTTACTGCTCCAACTCATTACCTATTTCCTATTTTAAACTCAGAGATCCAAAAATCTCCCTCGTTAGGGCAGAATCCTGGGTGGTAGTTTTTGCGTGATATTAAAAACCGCAATCATTTGATTGCGGTTTTTTTGTAACCATCTTGTGAAAAAGACCTGGGCAATCGACTATATTTAAATTTCTTACCTATATTTACTAATACGTTTTAGCTTTTTTGCTAATAATTTTAAGCTTAACCAAACGCTTCATTTATGTTTAATATTAAAAAACTAACAGGCAGTATTCTTTTTCTGTTCGCGGCGCATGCTGGAATGGCGCAACAAACCTCGCCTGTTGATTTCGTTAACCCGTTGATCGGTACTGAATCGAAGTATGAATTGTCTAATGGCAATACTTATCCTGCGATCGCTCGGCCTTGGGGTATGAATTTTTGGACCCCGCAGACTGGAAATATGGGCGATGGCTGGGTATATACTTACACGGCAGATAAAATTAAAGGATTTAAGCAAACCCACCAGCCAAGCCCCTGGAACAATGATTATGGTCAGTTTTCAATCATGCCAATAACAGGTATACCGCAATTTGATCAAGAAAAACGGGCGAGCTGGTTTTCGCATAAAGCTGAAATTGCAAAACCTTATTATTATAGCGTCTACCTTGCGGATCACGATGTGACAACAGAATTGTCTCCATCACAACGGGCAGCAATCTTTCAGTTCACATTCCCCAAAACAGACAGTGCTTATGTTATTATTGATGCATTTGATAAAGGGTCTTATATTAAAGTAATTCCGCAGGAAAATAAGATTATCGGGTATTCAACAAAAAATAGCGGTGGTGTTCCGGAGAATTTCAAGAATTACTTCGTCATTACTTTCGATAGACCATTTTCTTACAAAGCTGCTGTTAAAAGTGGAGCGATAAGTAAAGACGAATTGGAAATTCAGGACAATCACGCCGGAGCAGTCGTTGGTTTCTCTTCCTTGAAAAGAGGGGAAAAGGTCACCGCCCGTATTGCTTCTTCCTTTATAAGTTTTGAGCAGGCAGAACTTAATTTAAAAGAAGTGAAGTCCAAAACATTTCAACAGGTTGTTGACGAAGGTAAAGCACAGTGGAACGAAATCCTCGGACGTGTCCAGGTTGAAGACCACAATATTGACCGACTACGTACATTTTATTCCAGCCTCTATCGTTCAACACTTTTTCCAAGGGATTTTTCTGAAATTGATGGAACAGGCAAGCGTATGCATTATAGCCCCTACAATGGGCAGGTCCTACCTGGTGAGATGTTTACAGATACAGGTTTTTGGGACACCTTTAGAAGTTTGTTTCCGCTGTTGAATTTATTATATCCATCCATGAACGATCGCATGCAAGAAGGTTTGGTGAATGCGTATAAAGAGAGTGGTTACCTTCCGGAGTGGGCTTCGCCAGGACATCGTGCATCGATGATTGGAAACAATTCTGCTTCTATTGTCGCAGATGCCTTGATGACTGATCGGAAAGGCTATGATAAAGACTTGTTATGGGAAGCGCTCAAGCATGGGGCCAATAGTGCTTATCCGAAACACTCTTCGACGGGACGCTTCGGTTATGAATATTATAATAAATTGGGCTATATACCTGCTGATGTAAAAGTAGACCAAAATGTAGCACGTTCACTGGAATATGCATACAATGACTGGTGTATTTATGAATTTGGCAAAGCACTGGGTAAACCGGAAGCTGAAACAGCTATTTATGCAACACGCGCGATGAACTATAAAAATCTGTTTGACCCAAGTACAAAACTTATGCGTGGAAAAAAAGCAGACGGATCGTTCGTCTCAGATTTTGATCCAAGTGCCTGGTCAAGAGAATATACGGAAGGAAATGCTTGGCATTGGAGTTTTTGTGTGTTCCATGACCCTCAGGGTTTAATTAATTTGATGGGTGGTAATCAATCTTTTGTTTCCATGTTGGATACAGTGTTTGTTATTCCGAGTTATGAGGGTATGAAAAGTCGCGGAATGATCCATGAAATGCGTGAAATGCAAGTGATGAATATGGGGCAGTATGCGCATGGAAATCAGCCTATCCAACATATGCCCTATCTGTATAATTATGCTGCAGAGCCTTGGAAAGCACAATATTGGGTACGCAAAATAATGGATAAACTTTATTTGCCTACACCAGATGGCTATTGTGGTGATGAAGATAATGGGCAGACTTCAGCCTGGTATGTCTTCTCTTCGCTGGGATTTTATCCCGTTTCTCCTGCCTCGGGCGAATACGTGATTGGTTCACCACAATTCGATAAGGTGACTCTAAATCTCGAAAATGGGAAAAAAGTGAATATCCAAGCTAAACAACAGGGAGCAAATCAGGTCTACGTAGATCAACTAACTTGGAATGGAAAGCCTTATAGTCATAATTATATCCGTTATAAAGATTTATTGCAGGGTGCCAAACTTGATTTCAAAATGAGCGAAGTACCGAATAAAAATAGAGGTACAAAAAAAGAAGATGCTCCATATTCCTTTAGTAACGAAAAAATAAAATAATATATTATGAAGCAATTACGTATTATATCGCTAAGTCTTATTTTTGTAATCAATTTATTTGTTTTAAATGCCTTTTCACAAAATTCAATAGGTCTTACAGTAGGAAGCTACAACATCCGTTATGACAATGACGGAGATCGTAAAAATGGTAACGGTTGGGATCAGCGATTTCCAGTAATCACTTCTTTAATTGATTTTGTGGATTACGATGTTTTTGGAGCACAGGAGGTTTTGGTAAATCAATTGGTAGATTTGAAAAAACGTCTTACTGATTATGATTATGTTGGTGTTGGTCGGGATGACGGTAAAGTTGCGGGAGAGTTTGCGCCTATATTTTTCAAAAAGAAGAAATTTAAGAAATTAAAAAGTGGCGTCTTCTGGCTTTCTGAGACGCCAGATCGCCCTTCAAAAGGTTGGGATGCTGCCTTACCTCGTATTTGTACTTGGGTGCAGTTGCAGGAAATTAATTCTGGGAAGAAATTTTGGTACTTTAATTTGCATATGGATCATGTTGGTGTCAAAGCCCGGGAAAAAAGTAGTCGGTTGGTTGTCAAAAAAATGAAAGAGTTTGTAAAAGGGGAACTAGCTATATTGACCGGTGATTTCAATGTCGATCAAAATAATGAAATTTATAACATCCTACAAGAATCCGATTTTATAGAAGATAGTTTTGAGCTTGCTCCGACTAAATTTACATGGAACGGTACATTTAATGCTTTCGATAATAATCTTTGGACAGACAGCCGTATAGATCATGTATTCGTAACTCCTCGGATTAAAGTAAAGCATTATGCTGTTTTAACAGAATCTTATCGTAGTGCTAAAGAAAATAGTGAAGAGGTTAAAAAGGGGGATTTCCCTAAAGAACTTTCTTTTAAACAGTACGAGACAAGATTACCATCGGATCATTTTCCATTAGTGGTGAAAATCAAATTGTAACATTTGAAATTTATCGACTTTAATCTAATAAACTAGAGATATTTAAGGACATGACAGCTAATTTTTTAGGCTGTCATGGTTTTTTTACATGAATAAAATAATCTTAGCTATTTAAAGTCATACCTTTGTGATTCGAAATTTCGATATGTTAGGCAAAATATTTCATTTTTTAACACTCTTTGCATACCTTAATCTGTTGACCTATGAGTCTTTCTCCTCGGCAACTGGACAGGTGTTGCATGCAGGTGAGACCATTGTGGAGTATTTTTTGGATGACGTATTGGATTTGGAACCCATTCATTCTTCCCAAGAAGAAAAAGTACTATTGCAAGATGATTATCGTATATTTTCGCTCAATAGTCAAGTACTACCAATTTTTATTTTTGTTTTTGGAATCGTCTTTACGGCATTATGTTTTGCAAAAGATGATGAACATCCTTTTTATCGATCTAAAACCCTATGCTTACCAGGGTATTATCGATTCCTATCCCGCTTTAGGCCATTCTAGTTACCTCCAATAATTTTCTATCGGAGGCTGCAATAGTTTTATTTTATTTCTATCTATGGTTTGGAAGGCCTTAGGCCGCTCTTTGCCCTATACAATTGCTGTAGCTCCTATCTAATACATTCTCCTAACGACTGACTTTAAAATGCCGTAGGAGGGTTTAACATTTTACATTTTTTATCGTTTATGAAATACCAATGTTTGGCAAACACCAACGTGGATGAAAAACAACTGGGTATTCCATATGACCTTTAAAAAAAGATTATTCCCATATGAACAAATTACGAATACTGTGCCTTTTGCTTGGCGCGGTCGGGATGTTGGCCTCATGCCGCTCCACAAATGCTAATGCTGACCAAAAAGAAGAACTCAAAAATATACCCGTCGCCTCTTTGATGGTGATGGACACAACTGTTTATCAAGAATATATTGCAGATATCCAGGCCTTGAAAAACGTCGAGATTCGCTCGAAATTAAATGGTTTTCTGGATAAAATTTATGTCGATGAAGGTGCTTGGGTAAAGAAAGGACAGATTTTATTTAAATATAATAATGAGGAATATCGTTCGGAATTAGCCAAGGCCAAAGCACAGTATGATAATGCCATTGCGGAAGCACAAAAGATCAAGCTGGAAATGGAACGAACTCAAAAATTGGTTGACAAGAATATTGTGAGCTCTTCCGAATATAATTTATTGAAAATTCAATTAAAAGCGGCCAATTCTAAAATCGAAGAAGCCCGAGCTTTGGTAAATCAGGCACAGACAAGATTGGACTATACTGTTATACAGGCTCCTTTTGACGGTCGTATAGACCGTATCTTATTGAGAGAAGGCTCTTTATTGACCGAGGGTAGCTTAATTACGACGATCTCCGATTTAAGTAAAGTGAACGTTTATTTTGATATTTCTGAAAGGGAGTATCTGACACTTATGCGTGATAAGTTGGACGGTAAGGAGACGCAAAAATCGGTCAAGTTAATTTTGGCTAATGGTGAACTGTATCCACACGAGGGAATTGCCCATTTGGTAGAAAGTGAATTTGAAGCCAATACTGGATCCATTGCCCTTCGGGTTCAATTTCCCAATGCCGAGCATATCCTAAAGCATGGTGCAACAGGTAAGATTGCAGTGCCAATGCAGACAGGGCAACATACCTTTGTACACCAAAAATCAGTATTTGAAATTCAGGACAAAACATACGTTTATACTGTACAGGCAGATAGTACCGTAAAAATGACACCTTTTACAGCGGGCCCACGTGTGGGGCATTATTACATTGTGGATGGAGGTTTAGATCCCAACGCCAAGATTGTCTATGAGGGAGTACAGGGACTGCGGAGTGGAATGAAGATTAATCCAAAAATGAGGAAACTGTAGGGGAGGATAAATTATGTTTGAAACATTTATAAAACGACCCATATTGTCGTTGGTTATTTCGGTGTTTATTACACTTTTAGGGTTGTTGGCCTTATTTACATTGCCCATCACGCAATTTCCGGACATTGTACCACCTTCGGTCGTCGTCAATGCCAATTATACAGGTGCCAATGCTGAGGTGAGTACAAATGCTGTCGCTATTCCTTTGGAAAAAGCAATCAACGGTGTAGCTGGGATGACTTACATGAATTCAGTGTCTACCAATAACGGCAGCACGGTTATTCAAATCTTTTTTGAAGTTGGTACAGATCCAGATATTGCGGCTGTAAACGTACAGAATAGGGTAACAACGGTATTGGATGAACTCCCTGAAGAGGTCATCAAAGCAGGGGTAACCACCGAAAAAGAGGTCAACTCCATGCTGATGTATCTGAATGTTTTTACCGATGATGAAACTGCGGATGAAAGATTCATTTACAATTTCGCAGATATCAACATTCTAAAGGAACTGAAACGGATCGAAGGTGTCGGTCTCGCTCAGATTATGGGTATGCGCGACTATGCAATGCGTGTTTGGGTTAAACCTGATCGTATGGCAGCGTATAATATTTCCACCGAAGATGTGGTGGCAGCATTGCGAAAGCAGAATATTGAGGCTGCACCGGGGCAAACAGGGATTAGCTCGGATAAGATGCGCAATATGCAACAATATGTGTTACGTTATCCTGGTAAATTCACCGAAATAGAGGAATATGCTAATATTCCTATTCGGGCGAATTCCAATGGTTCCATTATCCGTATTAAAGACGTTGCAGATGTCGAATTTGGCTCGTTGGACTATGAAATGGTTTCCAAAACCGATGGTCGGCCTTCAGCTTCCATTATGTTGAAGCAATTACCAGGGTCAAATGCACAGGAGGTTATTCAACGTGTGAAAGATCGCATGGCAGAATTGAAACAGACACAATTTCCAAGCGGAATGACCTATACAATGGGCTATGACGTATCACGTTTCTTAGATGCTTCGATTTCTTCCGTTATCAAGACCTTACTGGAAGCCTTTCTTTTGGTTTTTATTGTTGTATTTATCTTTTTACAGGATTTTAGGGCGACTATTATTCCTATTTTGGCTGTCCCGGTCTGTTTAATTGGGGCTTTATTTTTTATGCAGATGCTCGGTTTCTCGATCAACTTACTGACCTTATTTGCACTGGTACTGGCAATAGGTATTGTGGTCGATAATGGTATTGTGGTCGTCGAAGCTGTATACGCAAAGATGGAAGAAGAACATTTGCAGCCTATGGAAGCTACATTGGAAGCAATGAAAGAAGTCGGTGGCGCTGTTGTGGCTATTACACTTGTCATGTCTGCGGTATTTGTTCCGGTTGCCTTTCTATCGGGGCCAGTAGGGATTTTTTATCGTCAATTTTCATTGACGCTCGCGGCTGCCATTGTTATTTCAGGTATCAACGCGTTGACATTGACACCCGCTTTATGTGCGCTTTTCTTGAAATCGCCTCACGATCGCAAACCATCGAATAATTGGCTCGATCGTTTCTTTAAAAAATTCAACGCAGTTTATGATAAGACAGCCTTTGGTTACAAGGGGATTTTGGTAAAAACAAGTGCACGGCGCGGATTGACCTTGCTTTTACTTGGCGTTTTCTTTGTCGCCACCTGGGGAAGTAGCGCGATCTTACCTTCGGGCTTTATTCCAACCGAGGATCAGGGAATGATTTATGTCGCTGTAACCACACCTCCTGGAGCAACGGTGGACCGTACCGAACGTGTTTTGGATAAAATTGACTCTGTATCACGTCAGCTTGATATTGTGGAAACCGTTTCTACATTATCGGGATATAGTATTATTACCGAAGTGTCCGGCGCTTCCTACGGGATGGGGATGATCAATCTGAAGCCCTGGAAAGAGCGAGATCAGACAGTAGATGATGTCATTAAAGATTTACGCGAGAGAACCAAGGACTTTGCCGATGCGGAAATTGATTTCTTTCCTCCACCAACAGTTCCAGGCTTTGGTAACTCATCAGGTTTTGAACTACGTCTATTGGACCGTAGTGGTAATGAAGATCTCAATAAGACGGCCGAAGTGCTGCAGAAGTTTATGGACGATATGGAAAAAAGTGATGTTCTTCAGGATATCAACTCCAGTTTTGATGTGAACTTTCCACAGTATATGCTGAAGGTGGACTACGATATGGCTGCAAAAAAAGGAATATCGGTGGAGAATGCCATGAATACGCTGCAGACCTTAATGGGAAGTCTTTATGCGACAAATTTCATCCGTTACGGACAGATGTATAAGGTCATGGTACAGGCTGGTCCCGAATATCGCCAAAGACCAGAAGATGTATTACGTTTATATGTGAAGAATGAGACGGGTGAGATGGTACCATACAATGCCTTTATTTCGATGGAAAGAATTTATGGTCCTGAACAAATTACCCGTTACAATATGTTTAGTTCGGCCATGATTACAGGACAATCCTCAGCAGGCTTTAGTTCTGGACAAGCGATCGAAGAAGTGGAAAAAATAGCGTCATCTCTTCCTCAAGGTTATAGTATCGAATGGTCTGGTATGACTCGGGAACAGAAAATCTCTGGAAATCAGGCTTTGTATATTTTCGCACTTTGTCTTCTGTTTGTTTATCTGTTGTTATGTGCACAGTACGAAAGCTTCTTATTGCCGTTACCAGTTCTGCTCTGTCTTCCGGCGGGGATCTTTGGTGCTTTCATTTTCTTGAAGGTCTTTGGATTGGAAAACAATATCTACGCGCAGGTCGCATTGGTCATGCTGATTGGTTTGTTAGGTAAAAATGCGATTCTGATTGTGGAATATGCCAATTTGAAATATAAGCAAGGAATGGATATCGTGACAGCTTCGATCGAAGGAGCAGTTGCCCGCTTACGCCCGATATTAATGACTTCCTTTGCTTTTATTGCAGGTTTGATACCCTTGATGATGGCCAGTGGAGCGGGAGCATTGGGTAATCGAAGTATCGGTACTGCTGCTGTGGGTGGAATGCTCATTGGAACCATACTGGGGGTAATTGTCATCCCAGGCTTAGTGATCTTATTTTCAAAAAAAGAGAATAAGAAACAAGTTGTGAAACAAGCCTCTTTGGTTATTGCCGCACTTATTTTATTTGGAAGTTGTTCGGTTCCCAAAAAAGCTCTCCAACCGGAGAAAGTAAACGTACCGAATTCCTTTTCTAAACATCTTTCGCCAGATAGTTTAAATGTGGGAAGCCGGCCTTGGAAGGAAATTTTTAAAGATTCGCAGTTGGTTTCCTTAATTGATTCGGCGTTGCAGAACAATTTGGATATTCGTCAATCCATCCTACGTTTGGAATCTGCGCAAGCTTATTTTAAGCAACGGAAAGCCGCTTTAGGTCCTAGGGTCGAGGCCACAGTAGAAGGAGGAATACGGAAGTATGGCCACTATACTGAGTCAGGGATCGGTAATTACGATTCAAATTTCTCGGAGAATTTGAAAAATGATGAAAAATTACCCGAACCATTTATCCCAGATTATTTTATCGGACTTCGTTCATCTTGGGAGATTGATCTTTGGGGAAAGTTAAAGAGCCAAAAACAAGCTGCTTATTTTAGCTTCCTAGCAGAGCAGGAGGGAAAGCGTCTCTTGGAAACGGAATTAGTCTCTAATATTGCAACAGCTTATTATGAACTAATTGCTTTGGATCAAAAGATAAAAGTATATAATCGGAATATTGAATTGCATAAGAATGCACTGGAAGTTGTTGAAGTAAAAAAAGATGCTGGTTATGCGACTGAGCTTTCTGTACAACAGTTTAAAGCGCTTTTGGCCAATTCTAAAGCTGCTAAAGAACAATTGATCCAAGAGATAGCACTTTGGGAACACCATATAAACGGTTTATTAGGACGTTTTTATCAACCTATTGTACGAAGTACATATGCTGAAAATGCGGATTTATATCATGCAATGCATTTTGGTACACCGGATGATCTTGTCAACCAACGTCCCGATATCAAGGCTGCTTATTTGAAAGTGATTGCCTCTTCGAATAATCAGGAAGCATCACGTTTGGCTTTTCTGCCTTCTGTAGCAATAAGTCCATTTATCGGATTGCAGAGCTTTAGCTTTAACAAGTTATTTAATTTGGATAAATCTATTGCTTATAACTTATTTGGCGGTATTACGCTTCCGATATTTAACCAAAGGCAACTGAAAACGCAGTACGAGATTGCAAAAGCGGACTATGGGATTGCTTTTTTGGATTATGAAAAAATGGTTCTGAATGCTTATAATGAGGTTTCTAATGTGATTATGACGCAAGAGGCAATAGGCAGACGACGTGGTTTTGTCGATGAGCATGTTCAAGCATTAAAGCTCTCTATCGAGGCCGCACAGGAACTATTTATTGCTGGACGGGTGACCTCTTTGGACGTCGTTACAGCCCAGAAGGAGTCGCTGGAAGCCCAAATCGGAAAAGTAGAATTGGAGAAAGAAAACACGTTAAACCAGATTCTACTATACAAAGCCTTGGGAGGAGGTTGGCAATAGGTTGCCATACATTAAAAAGAAAACTATTTTTCATGCGATAAAGAATTAACTTGTTAATTCTTGGACCCTTAACTGGGTCGGGGGAAGAGGCCGTCGGGAGACGTCCTCTTTTTTGTTGTTATTTTTATGTAGTTTAGTCTACACGATGTTGAACCGAGTTTATTATGTTGCAGCGCATTTTTCTTTTTATTCTTTTTGCTCATTTTAGTCTTTACCTATCTGCGCAAGTAGATTCCGATAGTACCCGGGTTTTGCAACGATTGGAATATTTGATGGAAAATCAGAAAATTTACATCAAGAACCGTGAAGATAAATTGGAGAAATTAAAACAGGAGGCCAAAGCATTAGAAAGTAATCCTGTTCAATTTTTGAAGAAGAACTACGAAATCTTTGAAAATTATAAGAAGTTTGATTCTGACGCAGCACTTACTTATATTTTACTGTGTCAAAAGCTCGCTCCACCGAATAATGACTCCTTACAGGCGGTTATTCATCTCGATTTGGCCTGGGTGTATTCCACCATTGGACGGTATATAGAAGCTTCACAATTGTTAAAGCAAGTTGAGCCCGCTCATCTTGGCCGGGATCTCTTGGCGAAATATTACGATACCTACAGCTCCTTTTATAGTCATTACGGTCAGAGCAATAATCGATCGGAATATTACCAGGCAAGTGAAAAGTATCGTGATTCTCTGTTAACTGTACTACCAAAGTCTTCCTTGGAGTATCGTACAACCATTGCTATAAAAACACTTTTTAATGGTAATCGTGAGGATGCTAAAAAGCAATTGTTGGTCCTCTGGAATGAGAACAAAAAGGATATTGAGCAGCGCGCGCTGATAGCCTATTTTATGGGGCTCATTTACAAATATGAAAAGGATACAAAAAGTCAAATTTACTATCTTTCCATATCAGCCAGTGCAGATATTGAAATGGCTAATCGCGACAACGCATCTTTTCATGATCTGGCGCTAACGTATTACGACCAACAGGATTTCGATCGCGCTTTTCAGTTTATTGAAAAAGCCATAGACGATGCGATGTTATGTAAAGTGCGGTATCGCATTATTGAAGGTACCTCTTCTTATCCTATAATCAATGCCGCCTATCAGCAGAAAATCAGTAGCCAAAATCGGCAACTGGTAGGCTTGGTCATTATCGTCAGTATTTTATTGATTGGTGTAATCATTGGACTTGTCATTATTTATAGACAAGTGCAACATTTGAGAAGGATACGATCGGAATTATCGGCTACAAACCAACAACTTCGATCATTGAATGATGAAATAAACCAGACTAACCTTAAATTATCTGAATCCAATCATATTAAAGAAGAATATATTGCGCAATTCTTTGATATGTGTTCGAGTTATATCGATAAAATGGAAGATATCAGAAAAGCACTGTTGAAAAAAGCGACGAATCAGCAGTGGGATGCCTTACGCGAACAGTTAAAGTCAACGCAAATGGAAGAAAGAGAGGTGCAGCAACTCTATGTTAATTTTGACCGTATCTTTTTAAATCTATATCCAACCTTTGTTGATGAATTCAATGCCTTACTTCAGGAGGACGAGAAAATCTATCCCAAAAAAACTGAATTGTTAAATACTGAACTTCGGATTTTCGCATTGATTCGATTAGGGATCGATGATTCTGTGAAGATTGCAAGTTTCCTTCGATATTCTCTTCGGACAGTTTATAATTATAGAACAAAAGTGCGTAATAAGGCTGCGGGAAACCGCGATGCTTTTGAAGCTGCTGTGTGTCAGATTGCGGTGATCGACCGGGCCTAAAATGTAGGGTAATACCCGAAAATTGGCTGTTTTAAAGACGATTGTACGCTCCTGTAGGTACTTTTTAATGCTGTATTTAATTTGTAATAATCTTTATGTTAGCTGTTTGCATTTTTTTTCTGGTACTTTTTCAGTACTAGCTCTTTTTTCTCCGTCTTGGTGATCTTAGTTTTGTTTTGAGCAATGAAGCAGGGGAAACTCATTGCCATTTTGGAATAACCAAAAGATTAAACAGTCTCTCCTTAAACCACCTAT